>CAZXMO010000044.1:0-2780 GCA_964641125.1 uncultured Spirochaetales bacterium
GAGGCGAAGGATGATAAGGTTCTCGAGCTCGCCGGCGGCACGTTCCTCCACCGGGAGATTGAACATGACGCGCAGGTCGATTATCGATATGATGTCGCCGCGGAGGTTATAGACTCCCTTTACGTAGGAGGCGGTGTTCGGCACGAAGGTAAAATCGCTGTCCTTGGCGATTTCCTTCACCTTCATGATATCGATTCCGTAATCCTTCCCCGCGAGGGAGAAGGTTACCATCTTGAAATCGATATTCTCGACCCGCTCCTGCTGTTCGGCCTCGATTCTCCGTTCGTTCATCAGGGTGCTCATTATGTACTCCGTGCTCCTCTCAACCTGCGCTGTTCCTTTTCCTTTCTCAGGCCTAAGTCGAGGAGCTGGCTCACGTCTATGATCAGCGATACCGTTCCGTCTCCCAAGATGGTCGCTCCGGCTATTCCCGGCGAGTTGGTGTACTTGTCCCGAAGCGGCTTGATTACAACATCCTCTTCACCGATCAGGCTGTCTACCATGAGGCCCATCTTCTTATCACCGCTGCCCACGATCACCACGAAGTGATACTTTCTCGTCTCGTCCGATTTTATTCCAAAGAGCTGATTGAGGCGTATCAGGGATATGACGTCCTCCCGGACGTTGAAAACCTCGTAATTATCGATCCTCTTTATCTCCTCCGGCCTGATCCGGTGGCTGTCGAGGACCGAAGTGATGGGAATTGCGTAGATTTCGGTTCCCACCCGGACTAAGAGTCCCTGGATAATGGCGAGGGTCAACGGCAGTTTGATGGTCATGCGGGTGCCGCTGCCGAGACTGGAAACTATACTCACCTGTCCGTTCAGCTTTTCGATCTGTTTCTTGACTACATCGAGGCCGACACCCCTGCCGGAGATATTGGTAATCTCGCGGGCGGTGGAAAATCCGGGCTCGAAAATAAGATTAAAGGCTTCTACGTCGGACAGAGATTTATTGGGGTGGATCAACCCCCGTTCCACCGCTTTTCTCCTAACCGATTCGACGTCGATCCCCTTTCCGTCGTCGGATATCTCGATGATGATCATGTTCCCTTCGTTACTCGCCTTCAAGAGTACCTTGCCCTCTTCAGCCTTGCCCGCCTGCTTCCGCTCTTTCGGACCCTCTACACCGTGGTCGACCGCGTTCCGTACGCAGTGGATAAGAGGATCGAGGAGGTCCTCGATAACCGACTTATCGAGCTCGGTGTCCTCTCCCTCGATAATCAGCTTGATCTTCTTGCCGAGAGACTTCGATACGTCCCGAACGAGCCGCGGAAAGCGTGAGAAGATCTGAGATATGGGAACCATCCGGATCTGGAGCACCTTCTCGTGGAGCTCGCTGGTGTTCCTGCCAAGGATCTGATAGGTTCCCCTGAAATCGTTTATCGTACCCTTGAGCTTTGCCTCGAAGGCGTCGAAGAGGGTAAAAATATCCCCGTAGGCTTCCCAGATCTCTTTCTTGATAGTCTTGATGGGTACACCGTCGTGGATCTTCTGGAGATAATCGGGAAGGTTATCGAAGAGCTCTTTCTGCTTCTCTTTGAAGACTGCCTCAGCGCTCTGGAAGTCGACGAGGGCCTCCGCGAACTGGGTGGAAATCTGATTGAAGGTTGCCTTGTTGATGACCGCCTCGCTTATCAGATTGAGAAGACTGTCGATTCTCCGGCTGTCTACTCTCAAGACGGAGGCGTTGACGTTCCCCTTCTGCAGCTCATGAGGGCGCTCCGGCTGTTTCTTCTCTTTTCCCGGGGCCTTTCCCGATGTAAGGGATTTTCGCGCGGCCTCGAGCTCCTTTTCGGAAACACCGATTTCCTCATCCGCGGGCTCGAGCCCCGCCTCCGCCGCAATCTGCTCAGCCTCCGCTTCTATGGCCTCGTCCGTGGTCTTCGCGGGAGGTTCAGCTAGGCTTTCGATATCCGACGAGGTGACCACATCGGGCATGTTCAGTATCTCGCTTATATCACTTCTTCCTCCTCCGGTGGAAAGGAAATAATCCACCGTCGGAAAAAAAGCATCCTCGTAAAGCTTGTCGAAATCAGGGTCCGTTTTCAGTACGTTGCTGATCCCCTTGAGGGCTGCAAAGACCTGGATTCCTCCCACCGTGTTCATGGGATTGTCGGGGTCGAAATGAACCGTTACCCGGAAAAGCTCCTCGTTTTCCGCAACCGCCTCCCGCATCTCGAGAAGCTCGTACTCGGAGGGCCCCTCTCGTCCGGAAGCCCCGGCTGTCTGCACTTTCTTCTCTCCGGCCGCTTTGCCGCCGGCGCGCTTCTTTTCTTTACCACCGGCCGCGCCCGCCGCCCCGGGCTCCCGAGCTCCCGCGGCGAGGAGCTCCTTCAGCCGCGATTCGAGACCGCTTACGTCCTCGTCGTAAACCTCGCCGTTGTTCCGGGCTTGCAGCATCGCCTTAATAACGTCTATCGATTCGAGGAGAGTGTCCACAACCTCCTCCGTAACGATTACGTTATCGGAGCGGATCTCGTCGAGGACATCTTCGACGATGTGGGTGAACTCGGAGAGCTCCATCATCTGAACGGTGGCAGCTCCGCCCTTGAGGGTGTGGGCGGCACGGAAGATCTCATCCACCGCCTCGTGATTTTCGGGTTCATTCTCGAGTACAAGGATATTTTGTTCCAGGGTATCGACCTGGCTGTTAGCCTCTATGAAGAAATCCTTGAGGAGTTCTTCGTTGTTAGGATCCAGGTAGTCGCTCATTGCCCTAAATACTCTTATATATGCATTGTTAAGTCAAGTAATTTAATACCCGTCATTTAATACCCG
>CAZXMO010000044.1:2880-22539 GCA_964641125.1 uncultured Spirochaetales bacterium
ATTTAATACCCGTCATTTAATACCCGCCAACCTCTTCAAAAGCAGGTCAAGATTATCCTCGTTTCGCCGAAGATTGAAATAGAGAAATTGGATTTTACAGCTTTGTATTTTAAACCTTTTGCGTTACAATAGAGTGTAGGAGATAAGAGTCTTGAAACGAAGCAGTCGAGTAGTTTTCGTTCTGTTGTGTCTGGTTATCCTTATAGGGATTGGAGTCGGCGCGGGAGCGGCGGACCTTATTGTTCCCTCCATGGAGCTCATAACCCGGGGTTATTTCGACGCCGGCAGGTTCGTCCTGGGGACCCGAGGTGATATGGAGTTCGAGATCGCCGGGGGATACAAGGTCGGCGGCAGAATAGCCTTAGGGATAGAAAGCGATTCCTTGGCCGACATCTCACTGCCCGCATTCGTCCAATTCAAGGCAGCGAGCGTTACCGCTCGAAGCCTCTTCTCCAATACCATCGACCTGACCTACTTCGTGGGGGAGCACGATGTCTTCGCCGACGGCGGCACCTTCGTCAAGGATTACGGAACCGTCCCAATAGCCACCGATTACAGCGGCTATATGTACTTTCCCACCGGCGTCCGGTACGACGGCCTGTATACCCCTACCGGAATGGGCCTCGAGATTGCGACCTCCCCTGAGTTATGGGAGCGGTTCAGCTTGAGCGGATACATCTATCAGGATTCCTACCTTACCGAGGTCTTCGGACAGCCCGGCTACTTTTCCGCCGATATCAGAGCCCTCGTCAATCTCGAGCAGTTCAAACTCGAAGGTTTTTTCGGCCTGAGTTTTCCCGGTGCCTGGGCCGGTCTCTACCGCGCGGGGCTTCTTTTATTCTACAATCCCGGTCCTGTAGGGGAGTTTTTGATGCAGGTGGGAATTCCCCGCTGGGATCCCGTTCTCGATCCCTTCAGCATCAACCTCTTCTACTTCCTCTTCGAGCCGAGACTGCATTTTGATATTTTTTCAATAATACTCACCCTTTTCTGGCACCCTGAATACTATAACCAGCAGGCCACCGGCGAGCTCGGTTCCGCCGACATAAACGCCAATTTCCGCTTCGGCGATCTCGACAAGACCCTTCTATCGGGAGGCCTGGAAACGACCGCACTCTTCCGTTCCCCCGCGGCCGGTCTCGACCAATTCCGGTTTTTGGTATCCCCCTACTTCAGCGCGGTCACTGGGGGGATCGTATGGAATTTCAAGCTCAACGTTCAAGTCTTTCCCGTCGAGTTCCCCGAAATGTTCGAACCCTTCATCGGAGTCAAAGCGGAGTTCTAACTATGATGCGAAAAAAAATTGTCCTTACAGTCCTGCTTTTCCTCTTTATTCTCTCCTTCGGAGGGGCTCTCGAGTTGAGCACCGAGTTTCACATCGGAAACCTGGCCTTAGAAAGGAATCGCACCTCCGCCGACACGGCTTACGGCGGAATGTACTTTCCCTGGGGGATCAACGTCGGCATCAATCATCCGATAAACAATAAAATCGGGATATCCGCGAGCTGGATTATGGACCCTGTTCTCCGCAATACCCTGTATACCCAATTCACCTTCCGGGAGAATTTTATCAATATCGCGGTGGGTCCTTTCTTCGGGGTTTTTAACTCGGCCTCCTCCATACTCAAAGCAGGTATCAATGCAATGATACAGATAGAGTATCCGGGAGTCGTTTTCTTTCGTTTCCGGGCGGACAGCAGCATTGGAGGGCGACTCATCGAAACAGGCGATTATCTGCAGGAGCGAAACGACATCGTATTCGGTTTTTACGTTCCTAATGCCGTCTGCACTCTCGGACTCTCCACGAAGAAGTACACCGAAAAGGTATCAACCGGTGAAACAGTCGACCGGCTTACCGAATACTTTTTTGGAACGCAAATCTTCCAGAAAAACGTACCCTATAAAGTAGATGTCCGCTTCGCCTACCATCACCTGAGTAAAACCTTTCTCGAGGCGACCACCACCGTTCACGGTTTGAGCTCCCTCGTTGTAGGCTTTAGAGTGGACGTCGAGGTTACCAAATACCTCACCGTTTTCGCCCGGCTCGACAGCAGTATCTACACCTTCGGCACCGATGCACTTTTAGGAGTAACTAATCCGGGCCCTGGGGGGTATTTGTTCGATACCGGAGTCGGGTGTAAGCTGGATTTTTCCAACCTTCGGTAAAGCCTTCACTTTTATCATCGATCTATAAAAACGACCCCTCTTTCAAGGGGTCGTTGATTCATTCAATAATTATTACTTGCTCTGTAAATCTATCTTGCCGTGGCTTTCCGGGTGCCGCTCTACTGCTGGCCGCCGTTTTCGACTTCAGCATTGACTGCGTCCATCTTCTTACGCTCGAGAGCACGAAGGACCTGGAGCTCACCAAGGCGATCGAACTCGGCGCTTCGCCTGGAAGATTCCCGCTCGCCTAAGATACCCCAGACCTCTTCGTTGTTGATGTCCATCTGGAGATCGAGGGTCGCGAGGTCGTAGGTAACGCTGATGTCCTTCACGTAGGTAATGAAGTCTCCGCCTCCTACCGATGCGTCACGGGTAAACCGCAGTCCCACGAATTTTATCGAGGGGGTCATCCTCGGATAGAGGGGGAACCTCCTCAGCTCACGGTCGTTGACTTGGGTTATATAATTGGGATTCTGCCAAGTAAGGGTCCGCCATCCGTCGAAATCGAGATAGCCGAGGAAGATTGCCATCTGCCTGTTGTTCTGATCCTGAATGATGACTTCCGCTCCCATGGGATAGTTGAGTCCCATGACGCTCATGGAGAGCGACTTGAGGACCCCGACGTTCTTGACGACGCCGTATCCGTCGAATTTCGTCCTGTTGACGTCTTCTTCGACAGTGACGACGGTTCCGTCGCCCTGGACCTCGGTTTCCTTCATGTAGACCGGGATTTCGAAGGGCGGGACGATCATACCCCATGAGTTATAGGGTTCCGTCGGATAATGAATACGAATACCCAAAACCCTCTCTCCGGCATACCGAGAGGCATCATCCCGCACGGGTACCGATTTGACCATCGAACGGGTCTGATTGAAGACGGTCTTAGAGGACGAGGCAAGGTCGACTTCCCAGTTATCCATGGCGAGGGAAATCTTCATCAATTGCGCCTCGTCCTCGGTGAACCCGGTGCCTGCTTGCTCACTGAAATCAATAATTGTAGCCGCATGTTCATTCGGCTCTTCCGCGTCTCCTATGACGACATCGGGAACGAGGGTCGAAAAGTCGATTAAGACCGATTCCTCTGCAAAAACAGGGATGCTCAGGCAGAAAAACGCTGTAATTAGAAGAATGACGAACCGTTTCATCCACAACTCCTTTATCCAAAATACGATATTCAAATCAAATTATACAAAATGCATTTGATTTGTCAACGATTTTTCTTTTTTTTTCAGTTCTCCCTAAAATTATCGGCCAAATCCGCCGGTCCTTCGAAGGGAATCTCCCCGTTAATGGTGATTATGATCTCCTTTACCCACGGGAAATTGAATAAAACCGATCTTTTGATAAGGGCCATACGCCGTTCCAGAGGCAAGGGCCTTCCCGAGGTTTGAAAGAGGATATCCTCGGAGAGATCGAGGTAGAGAACTTGATCGCGGAACATAACCGATCGAAGCTCGGTCTCTTCGGGAACGATCGGGATGTTTTCGATATTCGTGGGACCTAGGATTATCTCTTCGAGGAAAAACATGAGCTCTTCCTCCCGGGTGTCCCGTTTCGGGAGTCTCCGGGTCTCGCCTCCGGAAACGGTGTCGGTATATCGGGGAAAAAAAAGGACCCTTTCCACCCAGCCGTGATTCAGGTAGAGGAAGAGGAATAACGATACCACGAGGGAGAATGCAAGAATCCCCCCCAGAATCAGTGAAATCCGATTTTTTTGAAATGACGATATCAATTCCTACTCCGTAAAGCCTTTCGTACGCTCGAAATCCTCGATAAATCCGGACACGCCATTATAGATTGCCTTCGAGAGTTTCTGCAAGTACATCGGATCGGACATGAGCACGGCTTCGCCGGGATTCGTCACGAAACCGAGCTCTACGAGGATCGAAGGCATCTTCGCCTTTCTCACGACGAACCAGATCTCCTCCTTCAGCCCCCGGTTAGGGCTCTTGTCCCCGACCTCCCGTTCGAGACTATCGATGACCCTTTGTGCAAGGAGAATACTCTCGGTGGTGTACTCCTCTTCGAGCATGGTATTGAGAATGGGGAGGACCTCCTCCGACTCGACATCTATGCTGTCCTGATCGATGAGGGTCCGTCTATAATCGGGGGGGAGATACCAGACCTCGAAACCGTTCGCCTTCGTATTCAGGGAGGCGTTCGCGTGGATGGATACGTAGATTATGGCGTCCTCCTTGCCGAGCTCGATGGCATTGGCCATGGCCACCCTCTCCTCGAGGGTCGGATAGGAATCGCCGGATCGGGTCAGAAGGATTGTTTTCTCGGGATACTTCCGCTTCAAGCTGCGATACACATCGATGCCGACGTCGAGGACAATGTCTTTTTCGTTCAAGACCAGCTTCTTCCCGTCGATCACATGGGTTCCGATGGCCCCCGCATCCCGTCCGCCGTGACCGGGATCGATAAGGATAGCCTCGACCCGGGGAGCCCCGTCCGTGGCTGTACGGACAAAGAACTCTTCGATGGCCCGCACCGCTTCCCGGGAGGCCAGCAGTGTGCCGGTCTCGTCGAAGTAGATCCTCCCTTCCGACTGTTTCGCATAGTCGAGGAGCAGCCATGAGCTTCCCGGCTTAAAGGATATTCGCTTGAGCCCCCTGGTAATAATCCCGGACTGACGCCTCGGGTCCCACTCGATCCGGGCGTCTACCTTTCCCGCCACCTCGGCGAGGACGGCCTCCGCCGAACCCCTCAGAGGGGCCGCGATCATGAGAATACCGGTGAAAACGAGAAGAAATACACTCCGTATCATACGTTTCGAACCAGGCATTGAACAGTTGCTCCCTCGGGCCCCTCGTCTAGAACCGACTCACAGAGCCACTCGGCGGCCTGAATCCCTCCGCGAAGAAAAACCCGCCAGAACACCCGCCCCAGGATGGTTGCCGCGGTGATGTCTCCGTCGGGGCGGTATTCTTCAGCCTTCGGGCCGGCTCCGATATCGGCTACAGTATTAATTTTCGGCGGAAAAACCTCCGGAGTATACCTCCGCCGGAGCTCACCGAAGGATGCCGCGAATCCGCGTCCCATCCAGTCCCGCCCTTCCTCGCTCCCGATATCGGGAAGGAGGATGATTCCGAGGATACCGCCACGCCCGGAGGTATGCTTCGGCTGTACGATGATATCGGGCATCTCATCGAGGGTTTTTCGATTGACCGGGCTGTTCAGGGTGAAGGCGTCGGGAGCCCAGGGGCACTTTTCGCCCGTCAAGAATCGCAGGGTGTCCGGATTGCCCGGTTCGAGCCGGAGGCGGATACTTTTCGCCGCATCCAAAGCCGCGGCACAGGCCGATTCCCTGTCGGGCGCGGCGGCGATAACGTTTCCGCACTTCTGCACGTTGTTCTCGGGAAAGGTAACCGAATCCCCCGGTTTTACGGTCACGAAGATATCCTCGACGCGGTTATCCTCAGCCGCTTCATCCACCCCTTCGAGGGAAATCAATTTACCGGGGATGGATATAAAGGCGCGCTCGGCGGTAATACGGTAAAACCGGGGGACGAGATCACCCGGGGGAAGACCGACCGCGATATTCAAAGCGGCACCCGTCAAATTCACCCCGCTCGAGTAGGGATAGGTCCAGCCCGACATAAACCCCCCGGAAAGGCGGGCCGCGATTTCTCCTATAACGGGCCCCGACCCGGTCAGCTTGACATCCCCCTTAGCCGCTCCCTCGTCGATACCGAGGGCCCTTACCCCCCGGTAAAAAACCTCGAGGACAGCTTCTTCCGATTCCTTCGGAATACCGGTAGGGATGGTATGCCCCATCTCGACAAAGTAGGGAGGAAAGGTTATGTGCCGGTCCGCGAAACCGCAGGGGGTGATCTTTCCCCGGTAGACGAGGGCATCGATGCTGAACTCCGGACCGGGAATGTATTCCTCTACGATGGCCGTACGGCATACCGACTGATCGACGGCAATCGAGAGGGAAGCGGTCAATTCTTCTTCGTTCTCTACCCTGCGGACCCCCCGGGCCCCCATATTGTCCACGGGCTTGACCACCAGGGGATAGGAGAGCTCCCTCCAGGGCGTGCCGGTTCCCTCCCCATCGCCCTTCACCACCACGTAGCGCGGAGAGGGAACCCCCGCCCGGGCAAAGGCTTTCCGCATCGCCCCCTTGTCCTTGGCGGCAAGAGCTGAGCTGTAGGGAATGCCGGGAAGTCCGAGTTTTTCCGCGACCCATGCAACGGTCGTCGAAAAATCGGTCCCCGCGGTAAAGACACCGTCGAGCCGGTCCCGGCGGATCTCCGCCGCCGCCTCGGCCATCCCCTCCTTGTCTTTCAAATCTATGTGAAGGAACTCGTCCGCGAGCCCCGCACCGAGGGCATGGGGATTACCGTCGGCGACGATTACCCTCCATCCCTTCGCGCGGGCGGCGTGCAGCGCCGGGAGCTGCATAATACCCGCGCCGAGAATGAGGATAACCCGCCGATTCCCCTGCTTCATCCGTTCCTCCCCGTTTTTCGCGCGTATATCTCGAAAGTATCCCCGAACCGCAGGACCACGCTCACCCCCCGCAGAAGCCGGAAAAGAAAGGAAGAGGATTCGATTCCCGAAGCTCCGGGAAACCGTTCGGGATGATGCCCGGTAACCCGGATCCGTTCCGTGGAGAATCCGAACCGGCGAAGGACCCTTGACGCGGACCGGGGTGTCCACACCGTCTTATGATCGCCGGGACTGTTCTCGAGAAAGCTCCTGCGGTCTTTCCTCGCGCTTATCCCCGCTCCGTTGGGAACTGAGAGAGCGAGGACTCCCCCCGCTTTTATCATAGCGGCACAGCGCTTCAAGACCTCATCGGTGTCCTCGAAATGCTCGAGGACGAACCACAGGGTAAGGGCGTCGAACTTCTCCGTTTTGAAGGCTTTCAAGGGATCGAAGAGATGAAAAGGGGACGCCGATGCCGGCATTCCCGATGTCTCACGGATGTACCGTACCGCCGATTCGGATATGTCGGTGCCGTAAACCTCGAAACCGCGGTCCCGGGCGGCCCGCAGGAATCCCCCGTAGGCGCATCCCACGTCGAGAACGCTGCCCTCACCTATCAAGAGCTTCAAGACCGCCGCCCGCGGACGGGACAGCTCGACGATGCGGGGAAGGTCCTCGAGATACGTGCGGCCGTACTGCCGTTTGTATTCGGAAAAGAAGTACTCCTCTCCGTACTCCCTCCTCTTTCCGGAAAAGGAGAGGAGATAGGTGACGCCGCACCGGGGGCACCGGAAGTACGTGCGGCGGGGAAACCTGACGGGTCTATCCCGGTCGCGGCTCCCGCACACCGGGCAGCTCCTCCGCCGCGGGGGCGCGAAACTCTCGACCGCGGACTCGAGATAGACCCGGCCGCCTTCCCCGCCGAGATTCGGTCCGCCGGCCGCCTTCTCTATGACGCGGCGAAGAGACTTATAAGCCCTCCTCCGGGCAAAGCTCCCGGGAATCCGGAGCGTCATGTAGGGCCCCGCCGGAAATCCCGCCGCACGGGCGAGCCGCTGATGGTACCCGCCGGGGTTGACGGTAATTACCCTGCACCCGGCATCGGCCGCCTCGTAAGCGGTCAGGCCGAAGTGGGTTATCACCGTTTCGTAGCGATGAAGCAGCCGGGATAGATTCTCCGGGGCGTCTAAGATTTCAGGCCCTGCGGAGGCGGATTCGGGACCGTCCGCCGTTTCCCGGCTTTCGGCCATAGATCCGCGGAGGAGGGTAATCCTCTCGGGGGAAATTCCGACGACGAGTGCCCTGTAGACCTTCTCGGTAAGCCCCGCCGCATCCTCCCCTCCGAAGGCTAGGAGGATACCCCCGCGCTTCCCGTCTTCCGCCCTACCCTCCCTCCGGACCGGTTCAACGAGGGGGAGGGTTCTTCGATTGGCCTCTCCCTTCCCTTTCAGCCGGGGAAAGGTATCTATGAGATAGTCGAAGTCCCGTCGGAAGTCCCCTCCCTCGTCGACACCCAGGGTGGTCGTGCTCGAGGGGAGAAGGTCGAGGAGCTTTCGCGGTGTTTCCCTGTAATCGACAACGGCCACGGCTTTTTCGGTATCGGTAACGCCCACCCCGGCGCGGGAGGCTTCCCGTTGCCACGGCAGCTCCTGATCCGCCCGAAGGGGTACGGAAATAGTCCCCCCCGTCTTTTCGGCAAGGGAGAGGGCGCGTTTGAGGTGTCCCGTTCCATTACCCCTGCGGACCGAGGGGATGAATACGAATCGAGGATTCACAATCATGCCGGATGGTGACAGACCGCCGGGGAGTACTCCTTGAGCCAGCGGACGACTTCCTCCGCTTCCAAGGGTCTTCCGCGGTAGAGATCGCGAAATATCTTTCTGATGAGGGAGAGGTCCCCTTCGGTGTCCAGGGTTACCCGCCCCTCTTCGAGCAGATATTTCCCGCTTACCCGGGGCCTGTTGACGACGAACCGGTCCGGGTTTTCGTAGAGGTATGGGCAGACGTGTTCCCGGTGGAACCATTCCCCGGTCTCCCGGCCCGCCGCTTCGAGGGCGCGCCGGGAAATCACCTCCACTCCGAGGCCTAAGGGCATACCGAGAAGACCGCTGTAATCGGCCCCGAGCGTCCGGTGTGAATCGAGGATATCCCGAGCGAGCTTCGGCGACACCAGGGGATTGTCCCCGGTAGCCCGAATGACGGTATCGATATCGTATTCCCTCGCGGCGAGGAGGTACCGCTCGAGGACGTCCTCCTCGGGTCCCACGAAGACGGTAAATCCCCCTCTCTCGGCGGGCCTTTCCAGCTCGGGGGCGCTCTTTTCCTCGGTGACGAGAAGATGATGATCCGCGGGGACCAATTTGAGGGCCTCCATGGCGTGCCCGATAACACTCTTCCCCTCAATATCTATAAGCGCCTTGCCCGGCAGGCGGGTCGATTCGATCCGTACCTGCAGGCAAACCGCGGTTACTTTTCCGGAATTTCCCATAACTCGGTTACACTCCTCGCGTCCTGTGTGAATCTGTACTTATTTATATCGGCCCATTTCCTTACCTCTTTGAACTCGGCTAGGCTCTCGAAAAAACCCGAATCGGAGATGCCCGCGTACCGGAGGAACCGGGTCATCGGAAGCGCGGCGCTGTCGCCGTTGAATCTGAGAGCGAGATTCTTCAGATAGAAGAGCTTGTAGCTCTCATCGGGGGTCTCATCCTCCTCGGGCGGCTCGAAGAGGTACTGCAGCCGAAACGACGCCGCGCACTGGATGCTTTCGCCCCACATGTAGGACCTGAAGCCGAAATCGAGTTTTTGCCAGTACGGATTGGTAATACCGGGATCATATCCCCCGGTCTTTTCGAACCTTTCCTTGCCGTAGATGCCGATATAATCAAAGGGGAACAGGGTGTCCACCCGATCGGATGCCGGGGCGAGCTCGAATAACTCGAGCTTACCGCGATTATACGCCGGGGCCCCTACAGTGGGGAGAGTCTGCCTCCGCTCGTTCTGCAGCAGAGGAGCGGTACAGAGGATATCGTATTCCTCGACCCGTTCCATAAACCGGTCGGATATAAGGGGAGGGACTATCTTTATATCGTCCCACAGCACCAGGATGTACCGGCCGTGGGCTTCATCTATCCCGATATTTATCCGTTCCCCCGGAGACACCGATTCATGGAGGAGAAGAAACCTGATCTTCGGATGACGGACCGAGAGGGTTTCTATCTCGTAGGATTCCCCCGGTCCCTCTAAAAAGAGCACCTCAGGTATTCCGAGCTTTGCAATCTGATTCAACAGCTCGCCCCGGTAAATCCTGCTCCCCCGGCTCAAGACCAGAAGGGTAAGCTCCACCGGGTACTGCTTACGGGTGTCCAGTCTGGCCCCGCCGACCACGGTGTAGGGTAGCCGCGAGCGTTTAGTAGTAGTATGTATAGTATTCATCGCACCCTTCGCACATTGGAGAATAATCCCCACGGAGGTGCTCTCCGTATATATCGCCGCCCCTATCCCAGATCTTTTCCAGCGGATCCCGGATGAGATTGCCGAGGACCCGCGAGATTTGCACGTCCTCCTTGCACTGGGGGACGGTCCCGTCCAAGCGTACCACCAAATCCCGCTTGATGTGCCAGCAGGGGAACCGCTTGACCGGAGAAAGATCGGTCACCGTGCGATCGGGCAGGAAACCCGAGAAGCTGTCGTACTTCTGGATAATGACGTTTCCCAGCTCCCTCTTCCAGTTCCTATAAAAATCTTCCAGATCGGCCTCGTTGCTCTTCATCCTGACGGCCTGGACGTAGGTGGTCCGGGGAAAAATCTCCCCCAGCCCCTTCACGAATCGGAGCGCCTCGGCGAACCCCTCCCCGCGATGCTCCCGGTACACCCTTTCACTCCACCCATCCAGGGAGACTATCCATGTCACCCTTTCGACACCGCCGGGAAGGCTCTTAGCCGCGGCGTTTATCCGCTCCAGTGATTCCGCCCGCCACCCTACTCCCGACGTTACGATCAGGAGGTCGAGGTTCGGATATCGGAGCACCCTTTCCACGAAATCCTCCACCCGGCTGTGTGTTCCGGGATCTCCGAGATAACCTATTCCGATGACCGCATCGCCGGAGAAGTCGGCTATCTTGCCGATCATCCCGCTGAAATCCTCGAGGTCCATCTCTTCTTCGGTCTCGAGGAGATCTTTCCGGACCTCCGGATAGGGACAGTACGGACAGGCTTGGGGGCACCGCGCCGAAATCTGGAAATCGATGAACGCCGGCAAGGTGCGCAGGTATTCGGGATTCTTTTCGACGGCGCGTAAAATGTCCTCTCCGCCGACGCCGGCCGCTTCGCCGGCATTCCCGGCGGTTTCCATAAGCCTCTTGACCTGCAGGTAGTTTCTCCCGGTGTCGCAGGTAAGAGAGACGCGAAGCATCCGCATATCCTTTTCGGCGAGCTCGGTTTCGATGTCGAAGGCGTTGATATCCCGCTGGATTACGGTAAACAGGCTGTTCCGCTCGACCGGAAGAGGATCGTCCCCGGCGAGCTTCCGCACGGCCTGAAGCATTTCGCGCTTGAGAATCTCGGGGGTCATCCCGTAGGGATATCCGTCCGCGAAGGTGTAATCGGCGTAGTAGGTGGTGTGGGTCCGGTAGAGCCCCTCGGTGAGCGCGGGGCTCAAGAGGGGACAATCGGCGTAGAAGTAGTAGAGATGATCGGCCTCACCGGCCCGCCGGAGCATTTCATCGAGGACGTCCTGAAACGTCCATGTTTCCCGGATCACTACATCGTCCTCGACACCCCGGGGGAAACGCTCCTTCCCCCCCTCCGTCGAGAGGATTATGATTTTTTCGATATTCGGGAGTGTCTCGGCGTACTCCAGAGCGGACTGTACCGCGCTCTTTCCCCCGTATACCGGTTCGAAGGCGTAACCGGTACAATACACCGCGTTTATAAAGGCTACGGTACCCATATGAACGTCCCCATATATCTGATTATCGACAAATACGGGATCTGTTCAACCGCTAATATGCCGGATGAATCTAATTGCACAGCCCGGGGGAAACGTGTAGTCTTGGACCATGGAACAGCCGCGCTTCGACCCGCCGATGCACGGGGGAAAGCCCTATTCGGTGGGCGAGATAACCGAAATGATCAAGAAATCCCTCGAAGCGGGGTTCAGGAACGTTCGGATCGAGGGTGAGATCTCCAATTTCCGCCCTGCGAGCTCCGGGCATCTCTACTTTACTCTCAAGGACGATTCCGCGGTCATCCAGGCGGTGATGTTCCGGGGACGCGCATCGGGCCTCGGATTTACCCCCGCGGACGGGCAGCTCGTGGTCGCCCGGGGGAACATCTCGGTCTACGCCAAACGGGGCAACTACCAGATCATCTGCGACAGCCTGACCCGTTCGGGCGAAGGAAATATCCTCGCCATGCTCGAGGAGAGGAAGCGGAAGCTCGCCGCGGAGGGGCTTTTCGACGAAGAGCGGAAGCGGCCGATTCCCCTCTTTCCCTCCCGGGCGGCGGTGGTTACCTCTCCCACCGGAGCGGCCATCCGGGACATCCTCAGGGTCTTGAAAAGGCGGAACTCGGGACTCAACCTGATCATCCTCCCCGCTCCGGTGCAGGGAGACGAGGCGGCCCCCCGGATAGCCGAGCAGATCCGTCGGGCGGGCATGTTCGATCTCGCGGAGGTCCTCATCATAGGCCGCGGCGGAGGGTCCTTGGAGGATCTCCTCCCCTTCTCCGAGGAGATCGTCGTGAGGGCGGTCGCCGAATCGCCCATACCGGTGATCTCCGCGGTGGGACACGAGATAGACACCGCCTTGAGCGATCTGGCCGCGGACCTGCGGGCCCCGACCCCCTCCGCCGCGGCCGAGGTGGTTTCCGCGAGCCGGGATGAGCTCTTACTCAAGGTGAGGGAGACGCGGAGCCTCCTCGAAAAAACCCTGCGCCGGCGGACGGAGCACATCCGGATCCTGCTCAAGCAGTTTACCCCCGAGCGTCTCGAGCGATCCTTTCAAATCCTGATTCAGCCCTTCCTGCTGCGCCTCGACGACTGCAAAGAGGGGATCCTCGACGGCATGAGTGACCGCATTGTGGAAGCGCGGCACCGCATAGCGGTGGACATCGAAAAACTCAAAGCCGGCTCACCTAAAGAAATACTGAAAAGGGGCTACGCCTTAGTCCAGGACCGGGAAACCGGAAAGACCCTCACCCGGGCGGGGGACACCGCCCCCGGGAAAGGGGTCCGGGTCCGGTTTCTCGCGGACGCCTTGGATGCCGAAGTGAAGGAGATTCGTGATGAAAAACTTTGAACAGCGCCTCGAACGTCTCGAAGAGCTGTCGGACAAGATCCAGGAGGCTGAGGTCCCCTTGGAAGAGGCGGTTAGTCTCTTCGAAGAGGGAATCAAGCTCGCGAAAAGCCTCGAGAAGGATTTAGAAAAAATAGAACGGAAGATCGAAATTCTCGTCAATCAGCCCGAAAAACCGGAAGATTCTCCGGCCCTCGAGCTCTTTCCCGAGCTCTCCGACGAGGAGGGGTAGACTCAGTCGAAATCGGGTAAGTCGATTCTATCGCCCGGCTCGATTCCCAAACGTTCGAAGGTGCCCCGGTTCACCTCCAGGGCAAACCGCACCGAATAGGTGGATTCCACCGGCCGAAGCGAATGGGGTTCCATCTCCTTTATTTCCTTGATAGTCCCGTCCTTAGCGATGTACGCGATGGAGAGGGGAATTGGGGTGTTCTTCATCCAGAAAGAGAGCTTCTCATCTCGGGGAAAGACGAAAAGCATGCCCCGGTTCTCTCCGAGGCTCTTCCTGTTCATGAGTCCCCTCTGACGCTCTTCGGGAGAGTCGGCGATTTCGAGGACGAACACCTCGCCGCCCAAGGCGACGGTGACGGTTTCATCCGCGTCGGAGCATCCGGCAAAAAGACAGATCAGAACACCGGCAACCAAGATGCTTAAGCCCCTAAAACTGTTCAAGGAATCGCTCCCGGGTGACCGATCTCATCGATCTTAAGTCCAGTTCTTCGGTCTGAATTTCCTCGAAAACGGTGCGGGCGATGTACTTCACCGCAAGGGGCCGCTCGAGGCTCATCCGAACTGATTCGCTCTCCCAGACCGCCTCCTGCGGGTCGAGGCTGCCGGGGGTACCGTACTTCTCGGTGAGGGTGGTGTAGAGGGTATAGTAATCGATCTCGTCGGTATCGAGCTTTAAGATTATGATGTAGAGTTTGTCCTCATGAAACTGGAAAAAGCCCCGGGAGATGTAGAAGAGTCCCCCGGTGTCGATGGTCGAAGAATCGGGCCTTTCCGCAATGGACACATCCGGGTCCCCGGTATAATCGAAGTAGCCGTCCTTCTCGAGCTCGGCCTTGACCTCCCGCATACTCATTCCGAAGCGCATCCCCCTGAATCCGTCCGGAAGCTCCGGGGACCCGTCCCCCTCCTGGGCCCACACGGAAGTGATGAGTAGAATTATGAGGATGATGGTTGAAAGAAGTCCTTTCCGCACCGTAATCTCCGTCTATCGATACATATCGGCAGATTCTAGGAATTTTCTGAGACGAGTACCCCTTGCCTTAGGTGAAAATACCATCGATTCTTTCCCGCCGCAAGGGCATTAACTTTGCACAACCCGCTTTCAGCCGGTATACTCTAGCTATGACCGGTCCCCGACTTCTCAGCGCAGGTTTTTGTATCGTCATCGTATTCCTCACCCTCTTCGGATGCGCGACTCCGCCCACCCCTTCCTCGGACGCTCCGAGCGCGGCCGCACCACCCGAAGGGAAGGGTAAATATACGGTCATCGAGGACTCTGATGATGAGGTTGACCGGATCGTCCTTCGGTCCAATCCCTCGAAGGCTAGGGTATACATCAACGGATTTTACCGGGGAGAGACCCCTCTTACGATCGAAGATCCTCCTAGGGGTGAATATTCGATCACCCTCGAAAAGGAGGGATACCGGAGCTTCGAGGCGTGGATCCGGTACGGCGGGAGCGGGACCTTGGAGTACGAACGTACCCTCGAGGAGCTTACCGGTTTTGTCAGCCTCGACTACTCTCCGGTGACCGCCGACGCCTTTTTGGACTCACAGCGGATTTTTCCAGGTCTCACCGAGATGCCCGTAGGCCGATACTACCTCGAGGTGCGGGAATTCGGTTTCGAAACGGAAAGCCGGACGATCGAGATACGCGAGGATCAAGCGACTCATGTCGGGATCGACCTCGAAAAGGCCGAGCTGAGGATCGAAAATCTCCGCATTCGCCCAAAAATTTTCAGCCCCGCTGATCCAGCCGCTCTCGGCTCGGCGGATATCACCTTTTGGGTTTCGTCCTACGGCTCCGGTAGAGTTGTAGTACGGGACAGCGCCGGGAAGAGCGTCTTTGTTCATGAAATCGAGAGATTTACCGACTGGGACCAAGCCGTACGATGGGACGGAAGGGATATGGAGGGAGAAATCCTCGAAGACGGCGCCTATGGCGTAGAGGTTACGGTATTCTCACCTCGAGGGATAATCGAAGATGACGCCGAAGGGCGGGTCACCCTCGATCGTTCCGCGAGGACCCGGTTCAGATCCGCCTACTCGGGAATCGCGGGGCTCCTCTTTACGCCTGTCCCGGAGGCCCTTCCCCCCTTACGGACAATCTTCACCTTCGGAGTACTCGCCCACGTCGGGGAGAGAAGGGGAAGCCGGTATTCCCGGGTACCCGCCCAGCTGGCCCTCCGGATCAGTCCCATAAAAAATTTAGAAACCCTCGTTCAGCTTACGGTCTTTCCTCAGAGTGAAGAATCGACTCCTTTTTCGACGGGGCTTTCGGTCAAATACCTCTTTCTTCACACCGATCACTTAGGGTTCGCGGTGGGGCTCAAGGGAACCTATCTCGCAAACGAGAGGCTCGATACCCTGACAAACTTTACAGGGGGGGCCCTCTCGGTCAATTTCAGTGCGGGGAGCGGTCCCTTTCGCTTTCTTCTCGCTCCGGAAATCCAGATCTCTCCCTACCGGATAGTCTATGACACGAGTGCAAGCTATCCCGTCCTTCCCGTATACGTCTGGTCCTACGGACGGGTGGGCGTCCTCCTCGATTTCCACGCTTTGAGTATAGGTCTCTCGGGTGTTTTCCGGTTCAAGCCCTTCTCGGAGGGATTTCAGATCCATTGGCCCGTGGCGGCGGGAATCGAAGCTTACTGGGTCATCCCGGGCTCACGAATGGGACTCTTCGGCGCATTCTCCGGGGAGTACTCCCCCCTTCAGGGATTCGCCCTGCTCGCGGGTCTGGGTATCGGGGTGGTTCTATGACCCCGGACCGGGTCCTCATGTCCCTGATACGAAAAATCACCCCTCAGGAAGCGCAGAATCGGCTGCTCTCCCTCGGTGACCGGGACCTGTCCCTTGCAATGATGTATCTTTCCGATCCGGACAAGAATTATATCCTCGGGTTCCTGAGCCCGAAAAAGGCTCACCGCGTCGGGGAGGAACTCGCCCTCCAGAAAAACCGGAGGATTACCTATACCCGGTATCGTACGGCCGTCAATCATGTCATCGACAGCCTCTCATCCGAGAAGAACAAAGCAAGTCTCAAGAGTTACTTCCGCCCCTTTCGAGCCGATAGAGAGTGACGGAGGGGGCTCCGTCCTAGTTCAGTTCAGTTCAGCTCGGCTTGATTCCCATCCGGCCGGTGTAATCGACCCGGGACAAGAGGATGTCTCCCTGGGAAAAGTATTCGTCCACCGCCTTACGGGCTCCGGTAAAGTGACCGTAATCGTCGATTATGAGTACTCCCCCGGGAACGAGGCGGGGGTAGAGTATCTCGAGCTCCCGGGCGGTGGATTCGTACCAGTCGGTATCGAGACGCAGGAGGGCAATTTTTTCGGGAACGGTATGCTCGAGGGTTTCTTCGACCTTTCCCACCACGAAGCGGAGCCTCTTTTTCGGATAGCCGGTGGATTCGAGGTTCTTCTCGACGGCGTCCCGGGGCACCTCCCAGGAAGCAAAGTTATCCTCCCAACGCTCCGTGACATGGCGGCCGCTGAAGGCGACCCGGTCGTGCTCGGTAGGCTCGGTCATTCCCGTGAATGTGTCGTAGAGATAAAAATCCCGGTCGGTCCGGCCTTCATCGAGAGAGGTAAGACAGGCGAGCATGCAGGAGCCCCCCTTCCATACCCCGCACTCAACGAAGGCTCCGGGAATGCCCCGGCTCGAGAGGTAGCGGACCGCTTGATACAGGGCGTATCCCCTCTCCATCGAAGTCATCGTGTAGTTCTCGATCCGCTTCCACAGCTCGACAAATCGCGGGGGAAGATCGGCCCGATATTCGCTCGGGTGGAGGACCCCCCAGCCCCGGGAGCGAAGCAGATCCGCCGCCTCCCGCTCCGCGGTTTTCCGATCGGTCATTCGGCGCCCCCGGCCGATTGGAGCATGTCGATAAACTCCTCTTCGGAGACAATCTCCGCACCCACGTCTTGGGCCTTTTTAAGCTTGCTTCCCGCTCCCGCCCCCGCCAAAAGATGGGTGGTGGCCCCGGAAACCGAGGAAACGGCCTTCCCCCCCCTCTTTTTGACCTCTTCCATGGCAACCGAGCGGGGATTGAAGTTATCGAAACTCCCGGTGACGCACCAGGTTTGCCCCTCGAATATACGCGGGAGCTCCGGTCCACCGGACACCTCCCGCCGTTTCAGATTGAGCCCCGCCCGTTTGAGGCTTTCCACCTGTTCTTCGAGCTGGGGGTTCTTGAACTCATCGAGAATCGTCCGGGCGGTCTTGTTTCCGATGCCGGGAATTGCGGTGAGTGAGTCGATGTCGTCCCGTTCGGCCAGATCGAACAGGTCGTCTACCTTGGTGAATCCCGCGTCGATCAGGAGCTCCGCGACTTTTGGTCCGAGCTCGGGGATGCCCAAGGACTGGAGAACAGTCTTGTAAGGGCGGCTCTTGCTCTTCTCGACGCCCTCTTTGATGAGCTCGACCTTCCTCTCCCCGAAGCCGGGAAGGTCCTTGAGGGAGTCGTAGTCGGCAAAGTAGATGTCTTCCACCGAGCGGACCAATCCCCGATCGAGGAGAACCTCGAGGGTCTCGGGACCGAGGTTTTCGATGTCCATCTGCCGGGACCCCGCGAAGAACTGAAGCCTTCCCTTGACCTGGGCGGGACACTCCTTTCGGTTGGGACAGAAGGTGTGGGCCCCGAGAACGGTGAGCCCGCTGCCGCAGGCGGGACATGCGGAGGGAAGCTTCCACGTGGTGTTCCCCTCTTCGTTCTTTTCCACGACCTTCTCCACCGCGGGAATGACGTCTCCGCGCTTGGAGACGGCCACCGAATCTCCCACCGCTACCTCGAGGAGTGAGATATAGTCCTGATTGTGCAGCGTCACGTTGGATACCACGGACCCGCCGATCTTGACCGGCTCTATCCGGGCGACCGGGGTGACCCTTCCGGTGCGGCCGACTTGGATGTCGATCTCCTTTATCGTGGAGACAGCCTGAGGGGACTCGAACTTATAGGCGATAGCCCACCGGGGATGGTGTCCCGTATAGCCGAGACGGTCCCGGACGTCCATTTCATCGATTTTGACGACCAACCCGTCTATCTCGTATTCGAGATCATCCCTGAGCTCTTCCTCCCGCTCGATGAACCTTCCGAGGGCTTCGACCGTTTCGGTGCCGCTCCCCCCGCTGAAGAACTCCACCCGGGGATTGATCCGGAATCCCAACTTTTTCATCCGCTCGAGCGCTTCGTGATGACTCTCCACGGCTTTTTCCAGGCCTCCGCTGAAGTACCCTTCGTAGCAGAAAATATTCAAGGGGACGGCCGCCACCTCGGAGCTCTTCTGCCGTCTCAGGGTACCCGCGGCGAGGTTCCGGGGATTAGCGAAGGGGACCTCCAGCGATTCGTTTATGCGAAGGAATTCCGATTTGGAAAGGTATATCTCCCCCCGTACCGCGACATCGACCTCTTCATCGAGCCTCAGGGGGACCGATCCGATGGTCTTCACGTTGGCGGTGACGTCGTTCCCCACGTACCCGTTGCCCCGGGTAACCGCGCGCATCAACAATCCGCCCTCGTAGTAGAGGACGATAGAGACCCCGTCGATCTTTTCCTCGACAACGAAGCTGAGCTCCCGCTCGACGTTCCGGGCGGTCTTCCGCGCCCAGTCCAGTATCTCAGGCTCGGAATATGCCTTGTCCAGGCTCAAGACCGGAATGGTGTGGTCCACTTCGGGGAATTCGGCGGTCAAATCCGACCCCACCCTGTAGGTGGGGCTGTCGGGACGCCTGAGATCGGGAAAATCCTCCTCGATTCCTTTGAGCCGGTCGAAGAGTCGGTCGTATTCCCGGTCGCTCACCGAGGGGCGGCCGAGCACGTAATATTCGTACTGATATGTACGTAATTTTTCAGATAAGGAGTCTATTTCCCGTTCGGCTTCGTCTCGTGTCATACGGGGGGTAAGTTATTCGTTTTTTCGCAGGAAGGCATCCTTGTATCCCCGCCCCCGGACGGTATGGAGAGCGCTTCCGCTCTCGTCCCCGTTAAGAGGGCCTAGGAGTACCTTATACATGGTTCTGCTTCCCGATGCGTCTCTATAGATCGACACGGGATAGGAAGCGGAGAAGCTGTCCGCCATAGTGCGGGCGTTTTCCGGCTCCGCGAAAACCCCGAGCTGCAGATAATAGGAGCCCTTTTCCAGGGGATAACCGGTAGGGGCGGCCTCCGGTTTCTCTTCCGGGGGCGCGACCGCGATCTCAGGCGTCTCTTCGGCGGGGGCCTCTTCGGCGGGCATTTCTTCCTCCCCGGGTCCCTCCGCGATCTCCGGCTCCTCCGGAGGTCTCGGCTCCGCCGGCTCTAAGACAAGCTCGGCATCCTCCGGGATCTCCCCGGGTTCCTCGGAAGGAATATCGGGCGGCTCGGGTTCGGTCTCGGGGAGCTCTTCCTCTTCGGGTGAACGGGGGGTCCCGTTTATCACGAGGGGAGTCTCCTCCGCCGCTTCCTCGGCGGGGGGGGACGGCGGCTCGGTAAGAGCTGCTACCGTAATCCCCTCTTCATCGGGTGAACGGGGGGTCCCGTTTATCACGA
>CAZXMO010000044.1:22639-29551 GCA_964641125.1 uncultured Spirochaetales bacterium
TTCCGTTTCCGTTTCCGGCTCCTCGGCGGCCTCGGGTGCCCTGGTGTAGGCCTCGGGATCGACTCCCGCGGCGGGATTAATGTCGGGGTCGGGATTATACGGTGCATCGCCGGGTGCAACGGCCACGAGATCCCCCGAGTCTTCGGCCCGGGTCACGCGAACCCGGACGGTCTCGTCTTGGGTAATCCCCAATGCACCCGCCGCATCCTGAGAGAGAAGGAGAAACAGACCGGGATTATGCAATCGGTCCGAGACAATAGCGGTAGTCTTTTTACCGTTCGAGAGATTCTCCACAGTTATGAGGGTATTCCGGGCAAAGGAATTGGAGGCGGCATAGAACCCGCTCACCGGGAACTCTCCATAGCGGCTCATAGAGGCCGTTCCCTCCCACACAGCGCTTCTTTCTCGAGCGCCGGCTTGGACTCCGAGCCCCGTCAAGACGAGCAGGAAGAGGAGTGCACCCTTCGTTATGTACCTCATGGTCTAACCTCCGTTTCCGTGTCGTTTACCATATCGCAAGAGAACCCTGAGCGATCTCTTTTCCAAAACCGTACCACCGCTGCTCGGGCTCGTCGAATTCAGTCTTAGCCGGTATCGCCTCATCCACGGAATCGGAACGCAGTACCCGCCCGTCTAGGACATGGGAAAAGCGGTATTCCGCTGAAGTTATATCCGGATCGTTTTTTTCCGCTCCCGTGTAGCTCAGTTTGACCTCCAGAAGATATCGGGCCCCTCCCGATTTAGCCATACGGAGGGGAAGCCGCTCGGCATCGAAAGGAGGCTCGGGGAACTCGGCGTCCGCGGAGATCCCGTTGTTGAAGATTATATGCCCCGAATTGAAGAATTCGTTCATCACCCCGTCTTCCACCGCCCGTACTAAGGGAAGGTAGATCTCGAAGGTTTCCTCATCCATCTTACCGTCGCCGATGTAGAGCAACACGGTTTCACCGAAACAGGCAACCGTTCCTAATAAAAGTATAATACCTACCAGTATCCTTCGCATAGCTCTCCCTTTCTTTCTCTTAGTATCGGCGCCTCGATTGAAGGATTTACCGTTTTCCACTATAGTCCTTAACCATGTTTCTCCAATCCTTTGTACTTCTTCTGCCGATTTTCATCGTTGCCGCGGGGGGATTCTTTTTGACCCGGCTATTCAAGCTGTCCGTGGACACCTTAGTACGAGTGGTAACCGACTTCTTTATGCCCTTCCTGGTCTTCTATTCCCTCGCCACTTCGGAGGTGCGGGGGGGAATGCTCCTCGCCCTCGCCGGGGCCACCGGATTCATAGTTATTCTTCTCTTGATTCTCTCCTTCGTCTATTCCAGGGTATTTCGCTTGGACGGGAGGAGCTTTATCCCTCCGATCATCTTCATGAACTCGGGTTTCCTCGGGATTCCCCTGATGAAGCTGTGGGGCGGAGTCCTCGCGATGAGTTACATCATCGTTTATGACCAGGTACAGACGATTCTTATCTTTACATTAGGAATACTTATCGTAACCGGGGGATTTACCGTATCGGGATTCAAAGAAATGCTCAAGTCTCCCCTGCTGTGGGCCATCGTGCTCGGGTTCGTATGGAACTTCTTCGGCCTCCCCTTTCCTCCGGCGGTGCGGAACGCCTTCGAATTCGCGGGGACCGCGGCGACCGCCCTGGCCACTTTCGCTTTGGGAGCTTCTCTAAACGGAAAGAGATTTCATTTCTCGGTCCATCTGATCACCGGGCTCCTGCTGCGGACGGTGGTCGGCTTCTTTTCGGGGGTCCTCGCCTGCATCATTTTCGGTATCGAGGGAACACTCAAGACGGTGATCCTAGTCGCCTCCGCCCTCCCCTCGGCGGTTTTCTCCTTCGTCCTTCCGGAGCGGTACGGAGTAGACGCCGAGTACGCGGGGACTCTGGTGGTTCTTTCCACGGTCTTGGGCATTTTTACCATCCCCCTGGCCTTCTGGGGCGCGTCGGTCTTCTAAACCGCCCGTTCACGCCGGGCGAGGATTACACCGATGGTCTTGAATACCCCAAAGACGGCTCCCAAGGCGGCAAGGGCTAGGAGTATCCACAGCACACTATGTCCCAACACGATCTGATAGAAGAGGGTCGCGACCACCCAGGCGATGACCGTCTGATAGAGGACCATGAGAGTCCCGTATCCCTTTCCGATCTCCTTTAGGGCTACTCCCAGAGTACCGATGCACGGGAAGTAGAGGAGAACAAAGAGGAGGAAGGCGTAAGGTTGAGCCGGCCCTTCGGGAAAGTAGCTCCTCATCACCGCGAAAGGCTCACGGCGGGATGCCGAGGGGGCCCGAACCCCGTCGACCGCGGCCTCGCCGCTTCGGGCAAGCTGACCGTAGAGGGCGTTCATAGTTCCAACCACAACTTCTTTGGAAAAGATTCCCGTGAATAATGCCACCGATGCCGGCCAGTTGTCTTCGGAAACACCTAAAGGCTCGAAAGCGGGGGTGACCGCCCTGCCCACTTGTGTAAGGACTGATTTTTCGGTCCCTTCATTTCCGAAGGTCCCGTCCATCCCCAGCGAATTGAGAACACTCAAGAAGATCGCCGCAATGACGATATACTTGCCCGCTCTGAAGAGGAAATTCTTAAGATTGTTCCAGGTATGGATAAGGATGTGCTTCGGCCTCGGAGTGTGATACGGCGGAAGCTCCATAATCAAATGAGTCGTCTCACCTAAAAAAACGGTCTTTTTGAGCATGACACCGACCAGGACCGCCACGATAATTCCCACCATGTAAAGGGAAAAAACGATAAGCCCCGCGTATCGTGCGAAAAAGGCCGCCGCGAAGAGAGAATATACCGAGAGCTTCGCCCCGCAGGACATAAAGGGGGTCATGAAAACGGTGAGAATCCGGTCCCGTTTGCTTTCCAGCGTACGGGCCGCCATGATCGCCGGGACGGTACATCCGAAACCAACGAGCATAGGGACGAAGGATTTCCCGGGAAGCCCGATTGTCCCCATAAACTTATCCATGACGAAGGCGGCCCGGGCCATGTAGCCCGAGTCCTCGAGGAGCGACAGCATCAAGAACATCAGAAAAATCACCGGGATGAAGGTCGCCACGGTCTGGATCCCGGTCCCCACCCCTCCGGCGAGAATCGAAACGACCCAGAGCGGGGCGCCTACCCCCTCCAAGAGGGCGCCGAAACCATCCACGAAGATGAATCCGAAACCCCGTTCGAAATAGGGAATCAAAGATTCCCCGATAGTGATGGTTACGAAAAAGACCAGAAACATCGCCACGATGAAAATGGGGATGCCTAAGATCCGGTGCATCACCACCTTATCGATTTTATCGGTGACCGACCTCCGGTTAGTGGTGCGGGTAATCACGTCCTTTACTAAGCCGTGGATGTAGCCGTACCGGTAATCGGCGATCACCGCATCGGCGCCGTCTCCTAAGATCCGCCGGATCCCCGATAAGGACTCCCCGATCTCTTCGGACGTTAAAACACCGTCAGCGCGGACCTCCCGGGTTATCCACTCCTCTTCTTCGAGGACCTTGACCGCAATCCACCGTGCGGGAGCGCCTAACCGCTCGGCGGGCCCCTCGAGACGCGGCACCCACTCGGCGAGGATGTCCTCGATCTCGTTGGGATACAGGACATTGAAATCGCTTATTTTCCTTTCCTCCAGGGCGGCCGAAAGGCAATTCATGAAGCGTTCGGACTCGTTCTTCTTGATGGCGCTCAAGGGAACGACGGGAACACCGAGATGGCGAGAAAGATGATCCACCTCGATCTTTAGGCGGTTCTTTTCCGCTAAATCCATCATATTGAGGGCAATCATGACCGGTACCCGCATCTCGAGAAGCTGGCTGGTCAGATAGAGGTTCCGTTCCAGATTGGTCGCGTCGACGATGTTGACGACAAGATCGGGATTCTCCTCGAGTATGAAGTCCCGGGCGACCCGCTCGTCCTCGCTGAAGGCGAAGAGGGAATAGATTCCCGGCAAATCGACAAAGTGATACTCTACTCCTGCCGATTCGACGAAGCCTTCTTTCTTTTCCACGGTAACTCCAGGCCAGTTTCCGATCCGTTGGTTGCTGCCGGTAAGGCTGTTGAAAAGGGTAGTCTTTCCGGAGTTCGGATTTCCCACGACGGCGATGGTGTAACGGTGCGTATTCGTACCCATGATCTCTCCGACTTGTTTAGTTGTGCCTTATATTTTTAGGACTACCTAATTACTTCCGTAAAAAAACACGCCCTATTCCTTCGGGGCGGATACATAGATCTTCTCGACCATTCCCCATCCGAGCATGATCTTCGTCTCTCCGACACGCACGATGTAGGGATGCCTTCTCGCTCCCTGCACGACCGAGATAACCTTCCCGGGGACGATCCCGAGATCGAAAAGCTTCTGCCGGGACCGCTTGCCGCCGTCGACCGTGACCACCAGTCCGCTTTCGCCGGAGGTGAGATGAGACAGAGACTCCACTTTGTTGTTGACTGCCTGACAGTTCATATATCCCCTTTCAGAAGTGCACTTAGGCACTCTTACTTTTATTTTCTATGTGTAATATATGAGATTTTTGAGGTCCTGTCAACGTATAAAACGGGTAATTACCCATCTGAGCGCCCCCCCCGCCGCCGCGAAAAGAACGACACAGACCGTCATAAGAACAAGAGCTTCCCGGATACACTCCGGATCCGCCGCCCTCAGATCGTTTCCGATCCTCGGCTTTTCCACGGGTTTTCCGAAATAGGAGGCCCTCCCTCCGAGATAGATCCCCAAAGCTCCCGCGGCGGCCGCTTCGGGATAGCCCGCGTTGGGACTGCTCCGCCTGTTCCCGTCGCGGAGAAATGTCCTCAGAGCGGGGCCGGCACGACGCCCGGTTACCGCCGCCGCAAGCACGAGAAAAAGCCCCGTAAGCCGTGCGGGAAGATAGTTAAAAAAATCATCCGCCCGGGCCGCGAACCAGCCGAATCTGAGGTATCGCTCGTTCTTGTAACCGAACATGCTGTCCATGGTGCTTATAGCCTTGTAGGAGATCGCGGCGGCGGGGCCGCCGAGGAAAGCGAAAAAGAGCGGGGCTATGACCCCGTCGGAGACGTTCTCCGCGATACTCTCCACGGTGGACCTGACGATCTCGCCTCGGCTCATCGAGCCGGTATCCCTGCTCACGATCATTCCCAGGCGTCTTCGGGCCTCGGGGAGATCATCCGCCCTCAAGGCGCGGAAGACCTGAAGCCCGTGACGCGCCAAGTCCCGTCCCGCGAAGCTGAAGTATAAGAGTATTATGCCGGCTAAGTCTTTGCCCAGGGGATGGATCCCTCCGAGCAGCCTCAGGACGAAAAGGGTTGCCGCTCCGGCCGCTCCGGTAAGGAGGAACCAAACAGCAACCCCGGCCTTTCGTTCACTTGGAATTATTCTCCTCAAGTGCGCCTCCAGCCGGTCCGCGGTCCCGCCGATGAGGCGTATCGGATGGGGGAATCCCCAGGGATCGCCCAGAAGGAGGTCGAGAACAAGCGCCGCGGCGATCTTGAGCTCGAGAGGAATCATGCGAGGCCCGCTGAACGGAGGATTGCCTCGAGATCGATGTGCTTCTCCGCCTCGAAAGCCAAACGGTCCAAAGCCGCGTCTATATCATACGGCGAAGGTATGCCGATCGGTTCAAGCCCTTTAGCCGCGCGGAGACGGTCCAGATACCATCTCCGGAAGCGGTCCGCGTCGAAAATGCCGTGGAGGTAGGTCCCCCATACCCTCACATCCTCGCGACCCGAGCCGATAGTCCTTCCGTCCTCCCCCACGACGAGGGGCCTTCCCGCATCCCCGGCGGTGGCGCCGTGATGTATCTCGTAGCCCTCCACGGGAAGGTCCGCATCGACGTGCCGGGCGGACTTCCGGGACAGGGTCTTTTCGCTCCCGAATACCGTGGTCAGAGGAAGGAACCCGAGCCCCGCGACCCGCTCCGCAGCCGATTCGACCAGTCCCGGATCGTTGATCTCACGGCCGAGCATCTGGTATCCCCCGCATATGCCTAGGATCTCGGTCTTTCTTTCATCGATGAGCCTCTTTATCGCGGGTTTGAATCCCCGCCGTTCGAGATCCTCGAGGTCGGCTGATACATTCTTACTCCCCGGAATGATAACCGCGTCGGGGATACCTCCGGCCGTCAGTTCTTCCGGAGTAGAAACAAACCTGAGGTCCACATCGGGCTCTACCGCGAAACAGTCGAAATCGGTAAAATTGGAGATATGCTTCAGATCGATCACCCTGATGCGCACCCGTCCTCCGGCCCCCTCCGGGCCCGCGTCGTCGCGTCCCCTTACCAGGTCTTCCTTGAAGGTAACCGAATCCTCCTCAGGAATTCCGAGGTCGGAAAGATAGGGTATTACCCCTAATACCTGTTTACCGGTCCTCTCACGGAGGTACCGGTGAGCGTCCTCGAGAAGGGATGCATCGCCCCGGAACTTGTTGACCAGAAATCCCTTCACCAATCCCCGTTCCCAATGATTGAGGACCTCCATGGTCCCGATGAACGAGGCATACACCCCTCCCCGGTCGATGTCCCCGGCCAAAAGTACCGCCGCCTCGGCGTAGCGGGCCATTTCCATATTGACGATATCGTGGGGGCGCAGGTTCATCTCCGCGGGGCTTCCCGCTCCCTCCAAAACAACTACATCCGCCTCAGCGGAGAGGCTGTCGTAGGCATCCCGGACGGTGGCGACCAGTTTTTCCTTGTAACCGTAGTAGTCCTTCGCCGCCATAGACCCGATGGGCTTGCCCATTACGATTACCTGGGAGCCCACATTCGAGCTCGGCTTCAAGAGAACCGGATTCATCCGCGCGTCCGGCTCCACCCTGCACGCCGCGGCCTGCACAGCCTGGGCCCGTCCTATCTCCTCACCTCCGGAGGTGACGTAGGAGTTAAGGGCCATGTTCTGGGCCTTGAAGGGCA
>CAZXMO010000045.1:0-28919 GCA_964641125.1 uncultured Spirochaetales bacterium
TCAGAGGAATAATCTGGTTCAGTCTGACCCGTTAAATTCATGAACCGCATCGATCATGGTGACAAGATTTTTTACCGGAGTCTTGGCTAGGACGTTATGAATGCTGTTAAAAACAAATCCCCCATTTTGCGAAAGAATTTCACACCTCTCGAGAACCTGAGCCCTTATCTCATCCGGAGTCCCAAAAGGGAGGGTCTTCTGAGTATCGATTCCGCCTCCCCAAAAAACAAGATCTTCCCCGTACTCCGATTTTAGATCCCTCGCATTCATACCGGCGGCGGAAAGCTGTACCGGATTAATAATGTCGAATCCAGATTCGATAAAAAGGGGCATGAACTCAGCTACGGCACCGCAGGAATGTTTAAATGTCTTCCATCCCGTATTCTCGTGGATCCAAGAATTAATTCTCTTGTAATAGGGATGGTACAGCTCACGATAAGTCTCGGGGGAACAGAACTGCCCGCTCTGAGTTCCGAAATCGGTTCCGCAAATGTAAGCGAGACCCGGAATATCACCAACTACTCGGTGGATCTTTTCCAGATTCTCAAGTGCAATATCGGTTTCCCGGGAGAATACGTCATGGAGATAATCCCTTCTGCTCACCGTGGAAATATACCACTCCGTTATGTCCCGAATTCCCTTGGGGTCTTTAAGGCCCAATCCGGGGATCAGGGCGATATCACCGATTGCGGTTCCCCCAAAGTTTCCAAACAGATAATGCGGTGAATCGGCCTGTTTTTCCGCGGCCATTCCCAAATACTCGAGAACATCCTCGCCGACCGGACCGAATTCTTCCAGATTATCCTCCGGATCTAAATTGTCCTCGTCAATAGGAGGCTGCCTGACGAGGGCATCGAAGAAGAAACCGTTGTTCGGCATTTTCCCGCTCGGAGAAACCGAGGCATCACCGGCCGGATACAAGTAGACATTACCCACCTCATCCTCGGATGTCCGGAAATCCTCCGATACGAGTACCTTCTGTCCCCAGGGGGTTTTCCATTCTTTCCAATGGTGGTTCATAAAACCAAACATGGTATAGGGGTTCCACAAGGGCTCGACATCGATCGACATAACCTCCTTGAGATCATCATCTATATATCCGAGCATTTGAAACGGCTCATGCACCTTCACCGGAGCATAGGGGAGACCGTAGTATTGCCGAAGGTTTTCCACGACACTGCAATGGATTCCCGAAGTCGGACCTCCCCCGAAATCTATAGGCACCGGACCCGATGAATGAGCAAGGGCGCGGTTGACTTTTTCCCTTCCGTTCATGATGTTACTCCTACTCCGCAAGCCTTGGCCATAAGCTTTTCCTCCGTTGCTTCATTGCGGTCAAATTCGCCGACTATTCGCCCGTTGAAGAAGACCAGAATTCTATGGCAGAGGGATAACAATTCCGGAAGCTCCGTCGAAAGAAAAATCGTTCCCTTTTCCTCCTCAGCCATTGCAAGGATAATCCTATAGATCTCATTCTTCGCTCCGATATCCACCCCCCGTGTCGGATCATCGAGAAGTACAATCTTCGGATCGATTCCCAGCGCCTTCCCGATCACTACCTTCTGCTGATTACCCCCGCTCAGCTTGTAAGGATTTTGTTCGAGAGAGGTGTATTTGATATTCAACCTCTCCGCAATGGTCTTGGATAATTCATATATTTTCCTTCTTATTACGAGTCCCATCCTCGTGTACTTTCTCAAATTGAGAAAACCGAGATTAAAACCCAAATCGAGCGACCAGATAATTCCCTGCGTTTTTCGATCAGACGGAACGTACATCATTTGGTTTTGTATTGCATGGAATGGTCTCTTGACTATGCATCTACGGCCATCAATGAGGATCTCACCTTCCGACTTTCTTTGTCCGAAAATGCACCGAAGAAGATCGGCATTCCCCGACCCCTGAAGCCCCATGAGCCCTAGGATTTCCCCTTTCCGTAATATAAAGGAAGCACCTTTCAGCCTTTTCGAATGCAGATTCCTGACCTCCAAAAGCGGTTCTTCAGAGACCAAGTCCTTTACCTCGATCTGCTGGATTTTTCGGCCGACCATGAGTCTGACGACATCATCTACCGTCAGCTCAGAGCGCAGCTTTGTATCCACATGGGTGCCGTCTCGAAGGACCGTTATTCGATCGGAGATGGTAAAAACATCCTCGATGATATGGGTAATCAGAATAATGGTCACACCGTCTTTTTGAAGGCGTCGCATGAGATCAAAGAGATTATTCGCCTCATCCTCGGTAAGAGCGGAAGTCGGCTCATCGAGAATGAGTAACTTCGGCTTCAAGACTAACGCCTTGGCAATCTCCACAAGCTGCTGTCCGGCGACTTCAAGGTCCTCCACACGCTCTGTAACCCGTATCTGATCGATACCGAGGGACTTGAGGTGTTCATCCGCTTCCTTTATCAGCCTCTTTCTATCTATGAGCCCGCTGTGATTGGAAAAACGCAACCCCAATTTCCCCAAGAAGATATTCTCCGCGACAGTAAGGTTACTGCACAAGGATAATTCCTGAAATACGAGATATATCCTATCCTGCATACTTTCACTTATATGCTTGTAATTGATATCCCGGCCGTCGTAGAAAATATCCCCTTCGTCACGCTGATAGATACCTGTAGCGACTTTCGTCAGTGTTGATTTTCCGGCACCGTTCTCGCCGACGATTGAATGAATTTCACCTTTCATTACCTCGAACGTGACCGAATCGAGAGCTTGAATACCGGGAAAGGCCTTGGAAACATTCGATATGGTGAGTAATGGTTCTTGTCCGTCCATAATGCTTACTTCATGACCCCGTTTTAGAAGTACCCGAAAAGCGGCCGAAGGCCGCCTTTCGGCATATAAGATTATTCTTTACGATGCGATATCCGCATCTTCAATGTTATCAGCGGTGATTACCGGTGCTCCGGTATCTACGAGATCGGGCGGCAGTTTGTTATGCACGAGATACATGTACGCCAGTATTGTCGGCATCCAGCCTTGCATATAGGTATTTTGTCCGACAAGGAACTGCATTGAGTCCTCTTTGATGTACTCTATAGCCTGGTCGGTTATATCGAACCCGCCGACGACTACCTCGCCGTTCATCTTCTTATCGTGCACATACTTTCCGATAAACTCGGAGTAGGCGTCCATACCGAAAGCTCCCTTCAGATCGGGATGCTTCTGGAACACCTCGGTAATTATATTGTAAGCCTCATTTTGATCCCAGGAGTAGATATACACATCTATTACTTCTATAGCGGGATCCTGTTCGAGAATCTCTCGTGTCCCCTGGATGCGCCGCTCGAGAGCATAATTTCCCGCTTCACCGGTAAATATAGCAACCTTGTATTTTCTCTCGTTGGGGAACCTTTTCTTCAACATATCGATTCCGAGACGAGCGAATTTATGCCCCGCGGAGATGAACTCCTGTCCGACGTAGCAAATCCTCTTCGTATCCGGATTGTCGATATTGTAGGTAAAGACAGGGATTCCTTTTTCGGCGGCCTTGTTGACGACCTCATCGTAGGCATCGGGATTGTTCGTAGTCGTCATAATAGCATCCGGATTTTTATTGATAGCCATCTCGAGAATTGACTTTTGAGCATTGATATCCGGCTTATCAGGTCCCATCCAAGTTACTTTGATATTACCGATTGCGTTTGCCGCATCCTCGGAAGCCGCCCGCATAGTCTGAAATACGTTAATGTTCGGTGCATGACTGACATAGATAAACTCAAGCTCTTCTTCAGGGGCAATTACATTTGCCCCGCCTTCAGCTTCCTTCTGCCCGCCTGCGAATACGGCCGCTGCTCCCACCATAAGCAAGATGAGAGTAAGTGCAACGATTCTTTTCTTCATACATTTCTCCTTGTTTCTTTTAATAAGCGCGCGCACGCATTATTTACTTACATTTGAGTATATTTTTATCGAATCTCTTTCCTTCGTTCCAGAAGGGTATTTATAATGACGGCAACAATGATTATCAGACCGATAAAGAAAGAATGCCAATACGATCTAATCCCCACCATAATCAGTCCGTTTCTGATAACTCCGATTATGGCGACTCCGAGGAACGTACCGAAGACAGTACCGACACCGCCGAAGAGATTCGTTCCGCCGACAATCACCCCCGCGATAACATCGAGCTCGCGTCCAAGTCCCGATTCGGGGCTTGCTGACATGATATGGGAAAACCCCACCGCTCCGGTGAGGGCGACGAATACAGAGGAGATTATAAAGGCGATTATCTTGACCTTATCCGTATCGACACCGGAAAGCCCGGCCGCCTCTTTATTCCCGCCTGTGGCGAAGAGATTGTAACCGTATACCGATTTATTCAATATAATGTAACTGATAATCAGTATGCCTATCATCCATAGGATTTCCACCGGAAAAACTCCACCGATATCCCCGGAAAAGATTTTGAAGAAAGCCATCTCTTCGTCGAAACCTGAAATAACCCAAGCTCCGGTTACGATAAGGGTCAGAGTCTTGAATATATTCAGAAGCCCCAGCGTAACGATAAAGGAGGGGACTTTTATCTTCGTCGTGATGACTCCGGTCAAACCGCCGACGCAGGCACCTATTAATAGCACAATGACAAAGGCGATCCACACATTCATTCCGCTCTTGACCATGCGCGCCAATAGTGCCGCTGATAAACCGAAGAAGGCCCCCACCGACAAATCAATCTCGGCGGCTATGATTATCATAGTCATTCCGCACGCCATGATAGAGTATTGAGATATCCTCTGGGCAATAGTGATTATATTATTGATTGTGAGAAAATCAGGGGTGGCTATCGAAAACCCGATAGAGATTGCCGCAAGGGCAATGAAGACTCCGGTTTCCCTGAAATGGAAAAGCCGTTTGAACCTAGTTGTTATCCTTGAAGAATTGTCCTGTGAAAGTTCAGTCGACGCCATATCGGTGAAATCTCCTTTTCATTACGATTCGTGATCGGTAAAAACATTGCAATTTTTGTACCAATTTTAGAAACACGTCTTAATGAGATGAATTATCCTCAAAGAGGTGTATTTATGATAGAATTCGGTGTGATTGCGATGTGATTTCGGTTCCTTGTTCCGAGTGGGAACTGTACAATCCAGTTACATGTAAAGGAAGGGATGTACACATATGAAACATTCAATCGATCTCGACCGACGGGAGGATAACCGTAAAGATCGATCCCTCGGTCTCCCGCTTTTTGAAATTGATAGTTCCCCCGTATTTTTGAATGATCGAATAGCTGATAGATAGTCCGAGGCCTAGATTCTCCGGATGAGAACCCTTCGTCGAGTAAAAAGGAAGGAAGAGATCGTCCACCACAGAAACCTCAATACCCTTTCCCGAGTCAATAAAGGATATATGGACATTCTCCCCGCTCTCCGAACGAGTCGCGGCTACTTCAATATCGAGGGTTCCCCCTTTTTCCATTGCCTCGAAGGAGTTCTTGATTATATTGAGAAACACCTGTTTGATTTCGATCGCATTCGCGGTAATATAGATTTCCTGTACCGGCTGCTTTACAGACAGAGCGATGTTACGTTGAGATGCATTGTGCTTTATGAGCCGGGTGATACCGTTAATCAATTCCCCTATTTCAATCTGTTCGAAGCGCTCGACGTTATTCCCACCAAGGTGTATAAGATTCTTCACAATCTCGGATATTGCTTCGACCTCTGATTCTATATTTTCCAGAGCCGTATTTATTTCCACCTCCGACTTGGCGGATCTGATATGGTCGATGAAGTGATAGATTATTTCCAAAGGATTGTTTATCTCATGAGCTACACCGGCGGCCAAGAGACCCAAGGAAGACAATTTTTCTGAAAGCACGACTTTCTCCCGTAGGGATTCCTGTTCGGTAATATCGTTAAAGATAATTATCGAACCTATAAAGTAGTTTCCGTCGTAAATCGGAAACACAGTGATATTCGTCCTTCTGAAATCTCCGTCGATAGAGACCTTTTGATCGAAAAAACGGCCGGATTTTTTAGCATCAATAGCCTGGGAGATATTAGGAATCACTTCGCCGGTAGTGTCACGAAGCAGCTGAGTTATATCGGAATTGTACAGGTATGTATCCGGAAGACTAAAAAAGGCCTTTGCCGCTTCGTTGATAATCTTTATCTTCATTTTCGAATCGACAACAAGTAGATTCACCGGGAGCCGTTCCAGGATAGCCTGATTATACTTGAGGAGCGTATAGAATTCCTGAGTAATATTTTCCGCTTCTGTTTCAACCGGCAATTGGGTATACGCTAATCGGATAAGATTGATTTTATCGGTCTTATCGACCGAATCCGTGAACATTACCTTACCGCCGCGAATTATTGTGACCCTATGAGCGAATTCATAAATCTCATCTATCTTATGAGTAACATAGAGAACCGCCATCCCTCTTCGATTCATTGCTAGGAGTATCTCTTTCAGCTTATCGCGGTAGGATTCGGTGAGTTTCTCGAAACACTCATCGAGGATAAGAAGCTGAGGATTGAAATGAAGATCTTTAAGCACATGAACAAGTAGCCTATCCCCTGTATTCAATCTTGATAAATCTATCTCAGGGTCGATTTCAATTCCCCACTCTTGGAGATAGTTTACTGCGTTTTTGCACAATCTCTTGTGCGATCTAAAGGGAATTTTGAAGACATTACGGTTATTGAGAAAAAGATTCGCGGCAACGGACATATTCTCGAACATGGGATTTTCTTGGGTTATCAATCTGATCCCGGCTCTATGGGCAAGGGACGTAGTCAGCCCAGAATAAGCCTTCCCCTTGATTTCTATGAGCCCGTTATCCGGGCGTACGGCCCCCCCTATGAGTTTACAGAGTATCGATTTCCCACAGCCATGCTCGCCGAGGATCGCATGAATTTCTCCCCTTTTAACGGTGAAATCGAATTGGTTAAAAGGTCCTTCATTATGAGAAACGAAGAACACATTTTGAACTTTTACAAAATCTTCGCCTGCGTTCATCAGTATGTCTCATCAATGGATATCAGTCGGAATACCGTATTTATCGATCTTCCGATAAAGGGTTACCCTGCTTATATTCAACAGCTCCGCCGCTTTCTTCTTGTTGTTTTTTACTTTACGAAGTGCGTTTTCTATAACCTTCCTTTCATGGAACTCCAGATCATGTTCTCCGGACTCATTGCCCCCTTGTATTAGACCTAGGGTTGGCGGTAAATCATCGGGCACAATTACCGTGGTTTTTGAAACCACGGCGCTGTAGCGAATTGAATTCTCGAGCTCTCGAATATTTCCCGGCCAATCGTGTTGCATAAGTCTCTCGTAAACCGAAGTGCTCAATTCCTTCGGTTTAGAAAACTTTTCATTGACACGCTCGAGAAAGTATTCCGCTAGAAGCGATATGTCGTTTGTCTTGTCTCTCAAAGCCGGCACGTAGAGTTGAGCCGCCCCAAGACGGTAATAGAGGTCTTCACGAAATTTTTCTTTTTGCATGAGCTCTTGAAGATCCTTGTTAGTCGAAGCAATAAAGCGTACATCGACCTTGATCGTTTCCTTTCCGCCGAGCCTTCGGATTTCCTTATTTTGTATAGCCCTGAGAACTTTCGGCTGTAGAAAAAGAGGCATATCCCCCAGCTCATCCAAGAAGAGAGATCCCGAGTGGGCGCGTTCGAAAACTCCTTTATAGACAGTATTGGCTCCGGTAAAAGCTCCTTTATCATGCCCAAAGAGCTCGTTATCCAATAGTGTCTCGGGAAAGGCTGAACAATTGATCTTGATAAAATCGTTATGACGCCGAGGAGAGTAATAGTGAATATAATCGGCTATGAGTTCTTTTCCGGTCCCGCTTTCACCTAGAATAAGAACGGGGAGATCTGAGTCGGCAATACTGCATGCTTTCTGAAGAAGCTGAAGCATCGCATCATTTTGAGTCACAATGTGAGGACATTCACATCCTGCGGTAAATGCCCGGGAATTCCTCCCGTCCAGATCTTTCTCGAGATCTCCGAGGAACTTATCCAATATTCCCATTAACTTATTAATCGAAATAGGTTTCTGGATAAAATCGACCGCTCCTAATTTGAGAGAATCGACGGCGATATCAACAGTTGCAAAACCCGTGATCATGATAACTTTGACATCCGGCTTGAGTCTCAGGAGATCTCGTAGCAACTCCAGACCGTCCTCGTTACCGAGCTTTACATCGAGAAGGACCAATCTTACCTGTTGTGAAAGAATTAACCTCTCCGCATCCGATCCGCAAAGGGCATAGGACGCGGAATAGCCCCTTTCCTGTAAGCTCTTCTTTAAAGATGTGCAGAGTTTTTCCTTATCGTCGACTATGAGGACATCGAGTTTCATTAAATCCAATGATAGACCGCTCGAAAAGTACCGTCAATATGGGTGTTAATCAATTATTTTAGAAAAATTTCCATATTGACCTATTAGATATAATTTTTCTATTGACTTTTTATTAGTTATGCGCTATATTGTAGTTAATTAAAAAAGTGCAAGGCGATGAGCGTTCCTTCTCTCTCCTCCCACAACTGACGCTCATTCGAATACGGCAACAAGGCAAGACCATGAACACCCGAGCTTTTCCGGCGGTCTTGCCTTTTTTCTAATGCCCCAAAGATTGGTGTTTTCCTGAGATAATTCCTTATATCCTCGAGATTTGGCGATAGATCCTAATTTTCAAAGGCTTTCCCCCCTTAAAGTCTGCTCCCGTATAGGGATAGAAGCTGAAAAACCCCAAGCTTTGGGGCATTAATCATTTTAATCTGTCCGCCCTTATCTGAAGCACCGGCTTACCCAATAGGGCGGTCAAAAATCCAAGCACCCCCGCCGCGGGGAAGATTATCAGAGATAGGGGAAAACTCCCGCCCCTCGCTATAGCGGCCATAATGAAGGGAAGAATGATTCCCCCCAAAGGAACTCCGAGCTTGACGATACCCATAACCGTACCCGCCGCCTCCTGATACTTGATCCCGGACAGTGAGATGATGAGGGGGAAGATGACCGACATAACCGCGCCCCCTAAGTACAGGAGCACATAGGTAAAGGCGGCGCCTACCGGAACGTACAGAAGGACGGTGTTGACGGCGGCGCTCAGACCGAAGAGGAGGGTAATGAGCATCCACAGGCGCTCACGCCTGGCGGTAAAGCCGAGGAAGAGGCGGCCCGTGGCGATACCGCCCAAGTGAACGATCAGGCCTATCTTCGAGGTCGTCTGGGTAAATCCCCTCAGGTCCATCAGAAAAGAGGTAAGAATCCCGATCAACCCCAGCTCGGTCCCCACGGCGAAGACCGCCATGAGGAGCATCAGATACAGCCCCGGCTGACGGTACATAAACACGAGCCTTCCTTTCAGAGTTTCGATGTGCTGCTTTTTGTCCGGCGAACGGGACAGGAGAAAGAGTACGCCTAGGACGAAGACCAGGACCGCCGACTGAATCATCGACCGCCGCCACTGCATCTGCAGAAAGATGAGGTAGACGGTTATCATAAGAGCGCCGAAGGTTACGAAGAAGTGGTTGACGGTGATAAACAGGCTCTCCCTGCGGGTGTGGATGTCCAGGAGCATGGCATCGGTGACTCCCTCGTATCCGCCGATCCCGATACCGATGCACAGCATGATAAAGAAATTGAGCCAGAACGAGCTTCCCATGTAATAGAAGAAGAGGGATATCGCTAAGATAAAGCTCGCGAGGGCGAGCATCACCGACTTTTTGAGACTATCGGCGAGGGCGCCGGAGACGACCACGGATCCGATAAAACCGATGTTCTGGGCGGTTATCAAAAGACCCACTTGAGTGGGATCGAGGCCGATGTTCTTGGAGGCGGCGCCGATTATTGCGGTTCCCACGCCGAGAAAGAACATCGCGATAAAAGAAAATGAGGTAAGCACACTGCGGTTTGTTATCATTTTTCGTCCTTTTTTTAGGACTCCCTTCCGACTGCCCCAAAGAATGGGGTTCGGGAGGGAGGCCCTGAAGGCCGCTCCGCCTACTCTTCCCCGGCGAGCTTGCCGAACCTCTGGGCAATGGCGAGGGCCGGGTCGAGGGGGACTTCCACCGGCTTTACATCCTTAGGAATACTGATAATCGGAAGGGGCTTCAAACTCTTTCCCTCGAACTGGGGCAGCCACTCTTTTTCCGCCTCGAGCATCTCGATTACCATATCCCGCACCTCTTTCAGTGTACAGACCGCGGAGGTCAACGGATCTAAGGCGACGGCCGATTCCACGAGCATGGGATCGCCGCAGATCGCGGCTTCGGCGGCCAGACTCTGCACCGAGATGTTGCTCTGGTTCATCGCCGCGAGCTGAGCCGGTATATCACCGACAACCAAAGGATTGAGTCCGTCTTTGTCCACGTAGATGGGGACCTCGACACAGGCGTCGAAGGGGAGGTTGGTTATATACCCGTCGTTCATCACATTCCCGTTGAGCTTGAAGGGATTGCCGGTTTCCATCGCCTCTAAGATGTAAGAACAGTACTCCCTGCTTCGGGGATAGAGCTCGCCGGTCTCCTCCTTGAGGTAGTCCACACCCTGAAACTTCTCGGCTATCTGAGCGCACCAATTATAGTAGGCCCCGGACTCGCCGCCGAAGGCGGGCTCGTCGCAGTAGAGGTCCAAAGCCTTCCGGTTCTTCCTAAACCAGGGGAGGTACTCCGACAGGTGCCCGGTGCTCTCGGTCATGAAATATCCGAAATGACGCATCACCTCGCATCGGACCTTTTCGTTGACGTAGTACTCCGGCCGCTCGCAGAGCTCCCGGAACTTGGGGTACAAATCCTTGCCGTGGTGCTCGAGCTTGAGGAACCACGCCATGTGGTTGATCCCCGCGCAGAGGTAGTCGATCTCCTCTTTGGGAAGCCCCAAGTATCCGGAGACAAGCTCCATGGTGGTCTGCACACCGTGGCAGAGGCCGACGAAGGGAATGGAGCTGACACGGCCCATAGTCAAACAGACGGTGGCCATGGGATTCACGTAATTGAGGAGTACCGCCTCGGGGCAGAGCTCCTCCATCTCAGCGAGCATTTCGATCATAACAGGCGCGGTACGCAGGCCGCGGAAGACACCGCCGGGCCCCAGGGAATCGCCGATGCACTGGTCCACTCCGTACTTCAGCGGTATCTCGTAGTCCCTTCGGAAGGCCTCGACCCCGCCGATCTGGAACATGGTAATAACGTAATCGGCGCCTTTAATAGCTTCCTTCCGGTCGGTGGTGGCATACACCTTTGCTTTTATGCCGTTTTTCTCGATGACTTTATCGGCATAGCTCTTCATCCGTTCGAGCTTAGACATGGTCGGGCCCATCAGGGCGTAGGTGCTCCCCGCGAGGGCTTCGGTGGCGAGCATGTCGTTTATGAGGGTGCTGCAGAAGACGATGCTTCCCGCACCGATTATAGCTATCTTGGGCATATTTACTCCTCGTGATGAAATATAGATTACGGCTGCGGGATATTTATCCGTTTTCCGCCCTTTAAGGCCGATTCGTGGGCGCAGATCCCGGTCATCGTCCAGTTAGCGGCGGTATCGGCGTCCACCGCGGAATCGCGGTTCTCAAAAATAGCCCGGACGAACTCGTGGGCCAGATGGGGATGCGATCCCCCGTGCCCCGCTCCTTGAATAAAGGAGGTGTGCTCGTGCTCCTCGTCGTAGACCCCGTGGAGGGTGTACTTGGCAATCTCCTCGGGCAGGAGGTGTCCGTAGTCGGGAACCTCCACCCTTTCGGCGTCCTCGTATCCGGAGAAGAGCACCGGGTTCTCACCGGCTATCTGCTCCCACTCGAAGCTGAGCTTGGTCCCGTAGACGTCGAAGCTCTCCCGGTACTGCCTGATGGTGTCGAAGAGAGACCGGGTCGCCTCGAAGCAGACGTTCGAGTCTTTGAGCGCAACGAGGGCCGACTCCGCGGCAAACGGCGAGTTGTACTTCTTGATGTATTCTTCCTTGATCCGGCCCGACCCGAAGCACACCACCGATTCGGCGGTACTCCCGCTCAGCCACAGCAAGGGGCTGACCGCGTGAGTGGCGTAGTGCATGGGAGGAAAGCCGTACCAGTAGTCCGGCCAGCCGGGAAGCCCCATGTTCTGCTGATGGGAACCCCGCATGAATTGGATGTCCCCGATCTTGCCGGTATCGTAGAGCTCTTTGACGTAGAGGAACTCCCGGGTGTAGACGGCGGTCTCCATCATCATGTAGACCTTCTTCGCCTTCCGCTTGGCCCTCACGATATCCAGACACTCCTTGGTAGTTGTTGCCATGGGAACGGTGGAGGCGGCGTGCTTCCCGGCGTTCAGGGCCTCTACGGTCATCCGGGCGTGCTCGGCGATGGGTGTCACGATATGGATGGCGTCGATGTCGGGACTTTTAAGCATCTCCCTGTAATCGGTGTACCGCTTCTCTACACCGAACTGGTCACCTATCTTGTTGAGACTCTCCTTGTCTCGCTGACAGATAGCGGTGCACTCGGCATCGGGATGCTTTTGATACAGGGGCACGAACTCCGCTCCGAATCCGAGCCCCACGATTCCTATTCGTACTTTCGACATATATCCCCCTAATCCATACTGATGAGGACCTTCATGGCTTCGTCCTTCCTGGCCTTGAGGTCCTTGATCGCCTGTTCGGTCTCCGCTAGGGGATACTTATGGGTAGCGAGCTTCGAAACGTCCACCAGTCCCTCCTGGAGCATCCGGATCGTCTCCGGCCACACCATCGGGGCGAGCCAGGACGAGCGGATCTGCTTGTCCATGGTGTGGAACTCTAACGCGGGAATCTTGAACTCGGCGTCCCCGTCGGGAAGCCCGAAGTGGACGATGATCGCCGATTCCCCGGTCACGTCAACGGCGGTCTCGAAAGCCTCGTTCGAGCCGGTCGGACAGATTGCCCGCTCCGGCCGGAGTCCCGCGGCGTCGAGCATTGCCTGTTTCAGGTCCTTGGCGTAGTACTTGGAGCTCGAGTCGGCCACGTTGAAGAGGAAGTCCGCCCCGTATTCCTTTCCGTCCTCGAGACGGTAGTCACGGGTTCCGACCAAGGCGACCTTCCCGGCGCCTAAGGACTTTGCCATCTGGATCATCATAATCCCGATAGGTCCCGGACCGAAGACCGCGACGAACTGCCCCGGCTCGATGTCGAGGCGGCGCATCCCCTGGACCGCGCAGGCCATGGGCTCGATAAAGGCCCCCTCTTCGAAACTGACATTATCGGGGAGCTTGAAGAGCCCGGTGTAGTGGCTCACCACGTAGTCGGCAAAGGCCCCGTCGGTGGATACGCCAAGCACGTTCAGGTTCTGACACTGGTGGGTCTTTCCCTGGTAACAGGCATAGCAGGCGTTACAGTGCTGGACCGGATTCACTACCACCCGGTCCCCCTCCTGGAACAGCCCGTCCTTAGCGGGAAGCGCTCCGACCTTGGCCACTACTCCGGTAAACTCGTGCCCTAAGACGATGGGCCCCTTACCGGAGGGGGTGTCCACCGGGCTCAAACCGTAGTAATAGGAGATGTCGGAGCCGCAGATCCCGACCCTCTTCACCTCCACCAGGACGTCGGCGGGTCCCAGCTCGGGGACCGGTACGTCCTCGTATTTCATATTTTCTTTATCGTAGAAGACTTGCGCTTTCATTGTGTCGGCCATATCATCCCTCCTTATATACCGTACTATTTCCCGTACTTATCGATGAGCTTGTCCAGATACTTCTTATTGTCCTCGGTGACGTCCAGGGCTTTCGGCCAGAAACAGAGGTCGATTGCCCACCACTCATCGTCGTACCCCGCCTCGAGGATTGCCGGCACGATGGCGTCGAAGTCGAGCTTGCCGGTGCCCAATGGGGCGTGGGTGCTGGTCTCGTCGTCGTGGAGGGTCCCGTCGCTGTCGATCAGGTGGATATGGCCGATCTTGCCGGTGAGCATGTGGGCAAACTGTACTACGCCGCCGGGAAGGGTTTCCTTCTCTCCCATCTGCCGCGAGGCCAGGACACCGCACATATAGGCATGGCAGCTGTCGAACATCACCTTGAAGTTATCGTGATCGGCGAGATGGGCCATCCTGACCACCTCGGAGGGCTTGTTGAACAGGAAGCCCGGCTCGAACTCCCACACGAACATGATGTCCGCGTCGTCGCAGAGCTCCGCCGAATCGTGCCATACATCGGCGACCTTGTGGAAGCATGTTTCATAGTCCATGCCGCCGGGGATCTCGGTGGGGGGATCGACGCTCTCCGTTCTGAGCTTTGGGATCCCCATGGTCTTACACATTTCGATATGGTTCTTGACCACATCCAGGTACGCCTTCTTGTCGGTGGTCGCCGGCGAGGGGAAGGGTGCGGCAACCCCGGAGATTTCTAAGCCGTGATCGTCGAAGAGCTTCTTGATGTCCTTCCAGTCCTCCGGAGTATTATTACGGACATGGGGTTCGAAGGCGGCGAATTCGATACCGTCGAAACCGTAATCCTCGAGCTGCCCCACCACTTTCTCCAGGGGAATCGGGTCCTCTTCGTATCCTCCCCAGATATACGCCCATGCTCCGATAGATGATTTCTTCTTTGCCATAACTACGCTCCTTTCCTTTGTATATAAGGTATGTCACTATTGATGTCCGGTCCGAAAAACTTGAACAGGATCAAGTCTTCGGATCCGGTGTTTTCTATACTGAAACCCTCGACCGCCTTGTCGCGGGAGATCAAGAGCTCGTCCCTGCACGATTCGAGATCGAAGACTCCCGCCTCGACATCGTGGCCGTCCACCTTTGCACTCCCCTTCCACACAAAGATGTTGAAGACTCCGTTCTCCTTGGTGTGAAAGCTCCGGCCCGGTTTCAAGGTCAGCCGTTTGCCGCTGAACTTGACGGTATTGTAGTAGATCCACTCTTCCCATCCGTCGTCGTTCCGGGTCTCTTCGATCATAACCGGAACGATCCGGTGGTTCTCGTAGAAGTAGGGGTCGGCGCAGGCCTCCCAATCAATGATTTTCAAAGCGGCCATCTCCCCGTCCTTCTCAACTTCATCCTCGGGCAGCTGCCGGAGGAGGAGCTCCTTGGAAATAGGGATGTCCCCTATTTTGGCCTGATACACCGCCATAATGTCCGACGACTCCTGCAGCTCCATGGTAAGGGCCGTTCCCGGGGCGTGGAGGATTCCCGAAGGAAGATGGAACCCCTCGCCGGGGACGTTCATGTACGCCCGGGCATGTTGAAGCATCAGATCGTCCCCGTTCCAATTTTCCAAATAGGGCAGAAAGATATCGTACTGAAGGTTCTTTTCGACGATGTAGGGATGGACCCCGAAAAAGGTTTCAGGATGGGGCCCGGTATCCACGTCGAGGAAGTGATACGATTCTTCCTTGGAGTTCATCCCGATCTTCTTGGCATCCGGGGTCATCTGATGAAGATGATAGAAGATCCTGCACCCGAAGTCGTAGATCTTTAAGAGACGATCCAAGTCGGCGTGCCGTTTTGAGTACTCCGCCCCCATAATAAGGTCCCCCGCTGCTTCGCAGGCCTCCTTCAGATGGACCCGGGCGTCCGATTTATCTCCGAAATCGAGGTACGAATACCCCTCGTCGGGGACATTGACCCGGTTCTCCGCATGAGTTACCGATGCGAACCACCGCTCGCAGATGTTGCCCCGCTCGCCGGCGTCGTACTCCTCTTCTTTCAGACCCAGCCGCTTTCCCGGGGGCATAAAATCCCGGGTGACCCAGGCGGGCTTGAGCCGGAGTATCCCGTTTCCTCTTCCGAGCTCATCTTTGACTGCTTTACGTATATCCTGCATATATAATTCCCTTTCTATGGAGCCGCTTGTACAGTTGCCTCAACACGGTTCATACGAGCCGTTTTCCGGTCTCGACATCGAAGAAGTGGGCCCGGTCCATGGTCAGGTTCGCGTATATCTCTTCTCCAACCTTGGTGTTCAAGCTCGGGGGAGCAACCGCCTGGAACATGAGCCCTTCGAGCTTGAGGTTCAGGATGTCCTCGGCGCCCATGCTCTGCTTGAAATAGATGACGCTCTTGAACGAGTTGGTCTCCTGCGCCTTCTCCCGGGTTATCTGGATGTCCTCGGGCCGAATGCCGAGAATCACCTTGTCCTTGGAATAGCCCTCGAGAACGTCCTCACACGCCTTGTTCAGGGAACACTGCATGATATTGTCTCCGACGACTACCTTCGAGTCTTCCACCCGTGCATCGAGGAGATTGATCGGCGGTGAGCCGACGAATTTCGCCACAAAGGTGTCCGCCGGGTGATTGTATATCTGGTCCGGAGTACCGAGCTGGAGAATTTTTCCCTCATTGAGAACGGCAATCCGGTCCGCCATGGTAAGGGCCTCGACCTGATCATGGGTAACATAGAAAAAGGTCTGACCGAGCTGCATCTGCAGCCTCGAGAGCTCCGCGCGCATCTCTTCTCTGAGCTTAGCGTCCAGATTGGACAAGGGCTCATCCATAAGAAACACCTTCGGCGTCCGGACAATCGCCCGGCCTATTCCGACCCGCTGCATCTCCCCTCCCGAAAGATGGGGGGTTTCGCGGTCTAAGAGGTGTTCGATGTGGAGGGCCTTCGCGGCCTTCTCCACCCGTTCGTCTATCTCCTGCTGGGTGTTATTTCTCAGCTTCGAACGGAGGGGGAATTCGAGGTTCTGCCGTACGGTGTAGTGGGGATACAGGGTATAATACTGGAACACAAAGGCGACATCCCTGGCGGCGGGACTCAGATCGTTGATCACATCGCCGCCGATAAATACGTCCCCGTCGTCCGGTTTTTCCAACCCGGCGATCAGACGGAGCATCGTCGTTTTCCCCGCGCCGGTCGGCCCGAGAAGTACAAAGAACTCCCCGTCCTTGACCTCTAATGAAATATCCTCGAGAGCGGCAACGTCCCCGAAAGTCTTTCGCAATGAAACTAATTTCAATTCCGACATTATCTATACTCCCCTTATCTTTATTCGTGCATGATGGACTGTTCGGTTTCCTTGTCGAAGAGCCGGATCCTTTCCATGTCGAAATTCATCCAGACTTTGCTTCCGATTTCCGGTTCCACCGAAGGGAGTACCCGGGCCCGAATTATCTCCTCGCCGTATTTTATGTCGACGATCTTATGGGACCCCATGTTTTCCACAATATACACTTCCGCGTCGAGAAAGTTTTCCTGGGCCTTTAAGCTCAGGAGTACGTCCTCCGGGCGTACGCCGAGGACGAGCTCCTTTCCGACCGTGGTGTTCTTCCGTATAATCTGCTGCAGATTTTCCGGAATTGCCAAAATGTCGTCGCCGCTGAGCATGCTCAGGGATATCCCTTTTTGGGGATTTTCCATTGCCCGGCACCGCATAAAACTCATGCCGGGGCTGCCGATAAACTGCGCCACGAAGAGGTTTGCCGGATTGGCATACACATCATGAGGCTCACCTACCTGCTGGAGTTCCCCCTGGCTCATGACCGCGATACGGTCGCCCATGGACATCGCTTCCATCTGGTCGTGGGTAACGTATACGGTTGTCGCCCCTACATCGACATGCAGCTTCTTGAGTTCCGTCCTCATCTCTTCCCGGAATGCCGCGTCGAGGGTCCCGATCGGTTCATCTAAGAGAAAAACCTTCGGCTTCCGTACCAGGGCACGCCCTAAGGCGACCCGCTGCATATCTCCTCCGGAGAGGTGCCGCGGTTTTTTGTTCAGGATGTGCTCGATACGCAGAAGCTTAGCGGCCTTGCCTACTTCTTCCTTGATCTTGTCTTTCGGGGCCTTCTGGGCCTTTAAGGGGAAAGCCATGTTCTTGTACGCCGTCAGATGAGGATAGAGTGCAAACAACTGAAAAACGAAAGCGATGTCCCGCTGGGAGGCCCGCTTTTTCGTTACATCTTCGCCGCCTATGTATATCTTCCCCGCCGTCGGCCGCTCGAGCCCGGAGATACTTCTTAAGGTTGTCGTCTTTCCGCAGCCCGAAGGGCCTAAAAGAACGAGAAATTCTTTGTCCTTGATGGTAAGATTGAGCTTTCGGACGGCGACGACATCCGTGCCGAATTTCTTAACCATGTCTTGTATTACTATTTCCGCCATGTACCAACTCCATTCATCGGCTGATCATTCATCCAAAGTTTTGTTTCAAGAAACGTATACCCTTATCCGCCAGGGTAAAAGCGTCTTTTTCCGTCTGCCGCCAAATCGAAGCGGCCTTGGCAATTATCTCATTGTCCTGGGTAAAGGACTCGATGACCACGTAATCGTCGTATCCGATGTCCTTTATAGCTTGTGCTATTTCATCCCAGTGGATCTGCCCCGTCCCCGGTGCTCCCCGATCGTTCTCGCAGGTGTGCAGCATCAGCAGCTTGTCCCCGGCGGCACGGATAGCCGCGGCGGAATCCTTCTCCTCGATATGCATGTGAAAGGTATCGAGATGTACTCCGAAGTTTTCGTATCCCACCTCTTCTACCATCTTGAGGGCGTCCTCACAGATGTTGATAAAATCGGTCTCGAATCGGTTCAAGGGCTCGAGTCCGATCTTGATCCCCATTTCCGCAGCGTAGCCGCATATCTCTTTGAGGTTTTTCTTGCAGTTCTCCCACTGCCGCTTCCGGGCTTCCGGTTCTTCCATATTCGCCCGGCCCACCGCCGAATAGAGGGGCCCCACCACCCGGTCGGCTCCCAAGGCCTTCGCATTGTCTATCAACACCTTTATATATTCAATGCTGTTCCGCATATACTCCTCGTTCGGACCCCGGAGGTCTCTGTCCTCCCCGAAGAGCCCGCAGACCGAAGAGCATGCAAGACTGTTTTTCGACAATTCGTCGGCAACCCGAGAAGGATCGATGTCTCCTTGCTTGGCGAGCGAGATTTCCACGACATCGAAACCCATGTCTTTGAGACGCGGAAAGAGTTTCACATCATCGTCCGTGAAACCGGCCGTAAAGATCAGTGTGTTTATTCCGTACTTCATTTCGTTCTCTCCCTATTTAAAGTGGATAGCACCGATATACCCGAAGGTCCCGACCATGAGTATAGTAAATCCGTGCCGGTAGAGCTGAAAAATAAGGGGCTGGGACAGGGCCACGATGCCGAACAGCATGATCACCATAAAAACAGGTTCGAGATACTTTTTCTTAAGCATCTTGAGCCTCCAGAACACGATGAGAAGCACTGCAACAAATCCTATACCGACTAAAAAACCGACCATCCCGTTCCTCCTATTTCCGTACCGCGCCGAAGGAAATACCTCTAACGAGGTGTTTCCTGAGCAGAATGGTGAATATCATCGCCGGCAGCAGGAAGAGGGTGGCCCCCGCGGCCGCGGCGCCCCAGTCATATCCCAAGACTCCCATCTGGTACGGAAGCCAGGCGGGCACGGTCTGTGCCGTATTCCTCGTCAGCAGAAAAGCGAAGGCGTACTCGTTCCAGGCAAAAATGAAACAGAACACCGACGTCGCCGCAATACCGGTTACCGACTGCGGCAAGACCACCTTCCGGAAGGCCTGAAAGCGGCTGTATCCGTCGACCATGGCCGCCTCCTCGTACTCGGTGGGTATCTCGTCGATAAACCCCTTTAAGACCCATACCGCGAAACTGACATTGAATGCCGTATATAAAAGGATGAGTCCTAGGTGACTGTCGGTGAGCCCGAGGTTCCGGAACATCAAAAACACCGGAATGACGACGACCACCGGAGGAAGCATCCGGGTGCTCAGGATAAAGAACAAGAGATCGTCCTTTCCCTTTACCTTGAACCGGGAAAACCCGTACGCGGCTATTGTGCCTAAGACTATGGTGAGTGCCGTACTAACGACACTGATAATAATACTATTCATGTACCGGGTCGGCAGGTCGCCCCGGCGGATAATCTGCTCCCCCGTTTCCTGATAGACGAGCCTCTCGGCCCAGCGCATCTCTTCCAGTTGTTCCGCACTGGGTTTCTCGTCCGGCGGGTATACCGTCCGGGCGGTAAAGATACGCACGAAGCTCCCTAAATTCGGCTTGAACAGGATCTTAGGCGGATACTCCCGGATCTGTTTCCACGGCTTGACCGCGGTACTTACAATATAGAAAAGCGGAATCAGATATATAAGGGTAATTACGATCAGAAGAACTATCGCAATTGTCTTCGTGATTCCCTTTCGTTCTTGGATTTCAGCCATAATTCAATTCCTTATCTACAGATTTTCCCAATCAGTTACTGCTTGGCTTTGTTCAGATATTTGATGAAGATCGAAGTGATCGCGATAATCATCACCAGCATGATATAGCCGATAGACGAGCCGTAGGCAGTTTTCCAGGTGAGGAAAGTCTGATTATACACCTCCATAGCGAGAAGAGGCGGGGCGGACGTCCCTCGGCCGACTAAGCCCATAGGCAGATCGAAAATCTTGAAGGCCTCCATCGTCCGGAAAATAAGGGCGACCAGCAGCAGCGGATATACCATAGGAAGGGTAATCCGGGTAAACTTGAACCACCAGGAGGCCCTGTCCACTTCGGCCGCCTCGTAGAGATACTGCGGCACCGCCGAGAGCCCTGCCATCGACAAAAGCATGACGAAGGGGGTCCACATCCAGATATCTACAATAACGATAGAATACAGGTTGATACTCGGGTCCTGCGCCCAGTCTATCCTCCCGAGTCCGAGCAGCCAGTTCATCATGCCCCAGTTCGGGTCCATAAACAGCTTCCACATAAGCCCGACAATTACCGGAGACATGGTCATCGGAAGCACCAGCAGAGTGGAAATAATGCCGCGGCCCTTGAATTTCGTCTGCAGAAGCATGGCGAAACTGAACCCGAGGATCATCTCACCGCCTACCGACATGAGCACATACTTTGCGGTAGTGATGAATTTCAACCACATATCGGGGCTCGTAAGAATCCGGACATAATTTGCATTCCCGATCATCTCCGGATTTTTTCCCCATTCGGTCGGCAGCCGCGCCGTAAAGTTAGAAAAACTTAAGATGAGCGACCAGAGAAGCGGAAAAATGTTGATGAGGATCAACAAAATAATAGTGGGCAGGATGAACATCCGTACCAATGCCCTATCGCTTATAGGGTTGAAATGGACAGTGCCGACACCGCCGGTATTCTGTTTTGGTTTTGTTCTCATATGTAACTTCCAGATCTATAATTTTTATAAGGAGTATTCCCGGCCGAAGCCGGGAATACGCATGTTTACTTTGCTAGGTCGTGAACTGTAAGCTCACTCAACTGTCAATCGTAGTATCCCGCGGCCTCGAAAATCCGGGTCCACTGTTCTGTGAGCGTATCGAGAGCGCCTTGTGCCGTTCCCTGCCCGCGGATAACGTAGTTACCGATGGTCTTGCTGTAGGTTTCCAAGAGCTCGCCGTATTCCGGAACCGCCCAGAAATCCTTCATGATTTGAAGCGATTCGGCGAATGCCGGGTTGTAGGGAGTCGCATTCAGAAAGGTGTCCGATTCGAGGGTGTCGATGTGACAGGTGTAGCCGCCGAGGCGGGCCCATTCCATCTGGACTTCCGGCCGGATAAACCATTCCATCCACTGCATCGCCAGGTCTTTCTTTTCAGAGTACTGAACGACGGAAGCACCCTGACCGCCGAGGGCGGAGTACTGATGCATCTTGCCGTCAACACCCTTCTGGGGCGGACAGGCGAAATAGCCGGTCACGTCCGCGTAGGGGCTGGTCGCCGAATTGGCGAGGGCCGGGAGAAAGGCGAAGTAGTTACAGGTCATCGGAACGATACCCGCGGTAAACGCGTCGTTCGCCTTGACGAAGAAAGCGTCGTTGAAGGCCGGGGGAGTGTACGAAAAGAGTTCTTTGTAGAACTCGATTCCCGCTACCGATCCGGGACCGTTTAGGATTCCTTCGAGCTCATAGGTTTCATAATCACCTAAGTCGCCGCCGAAGGACCACTGGGACTGCTCGCCGAACATGACGAGAGAGTCGTATCCGTTGTCGCCGTAGATAGAGACACCGTAGAACCCGTTGTCGGGATCGTGGAAGAACTCGGCGATATCGAGCATCATGTCCCAGGATTTGGGAACGCCCAAGTCATAACCGTATTCGGCTTTGAAGGCGGCCATGTTGTCGGGATCTTCGAAGAGGTCCTTTCGATATGCCCAGCCGAGACAGTCCCCTTCCGCGGGGACCGCGTAATACCGGCCCGAACCCTTCGGATATTCCGCGTAGGCGGTCATCGAAGCGGCGGTAAAGTCTTCGTCTACGTTGTTTTCGGTAATCCACTCGGTCAGCTCGACGTAATGTCCGCCGACCGCCATGGTTCCGACGTCCTGGCTGTCGCCGATGATGATGTCCCAGGCATCGCTGCGGGCGATCATCTCGACGTTATACTTCTGGACGAAGGTTTCCCAGGGGGTCTGTTCTACGATGACCCTGATACCGGTCTCGGCGGTAAAGCCTTCCGACAGTTTCTGCAGATAATCCGCAGGCGCCCACTGTGCCCAGTGGATCGTGATAAACTGATCTTCCTCTGCGGCGGCTGCGCCTTCTTTCTGTCCGCCCGCAAAAATCAATGCAGCGGAAAAGAGAAAGAGGCAAGCGATGAGAAACGCTTTTCTTTTCATAACTAAACTCCTTTTGTTTTTTTCTCGTATATCAACGATATACGTTACACACTCTTTATCGGCACATCAAAGAGAAGTACCGTTTTTCACATCATCTTCCGGGTAGATTCCCTCTCCACGAGCCAAGGTTTCATTACCTTTTCCTTCTCGTTTATCGATTCACCGTTTATGAATCGCATGAGCATCTGGGCGCCTAGGTCGATCATCTTGTCGATAGGCTGGTGAACCGTGGTCAAGGCCGGCGAAACGTACGATGCCGCCTCGACATCGTCGTAGCCCACCAAAGAAATATCCTCCGGAACGTGTATATTACTCTTCTTGAGGATATTCAAGAGCTGGAAAGCCTTGTAATCGTTCGATGCGAATATAGCCGTCGGCGGGTTACCGTTTCGAAGCAGCTTGATGAGCTCGGGGCATTCACCCCGGTGCCACATCTCCTCGGACTGGCTTATGATGTGCTTTTCGGCAATGTCGAGATTACGGTTGGCAAAAGCCTGGAGGAAACCGTCGAGCCTCAGCCTTTCCGCCTCGGTAAAGCTCGAGGTGAGAAAGGCGATCCGGGTATGCCCGAGGGAGAAGAGGTAATCCGCGACAAGCTGCCCTCCGTAGACATTGTCCAAGATTACCCGGGCCACATCGTACCCCTTGATCTCTCTGTCTACGAGAACTAGGGGAACCTCGGAACGGGTCATAAAATTGATCAGACTCGAAGTCCCTTCCTGGACCCCAACACAAAGAACTCCTTCCACTCCCCGGTACTTCATGGCGTTGAGCACCGATTCCTCTACACCGGGATCGTTATCGGCATTACTAATGATGATCTTGTAATCATACTTGCGGAAAAACCGTTCCGCATGCCAGCAGGCGTAGGCGTAATAGGGGTTGCGGATATCCTGAACGATGACACCCACCGTACGCGTGCGCTTCAGGGAAAGGCTGCGGGCGACCTCATTCGGCTCATAATTGAGCGCCTCGATAGCATCTCTTACTTTCTGCCTGGTTTCGAGGGCTACCGGACCGCTCTCGTTGATGACCCGGGAAATCGTGCTCTTCGACACGTTAGTAATACGCGCAATATCGTTGATGGTTACCTTCATTTACTTACATACCGACAAAAAAAGTTCCCTGTTCGCTATCGAACTCCTGCACCCACCGGCTGGAACCGGTTTCTGCATCATTCCTTACATCCTGCATAGATATAAAGGTTCAATCCCTCGCCTGCAAATATTTACTTACCGAACAACAAATTATGTGTTCTGAAGAAAACCGGCTCGTAACATAAAAGACCTCCTCTTTTGTGGAACCGGTTTTATCAATTGTAAGCCCCCTAATTCGGATCTGTCAAGAAAAAGTTGTCAGTCTTTTTCCGGACCGCCTAACGCACTAAGTTTAAAACAGAATTTGGGGGTTGTCAAATTTAGTGCCCCAAAGCTTGGGGTTTTTTTTAACCCATCACATATGCAAATTGTTAAAAGACAAGCAATAATATGCGCCGCCCAAAAAAATTTGGCCTGGAGAGACGAATTGCGTCTATTTCCAGGCCACCGAAATAATTATCCCATAAAAACCACCAATCTTTGGGGCATTACAAAATTAGGTCCTCTTCGCCTTGAGTTTTCCCTCTTCCTCTCTCTGTTTCTTCAGGGCCTGGGTATACTCCTTTTCGTACACCGCGCATCCCACATTCATCTGACGGATGAGGAGCTCGATACACTGATCGCATGCCGTACACCAATCCACGTCGCCGGACTTGTCTTCCTGTATCTTCCCGGGGAGGTAGGGATCGGCCAGACTCTGCCTCCCGACTGCGATCATGTCGGTAACACCGTCCCGAATATTCTTGTCGCCCCAGTACAGAAGAGATGCCTCTTCTTCTTTGACCGCTTGGAGATTGTTCTTTCCGTTCCTCAAGACCGAATAGGCCGAGCCGATGACTGTTGTCTCCTTTTTCAAGGCCTCCCGTGCCGCTTTCTGAAAGGTAAAGTGGAGATATACATCGTCGGGAATCGAACGGTCGGGCTGGGAAAGGGCCAAGGTGATAGAGGGGCTTCCCGCTGAGACCATGATAAACTTCGCGCCCCTCTCTTCCATTCCCTTGACCAGCTTGATCGATTCGGTCAGGTCGAGAACAGCGGTATCCGGTCCCGCGCTTCCCTGTCCGCCGGGAAAACCTTCCCAGAAGGAGACCTTGCTGCCTACGATGAAATTCGGATCGTTTATCTCCTTATGAATCCGTTCGTAGACCTCGTAGGTAAACCGGGTCCTGTTTTCGAAACTCCCCCCGTACTTCCAAGCGCGGTCGTTGTAGGGCCTAACCAGCTGTGAGCCGAGATACCCGTGACAGTTCTTGAAGTCGATTCCGTCGGCGCCGGCATTATGGGCGATCTTCGCCGCGGTTACGAACTGCTCGATGGTCTTCTCGATGTAGGCCTCGTCCACGAGCTCGCCGCCGAAACCCGGCAAAGGTTTAACACACACCCTCTTCGAAAAATCGGGGTGGCTCAGCTCCCCGGAATGTGTCAGCTGCCATATAAACAGCGGCTTGTCGTTGACCCGCTTCATCTCCTTGACGAACTCGGCCAATGCCTTCTCGTTGTGGGGCTCGATGCTCAACTGCATCTTCCGTCCTCTGCTCTCGTAGGTAACGGTGATGGCTTCGAGAAAGATGGCCCCCGCGTTCCCCTCGAAGAGTCTCCGATAGCGCCGGGAGGTCTTTTCGGTGGGATTTCCTTCTTCATCCGAATCGCAACACTCCATCGCGTTGATGACGAATCGATTTTGAGCCGTACGATTTCCTATTGTGATCGGATTGAACAACGTGTCTTTATACTTCATGGGTTCCTCCTGACATTAATTGTATGCCGAACCACCTGATCCGTATATACCAGGAATTTATGAGAAAACTTCTAGGGCAAACCTAGTGTTATTATACGGTTAAGAGCCGTCCAAATTACAGAGCCGGTTGCGCAAGTTCTCACTGGTGTTAGTCAGGCCGAGCTTTCGCCTCACGTTCATCCGATGATAGTCCACCGCCTTGACCGAGATACTCAACAGGCCCGCGATCTCTTTCGATGTCTTCCCCTGTTTGATAAGGTCCGCTACTTGAATTTCCCTCGTTGTGAGATTGTAGTCCCGCGAGGTAAAACTCGAAGCGAGAGGTGACAGGAGGTTTTCGGTATAGGTTTCCAAGAGCATAATCTGATGAAAGAACTCGGTTCCCTCGAGTCTTCTCTTGAGATCGTCAAGGACCGGATAGATGAGGGTATCAATGTTCCGTTTTATCGAATCGGCCAGGCGCTTTTCGCTCCTCTCCCTCTGGCGGATGAGGACCTGCAGGGCAATCTCCTGCTCATTGAGAGTCTGTTCCTGAAACCTGAGACGGCGCTTGAGGTTTTCGACGACCCGTTCCTCTATCTTCTCATCCTCCACCGCTCGTACGTATTCGATGACTCCGGTCACCGAATTGGAGTCATCAAACAGGGGGAAAGCGCAGAGTTCCTGAGTTCCCTGCACACCCTCCGAGTCTTCATAGGGAACGAGGGATGTAGCATATCGCTTTGTCTTGATCGCGGTCAGGGTCGGGCATCCCTCACAGGGGAAATTCCTGGAGTGATATATATCGTAACACTTCCGGCCGATAAAGTTTCCCTTGTGAGCATACCACCGTTCCATCGTATAGTTGACACCGACGATGGTGAAATGATTATCCAGAATGCTGATGCCGTCACGATTACTGTTGAATAGATACGAGATGAACTGATCGAACTCTTCGGCTGTAGTTTCGGTATGATAATCTTTGAGCCATGTCTTGAGGGATTCGATATCTTTCATTACGTGATATTTATTATCGCACGAAATCGTGCTGACCGCCAGGTTCATTTGCCGGATTCATTGCAAAGAAAGTGAAAACTCGCTAAGGTATCTCCAGGAGGAAGCCTATGAGCCATAACACAGCGGAAATTATCAAACAAGCCAACGAAAAGGGGATCTTAGTCCCCGCGTTCAATATCCCTTACATCCCGATGATGGAGCCTGTAGTCAAGGCGGTCCGGGACTGTAATTCCTTCGCCCTCATCGAGGTCGCCCGTCTGGAATGGGAGAAGTTCGAGGCAAAAGGACTTAAGCCGATACGGGACGAGTTTTCCCGGGTGGGTGATGAAAATCATCTCCGCCTGCACTTAGATCACGTACCCGTCATCGACGAGGACAATAAAAAAGTTGATTATCTCGCGATCATCTGCGAAGCGGTGGACCTGGGGTATCAATCCGTTATGGTCGACGGCTCACGGCTCTCCTTAGAAGAAAACATCAAGGCCACCGGCGCGGTCGCGGAGGTGGCCCACAATGCGGGGATTCCCTGTGAGGCAGAGCTCGGAGCGGTCCTCGGCCACGAAGCTGGCCCTCTTCCTCCCTACGAAGAGATATTCGCCTCGGGGAAGGGCTTTACCCGGGTCGAAGACGCGGTCAAGTTCGTTAAAGAATCGGAATGCGACTGGCTCTCGGTTGCAATAGGCAATATCCACGGTGCGGTCTCCGCGGCGGCCCGGGACAAAAAGAAGATTTCAGCCCGCCTCAACATCGATCATCTCGAAGCACTCCACGGAGCGACGAAAATACCCTTGGTCCTCCACGGCGGGAGCGGCATCGGTCAGGAGTATATCCTCGAGGCCGCCAAGCACGGGATTACCAAGCTGAACGTGGGAACCGAGATAAGGCAGGCCTATGAAAAGGCTTACGACGGGGGTAAAGACGTGGGACGGGGCCAAGAGGCGGTCTATACCCGGACAAAAGAGCTTATAAAGGACTACTTTCTCCTCGAAAATACCCGCGACAAGCTGGACGTGTAGGAACCCGCTATGAGCCTTTTAGGAATAGACGTCGGAACAACAGGGTGCAAGGCGGTTATATTTTCCATGGGGGGGCAGATTCTTGCCTCATCCTATCGCGAATATGATTTCAGGCATCCCGAACCGGAATACGCGGAGCTGGACGCGGATGAGGTCTGGACAAAAATACGGGAAGTCATCCGCGAGGCTGCGGCCAAGAGCGGCGGCGATCCCGTTCAGGCCCTGTCCGTCTGCTCGATGGGCGAGGCGATGGTACCGGTAACCGCCGATCGAACTATTCTCGGCCCCTCCATTATGAACTTCGACGCCCGGGGAGGAGAATATCTCGACAAACTCCCCGATTTCCAGAATGATCTCTATCTTTACCGGATCAACGGCAATACCCTAGGAAACAACTACGGTCTTACCAAGCTCCTGTGGATACGGGACCACCAGCCCGAGCTGTACGAGAAAACCTATAAATTCCTGAATTGGGGAAGCTTCGTGAGCTTTATGCTCGGATCGGAAGCGGTCATCGACTACTCACTCGCGAATAGGTCCCTCTTGTTCGATTTGAATAGACAGGATTGGTCGGATGAGCTCTTATCGAAAGCGGGCCTCGATTACGACAAGCTCCCCGCGGCGAAGCCCTCGGGCGTCCAGATCGGAACGCTCCTGCCGGAACTCGCGAAAGAACTCGGCCTGCCGGGAGACCTTCCGATCGTAACCGGTGCACACGACCAGTGCTCTAACGCCTTGGGTGCCGGAGTCATCGAGGAAGGACAGGCGATGTACGGCATGGGATCGTTTCATTGTGTCGTACCGGCCTTCCAAAACCGCCGAGATCCAAAAACAATGATCCGACACGGATTCAACACCGAACATCACGCCGTCCCCGATCATTTTGCCATTTTCATCTACCAGCCGGGAGGAATGATCGTCAAATGGTTCCGCGACACCTACGCCAGGGAAGAGCACAAGCGTGCTCAAGAAGAGGGACGGGACATCTACGATACCCTCTTTAAGGAGCTTCCCGACGCACCGACTAACATCTTCACCCTCCCTCACTTCTCGACCATGGGCCCCCCCGACTTCACCGACGACGCCTGCGGACTCATTACGGGATTACACCTCAACACCACCCGCGGTGAAATCCTCAAGGGAATAGTCGAGAGTGTCGCCTACACCATCCGGCAGGGAGTCGAGGGGCTGCCGGATATCGATCTCGACGTTAGGAGCTTCCGTGCCGTCGGAGGGGGAAGCAAGTCTGATCGGTGGGTCCAGGTCCTCGCCGATGTCATCGGAAAGCCGTTTATCCGTCCCCGGATTACTGAAGCCGGCGCCCTCGGTGTCGCCATACTCGCCGGCTCCGGCATCGGCGTCTTCGATTCCGAAGCGGACGGCGCCCAGGCTATGCTCTCAATCGACAGAGAGTTCGAGCCAGATCCGAAGAAACACCGAGTATATAATGATCTGTATGTGAGCTATGGCAAATTATGGCCCCTGATCGGGGATTATTTGAGGCATGATGTTAATGGTTAATGCCCCGAAAAATGGTGTTTGAAGCACCATAGATAGTTCTCCTGTATAGA
>CAZXMO010000046.1:0-28738 GCA_964641125.1 uncultured Spirochaetales bacterium
TATTCTGGAACCGGTGTAGGGAGCATGGAAAAAGGAGGAATTATGTCGTTAAAGGTTGTGGCGGCGGACAAGTTTCCGGACCAGGCGGTCCGGAGGATGGAAGAAGAGGGATACGAGGTGATCTACGAGCCCGCGGCGAAGGAGGAAACACTAACCGAGCTGCTCGAGCGGGAGAAACCGGAGGTCCTCATCGTACGCTCCACGAAGGTAACGGGAGAGATGATCCGGGCGGACTCGGAGCTCCATCTGATTATTCGGGCGGGGGCCGGATACAATACCATCGATGTCGATACCGCCTCCGCCTTGAGCGTGTACGTGGCGAACTGCCCCGGAAAGAACGCCGCGGCGGTGGCGGAGCTCACCTTAGGGCTCATTACCGGTATCGACCGGAGGATCCCCGACAACGTGATCGATCTCCGCCGGGGCCGGTGGAACAAACAGGAGTACTCCAAGGCGGACGGGCTCTATGGGAAGACCTTAGGCATCATCGGAACGGGAACTATAGGCCGGGAGGTGATTCACCGAGCGAAGGGATTCGGTTTCAAGATTATCGCCTACAGCAGGTCCCTGAACCGGGAAGAGGCCGAGGCGATGGGAATCGGTTTCCGGGCCACTCCCCTCGAGGTCGCGGCGGACGCGGACATCGTAAGCGTGCACCTGGCATCCACTCGCGACACAAAGGGACTTGTCGATAAAGAGTTTTTCTCCTCCATGAAGGAAGAAGCCTACTTCATCAATACCTCCCGGGCGGACATAGTCGACGAGGAGGCCCTCATCGAAGCGGTTGAAGCGAAGGGGATCCGGGCGGGCCTCGACGTCATGGCGAACGAGCCTTCGGGAAAGAGCGGCGATTTCACAGGCACAATCAAGGACGTTCCGGGTATCTACTGTACCCATCACATCGGGGCATCCACGAATCAGGCCCAGAATGCGGTGGCCGACGAGGCTATCACCATCCTGTCGACGTACGCCTCGACGGGAAAGGTGCGTAATTGCGTCAATCTATCGGAGAGAACACCGGCGAAGTATCTCCTCTCGGTACGGCATCACAACCGGGTAGGGGTCCTTTCGGACGTACTTCGGATTGTCCGGGAGGCCGATATCAATGTGGAAAGCATGGAGAACCTCATATTCAGCGGCGCGGAAGGGGCATGCGCGAACATACAGATCGACGACGCCCTTCCGGAAGAGGCGCTCCAGAGGCTCAAGGACGAAAACGCGGAGATCTACTCGGTACACGAAGCCCCGATCGAGTAGGCTTATCTCTTCGGCGGATACATTCTGTACAGGCCGGTCCCCTCGAAGGGCTCGCCCTGTACGAACAAATCCTCGATCCCGCCGGGGATGAAGGGGTAGACGGTGTCGGTCAGGTAGAGATTCCCCGGTTTGGTGTAGTGTTTGGCCAGATGGAAGATGAAATTGACCGTATCGGAGATGATGTCTCCTGTTTTCCCCCGGGCTTTATAAAAGGTGTTCCCGATGTGGAGGGCTATTGTGTAGGTGATAGGAGAGTTGTACTTGTACAGCTCTATGCTGGTGAGGTCCCTGTTGAGAATAAGGCGGACAGCGGGGAGGAGAGACGGACAGCTTTTCCCGTCGAAGGGAACGAGGACGAGACCCGCATCGTTCATCCACATCCAAATTCGACCGCCCGCATGGGCGAAGACGTTTTCTACGTGATCGTGGAAGATCTTCTGCACCGCGTTGATGTGGCCCTCTCCAGCCTTCTTCCGCCAGTCCTCCATCATGTCGAGACGGACATAGATGATGGAGAATGTGTACTCCACTCCGCTCTGTATTCCCTTCCACCCGCAATCGACGGTTTTCCAGCCCGGAGGGACCGCGGGAGCCTCCCCCCCGCGGTATTTATCCGAGCCGGTACCGCTCTTCCCGTCTTCGAGGTTCGGCTTGAAGGCAAAAATATTTTTGATCCTCTTCGTACCGATTCCGCTCCTCAAGGCCTGTTTGTTTAGGTAATCGGCGATCCCCTGATGAAAGAGCTCGGCGACATCGGCAATATTGCCGTCAGGATCGAGGATACCTAACCGGATATTCGGATGGCTCCGCTGAAGAGACTTGAGCTGCTGCCTCCACCCGCCTTCCTCCGCCGTAGAGATATCGATATACAAGATGCAGGGGGGCGGTGAGTCGGACAAGAAGCCGGAAAGCTCGCCGGGTTTCAGGAATGTGCACTCGACGCTGCGGGCACGCTTGAGGGCGGCGAAATATTTTTTCACCGCCGGTTTTTCGGTACAGACATAGACCTTCATCTCTTGGCTAACTCCAGCTGATACGTGAAGGGCCCGTTCTTACCGTTCCCTAAGGATTTAAACTTCTGGGAGATGATTTCTTCGAGCATCACCTTGATGACCACGCTTATTGTAACCCCATCCGAGGGAGATTTTCGTTCGAGCTCGAGGGTCTCCAATATAGTCTGGACCCTTTCCAAGTTCTCCAGGGTATTATTGTACTCACAAGGGCCGGCGTGTACCCCGATACGGATGGACAGGGGCTCGTCCATGGCGCATCTGGTACGGTTATAGAGATACATCTCGTGGATTATCTCGATTGCGCTTACCGCGGCCGACATGTGCTTGTTGCCGAAAAAGAAAGCGACAAGCCCTCCGTCGCCTTCCCAATTCCAGATTCGCCCGTTTCGGCGGATAATCGTATTCTGGATAATTTCTTTAAGGTCGGCGTAGGCCCGGTGAACGACCGGCTCACTGTAGGTGCGCACAAGCCGTGTGTTCCCTACGATATCCACCGACAGAAAGGCGAGGGTGTACTCCTTTCCTTCATCCAAAATTCCCCAGTTGCGGGTCTGCCGGACCTTCGGATCTTCGACGAACACCTTGTTTACCGAATCGTAGATGAGCCCCAGATCAAAAGTCTCCTTGATAATCTCCCTGAGATAAGCGACGGGATACTTCCGTCCCATGATTCCTTCTTCCTGGGCACGGATCAGGAGGGTCAGGAAATTGGGGAACTCTTCCCCCCCTAGGACATCGGAAACGATCTGCCCCGCCACCTCCATGTTGGGTATGGAGAGGCTTTCCGGATATCCGGTGCGGGCGTGGATGTCGTAGTTAGGGAAGATCTCCCGGATGAGGTGAATCATGACCCGCGGCTCCATGGATTCGCTCAGAGCTCGAACACAGAGGTTACGAATTCGATTAGGAACATTTATCTGCATAAGTTACTACATTGTGGTAAATTATGACCTATTGATCAAGAGGGGTAAACCGCACATACTATCGGAGCATATGAAAAGCTATGAAGAGATAAACAAAAAGATCGAATCGAAAAAGGCCTTCGTCCTCACCGCGGAGGAGGTCATAGATTACGTCGAAGAAAAAGGACTCGATGCCGCCGCCGAGGATGTGGACGTGGTTACCACCGCCACTTTCGGACCGATGTGTTCCTCCGGGTGCTTTCTCAACTTCGGGCACAGCAAGCCCAAGATACGAATGACCGAGGCCTGGATCGACGATGTCCGGGTATACACCGGGATCGCCGCGGTGGATGTCTACCTCGGGGCTACCGAGCTCAGGCAGAACGATCCCGCCAACATGTACTACCCGGGGGACTTCCGTTACGGCGGAGGATACGTCATCGAGCGCCTCATCAGGGGGGAGGAGCTCCAGCTCTTTGCCCTCAGTTACGGGACCGACGACTACCCCAGGAGAGAAATCCGCACCTACTTCACCATCGATGATCTCAATCAGGCGATTATGGTCAATCCCCGTAACTGCTACCAAAACTACAACGCGGCTGTAAACCGCTCCGATAAGCCGATCTATACCTATTTAGGGCTCCTCAAACCCGACATGAAGAACCTCACCTACTGCTCGGCGGGTCAGCTCTCACCGCTCCTGAACGATCCCTATTACCGGACGATCGGGATAGGGACGAGGGTATGGCTCGCCGGGGCCCAGGGGCATGTCTACGCCGAGGGGACCCAGCACGCCTCCCGCTGCGAACGGACCGAGGGGGGTGTGCCGACCGAGGGGGCGGGGACCCTTGCCTTGACCGGCGATATGAAGCGGATGAACCCCGATTTCGTCCGGGGGGTGAGCTTCAAGGGATACGGCGTGAGCATGGCCTTAGGGGTGGGAATACCTATCCCCATCCTGGACAGGGAAGTCCTCAAGGCGACCACCGTCCGGGACCGGGACATCTACGCACCGGTCATCGACTACTCCCGCGACTACCCCGAGAAGACGGGAAACGTCCTTGCCCATATCAGCTACGAGGATCTCAAATCGGGGGAGGTGACCATCGAAGGCAGGCGGGTGGAGGTCGGCTCGTTGAGCTCCTATTCCCGGAGCAGGGAAATCGCCGCGATCCTCAAGGAGGAGATCGAGGGGGGAGAGTTCCTCGTGTCCCCTCCCCTCGCCCCGCTTCCGGCGGACAGTGCGATGAAGCCGTTAGTGATAAAGGAACCGCAGACATGATAACCAAGAAACTCCTGTTGTCCTTCCCCCGGTGCGAGACCGAAAAGCCCATAGTCTATCACCTGGTCAAGGACTACGATTTGATAGTGAATATATTCCGGGCTAAGGTTACCCCCGACGAGCAGGGGTACCTGGTCTTGGACATCACCGGTGATGTCGAGAATATCGAAAGAGCCATGGGATACGTGGAGACGTTCAACGTCACCGTCGAGGAGGCGGACCGGGGAATACGGTGGGACGAAGAGGTGTGCGTTCAATGCGGTAACTGTTTGACCCACTGCCCCGCCGAGGCGATCCGCGTCGTCGATCCCGACACCCGGCAGATCGGTTTCGACGGTGCGAAGTGCATCGAATGTCTCAACTGCATCGAAAACTGCCCCTACGGGGCCTGCTCCGCCCTCTTCTAAGGGATGTACCGGTTCTCGACCTTTCGGCATAAGGAGGCTCGTTACAGGATCTCCTCGGACCGGGAAGAGATCTGTACATACGGTATCCGGCAGGCCCGCCGGGAGATCGAAGAATACATCCGAATTTGTCCCGAATTCCAAACCGCCCTCGAACCGCTCCCGCCTCTCAGTTTTGAAGATATGAGCCGGACTCCGCCTTTAGTCCGCCGAATGATCCACGCCTCCGAGCTGACCGGGACGGGCCCCATGGCCGCGGTAGCGGGAGCGATTGCCGAGGCAGCCGGAGAGAAAGCTCGAGCGGCGGGGGCCGAATTGATAGTCATCGAGAACGGGGGGGATATCTACCTCGGAAGGCTCGGCCCGGGGTCCTCGGAGGATTCTTCGATAACGGTGGGTCTCTACACGGGACCGGATTCACCCCTGACCGGACGGATCGCCTTGAAGATTACCGCATCCATGCTTCCGGCGGGGCTGTGCTCATCCTCCTCCCTCATGGGACACAGCTCGAGCTTCGGACTGTGCGATCTGGCCACCGTATACGCCGACGACACCGCCGTGGCGGACGCCTGCGCTACCCTCGCCTGTAACCTCATACGTTTTGAGGCTGATATGAAAGAGGCGATGGACCGTATTACAGCAATCGAGGGGGTTCGGGGAATCCTGTGCGTCCTGGGAGACAAGCTCGGCATGGCGGGGGTTATGCCCGAGCTGACCCCCGCTAAGGGCGGCGATATCGTCGCTAAAGTGACCCGGCACGAGCGAAGCGGCTTCCGCGGCTAGATGGTCACGATCTTGTTCGGCTCGATCTCATCGACGAAGATCTGATCGTACCGTCCCGAATCCTCGGCCCGGTGCTGTCCCGGGAAATACTTTTCCGAAAAGTAGAAGAGGACATCCGACAGATCGGTAAAGGACTCGCTCAAGACGTACCGGTAATAGCAGGTCCGGTTCTCGAGCAGGTCTTTCCACCGCTCGTCCTCTATAAGCTCGGTATCGGTTACCTTTCGGAGTTCGGATCTGAGCCCGCCGAGCCATACCTTCGAAACGTAGAACCGGATGAGTTTCCGGTAATTGTCCTCGAAATAGAGCTCGTATATTCCCGCCATGGCGGGAACCCGCTTGATAATTGTATACTTATCGACCTTCTCCAGGGGAGACCAGCGGACGGTGTAGTAGGCGTTCCCGTCATCGGTCCGTTTCGTGAGCACGGGAGGTGTCATGTGCGTATTCTACCGTGTAAAGCCCGGTTGGGACAACCCGATAACCGGCGGCATATCCGGTGGCCCGGTTTTCATTCGGCTTCAACCGTGATATGTTGGGAAGCGTGAAAAAGACAACTCGAACAGTTTTCGTCATTCTAGGATTTCTTATCATCACTTCGATCCCGGCCGGGGCCCTCGATTTCGATCCGCGGCAGTACCTCGAGTCGGGGGACTTGAACTATACCATCGAAGTCAGCTTCACCGGGTTCGACCGGTACGAAGTTTCCGAAATTCCCGAAGAAATACAGTCCAGGAGGGAGGCGATAGAAGAAAATCCGGGGAATCCCGAGATATTCGTGGAATACGTCGAATTTTTGGCCGACACCCCCTTCACCGATCGGACGAAAGCGACGGCGGAGAACGCAATGCCCACCTTTTTGGCTCTCCACGCGCAGGAGGGATCGATTCAAACGGCGGATTGGCTCTTGAGCATCGCCAACGCGGCGGGAAGCGAGGAACGCCTCAATCAGGCCTATAATGGAGTCTTAGACATCCTCGCCTCCCGCGAGGCTCCTCCCGAGATTGTGGTAAAGGTGATGAAGAACCGGGAGGCTGCAGGGCAGCCGGGGACCGCCCTCTCTATCGGTGAAGACTACCTTACCGACTATCCCGAAAGCGCGGAGCTCCACTTCAGGACCTTTCTCTTGACCACAAGACGGAGTATCTACGAAGTGGTTCCCCGGCAGATTCGCAATACCGCCCAAAGCGTCTTAGGGGGCGGAAACCCGAGCGGCGCGGACATGGAGAGATTCTACAAAAACTACTTTTCCGGGCTTTGGGACTCCCTGCGTATCGATCTTCTCGAACGGGCGGTAAGGCTGGAGCCCGAAAATTATCAGTACACCATGACGAATACAGGATTCAGGGCCCTCGTCCGGTGGCTCTCCCTGATCCAATCGATAGCGGTACTCAATCCGGCCGGAGAGATAGCGATCCGGGAGATCTTTCATAACTCCGACGCCGCGAGTATTCTCGCCGCTAAATCGAGTCTCGAAACGGCCCTTCTCAGACGGCCCGATCCGGACATCCAGGTATTCCTCGCCGCGGCGATGCACTACGCCACCACCGGTTTCCACGATCAGGCGGTCCGTTATGCACAAGAGGCCCGGGACACCCGGCCGGAGCGTCCCGAGGGATACGATGCCCTCGTTTTCCTGGAGCTTATCGGAAACCTCGGGAGTGAGACCCTTTCCGAAAGCTTGAGAAACCGGATTACCGCCATCCTCCTCGATAAGATAGAAAGGGTCGGTGAAAATCCCTACGATTATTTCGCCCTGTCGGGGCTCGAAACCCGTAATTACCTCGATTCGATCGATTCGGGTCCCGAATCCGAATTGCGGGATATCCGGAACCGGATCCGCTACTACGCCCAAAAATCAGTCGATCTCCAGCGAAGCCCCTACGGACTCATCAGCCTAGGCAACGCGGAGCTCTTCGGCGGAAACACCCGCCGAGCGGAAGAGCTGTACGCCGAAGCGGTCGAGCTCGGCGGCGGCGGGGCAAAATCGCTGGGCCTGACCAATCAGGCGATAGCGGCGCTCCTCGAGGAGGAGGAAAATCGAGCACGAAACCTGCTCCGGCGAGCCCTCGAACAGGACCCGGGGAACACCACCGCCGAAGAGCTCCTCGGAAAATTGGAATAAAATGAATTGAGTAAAATCAGTCGTCTTCGTAGAGCTCGGTGACCTCGTCCCAGGCCTCGGGCTCGTCGTTTCTCAGGCGGGATAAGAGAGAGTAATGATGAACCAAAAGGTTGAGCTGCTGGTCCTTCTTGGTCGTGAGGTCGGCGCCGTCGATAAATCCCATATCACGCATTTCGGAGTCACTTAGATCGACGATCCGTTTCATTTCGTCGATAATGCCTTCCTTGGTAAGCCTGGTAAAGTTGTCCGCCGGAATCAGGAGAATCGGTGAATATTTATAATCATCGAGACGCTCGGCGGTTTTTTCGACGGTCTCTCGAGAATGAGCGGGAAGGTTTCGGACGGTTTCGATCGACGACTCCAGTGTCTGCTGTAATTGGCTTTCTTCCATTTCTTTTCCTTCCCCACTTAAACGTACTGAAAATCGGAGGGACCGGCAAATCGAAGACCGGACAAAAGTTTCGGGGTCTTGCCTCGAAGAACGAGTAAAAGTAGAATCACCTTCGGAGGATATATGTATTTCAAGCTGATCGGCTGCGACGTCTTTACCCGCGAGCTCTGTTTGGCCGTGGCATCGTCACCCCATACCGTCGACCTGGATTTCACGGAAAAAGGCAGTCACGACAACAGCGAACGCCTCCATACCCTTATTCAGGAGAAGATCGACGCCGCCGATGAATCGGGAAAGGGTTACGATGCCGTCCTCCTCGGGTACGGGCTGTGCGGTAATTCCACCCGAGGCCTCTCGAGCAAGAGCTCCAAGCTGGTAATACCGCGGGCCCACGACTGCTGCACCATCTTTTTAGGCTCCAAACAGAGCTTCAAGGAGCATTTCGCCGAGAATCCAAGCCGGCAGTTCACCTCCGCCGGATATATGGAACGAGGAGAGGGGTATCTCAAGACCTCGACCTTTTCCAAGGAAATGGGTATCGACAAGAGTTACGAAGAATACGTGGAGCTCTACGGAGAAGAAAACGCCCGGTACATCATGGAAACCCTCGATCCTTCGCTCAAGGGGGGAAACGACGATTCGATTATCTACATCGAAGTGCCGGAGACCGAAGTCCTCGACTACAAACAGCGATGCAGGGAAGAGGCCGAACGGGAAGGGAAGGAATTCCTCTGCATCTCAGGAAACATTCGGCTGCTCAAAGATATGATCCACGGGAATTGGAATGATGACGATTTCCTCGTCCTCGAGCCGGAAGAACGGATCGTTCCCGTCTACGACTGGAACGAGATTATCCGCAAAGGATAATCAGCGGTGATAGGGGTTTTGCAGCACCTGAGCCCCGGCGTGCCGCTTGTACAGCTCCCTATCGTACGGATAGTCCCAGCACCCCCGGTAATGACGGATCCTTCCCCCGAAACCGGTCTTGAACCGGTAAAGCCCCCACATCGGATGGCTCGGATCGTTCGACGGGGGTATTCCGTAGAGGTCATAACTCCGGCATCCTAATTCCCGGGCCAAGGTTATTCCCCGCCATTGCAGCGCGTAGGGGGCCATGTACATCCGCTCCCGGCTCGAGGAGGCTCCGTAGAGATAATATGCCCGCCTTTTGTATAAGGCGATGACCGCCGCCGCAAGAAGATTGCCTTTCCGGTATGCCCGAAACAGCCGTACACTTCCCGGGGCATTCTCTATCCTGAACAGGTCGTCGAAGTACCCGAAGCTCTCCTCCACTATACCCTTCCGCTCGGCGGTCTCCCGGTGAAGGCGATACCACTCATGTAGACCCTCTTCCTCCGAGACGATCACCTCCACGCCCCTGCGAAGGGCTAAACGGATATTGTACCGGGTCTTCGGCTTCATCGATGAAAGGATTTTCTCCTCAGGCGGGGATAGATCGAGGACCACCGTATCGGTGGGTTTTAAGTCGGTGGGGGCCTTGAAGAGATTCCACTTGCCGCTTCCGAAGTTCATCCGCATCTCCCTGATGCGGGGCACCGGCGGCCCGATCCATCCTCCATTTTCATCGAAGCGGTCCTCTTCCTGAAAGGGATTGGCCCAGGGCAGATCGAACCTGACGAAGGAACACTCTTCCGGAAGATGAGGGCGGACCGTCTCGGCTAGCTCCTCGAGAAAGGGTCCCTGCTCCGATTCCGCGACGTCCGCCTCGGGGCCGTAGGGTATATAGGCCGAATAGGTCCCCTCGGCGAAGGGGCGGTAGACTATCAACAGAGGGGTACCGATTCCTTCATACTCCACGCGGAAGGAAGCCACCGGATGCCCCCGATGCCTTTTGAAGCGGCCCCATAGGGGGCTCTGAAACACCGATCGGTTTCGGGCGGTCTCCGCGAGGGATACCGGATAGACCCTCACGTCTCCTCCGCTACCCACCGGATATAGTGGGCAAGCCCTCCGGAGGCGGGAAAGACCAGGAGTTCCGGGACCTCATAGGGATGTACCCGTTCGAGAATCTCCTCGATGTCGGCAATCCTCTTCCGGACGGTTTTTGCCAGAAGGAGCGCCTCCTCGTCGTCATGAATCTCCCCCTCCCAGCGGTAAAAGCTTCGAATCCGGGGGATTATCTGCACGCAGGCCGCGGCCCGCTTCGCGATGAGCTCTCGAGCAATCTCCGGCGCGGCATCCGGGGGCGCCGAAATGACCGCGGTTACTACCGTTTCTGCTTCCATAATCATCTCCCTCTTCAAGGTACCTATCTTCCCGGAAAAATGAAAGTGCCGTAGAATGGTTCCATGGGTTTCATGGTCAAAGGAATACAGGTCTTTCTCCTCCCCGCGGGGCTTGTCCTCGTCCTTATCGTGCTCACGGTTGTGTTTATCCGCCGGAGGCGGAAGCTCGCCACCTGTTTCGGGATCGCCGCGGCGGCCCTTCTGTATCTCCTTTCCATCGAGCCGGTACGGGATTTGATTATCCTGCCTTTGGAAAACCGGTACCCTCCTCTGCCGAAAGATATCCTTCTGAAGAACGAACACTTAGTCATCCTCGGCGGGGGCATAATCCCCCGGTCGCCCGAAACCGGCGGAGCCTCCCTCTCTCCGGGGGCCTACAAACGTACGGTCTACGGCGGAATCCTGGCGCGCCGGTACGATCTCGACATTCTGACCACCGGAGGGATCGTCTTATCGAAGAAGATCGAAACCCCCGAGGCCGCGGCCGCCGAAAAACTTCTGATCGATACCGGCCTTTCGCCGGACCGAATAACCGCCGAAGCCCGAAGCACCAACACCTGGGAGAATGCCCTCTACGCCCGGGAGAAAATAGGAGCGGGAAAGATCGTCCTCGTAACCTCCGCCTATCACATGCGCCGGGCATTCAAGAGCTTTCAGGCCGCCGGCTTCTGTGTGGTCCCCGCCCCCACCGATTACCGAGGCAACAGGCACGGGTACGGTTTGTTAAGCTTCCTTCCGGACTCTTCGGTGTTCGAAGAGAGCAGCCTGGGGATTCACGAGTATCTAGGACTTCTCTACTACACTCTTCGATATTATTAGCTCTTCCACAACCTGAGACTCTTGAACTCCCGGGAAAAGCCGTACTCTCTGAAGAGCTCCGCGTAGGGGGACTCCGCCTTGCCGGAATAAGGGATTTCAACTATTCTAAGGAAAGCGTCGTGGATACCACAAACCCCTCACAGAAAGTATCTACCCTCACGGATTTCGCCGAATCGGTTATGGAACTCAAGGACCGAGAGAGCGAGCTCCTTGCCTATCAACAGGCGATCGACAACTCCGGCGATGTTATCGCGGTCATCGATTCCGACGAACGGTACGTCATCGTCAACAAGACCTACCTCAAGATCAAACGGATTACCCGGAAAGATGTTATCGGGAAAACCCTTCGGGAGGTCGTGGGAGAAGAGATTTACGAGACGAAACTAAAGCACCGCTTCGCCCGGGCCTTCAAGGGGGAAACGGTCATCTACGGGATCGACTGGGAATTTCCCGAAATCGGTACCCGGAAGCTCCACGTGGAGATCCACCCCATCCGGGTCAACGAGACCGTACCCCGGGTCCTCCTGGTCTACAGAGACATAACCGAGCGGGTCAGGGAGGAGCAGGCCCTCCTGGAGATGACCGAGCGGTACCAGACCATCGTGGAAAGCTCCGGGGACGGTATAGCCATCCTCAAAGGGGATCCTCCCTCCTTCGTTTTTTCGAATCCGGCCATGTCCGCCCTTACCGGGCTTTCCGCCGAGGAGCTTATAGAAGCGCCCTTCATTCGGATATTCAGGGTTATCCATCCCTGCTACCGGAAGATGATCGGCAGGATCATCCGGGATAAAATCGCCCTCAGGGAGGCCCCCGAACGGGTCCAATTCAAGCTCCTAGACGGCACTGAAGATGAGCGATGGGTGGAAATGTATACCGGACTTATCCGGCTCCACGGCGAGAAGGCCGTCCTGATCGGGCTTCGGGACATTAGCGAGCACAAACGCAGTGAAGCCGCCTTCGCCGACGAAGCGAGCTTCAACGGCCGGGTGTACGAGCTGACCCGCTCGTTCTTGGAACAGAGGAATCTTCCCCGGGTCCTCGAGGTGTTCCTGAAACATGCCCGGGAGATAACCCGCAGCCCCTACGGTGCCGCCGGATATCGGGACCTTCGGGATAATACCTTTAAGACCTTTCCCGAAACTTCCCCCCTCTCCATATTGCTCGGAGATAAAGAGGCGAACTTACTCGCATTGAAGGAAGGTTCGGTTATCATGGAGCGAGGCGACGCGTTCGGACCGGTTCTCATCGTTCCCTCCATCGTCGACGGCGAGGTGATCGGGTGCATCGCCGTTTCGGGAGCCGAAAAGGAGTACGGAGAATCGATAATTCTCAGATTAGAACGGATCTGTAAGGTCCTCGCATTGGGAATCAGACGTCTCGAGCTCGAAGAGGGATACCGTCACGCCAAACAGCGGGCGGAAGAGGCAAGCAGGGCCAAATCGGAGTTCCTTGCCAATATGAGTCATGAGATCCGCACTCCCATGAGCGGTGTAATCGGGATGCTTCAGCTCCTCTCCGATTCGGTAATTACCGAAGAGCAGCGGGAATATATCGAGAGCGCCCTGACCTCGGGAAAGACCCTTCTTACTATCATCAACGACATCCTCGACTTCTCCAAGATCGAGGCTGGTAAAATGGAGCTCTTCGAAGAGAGCTTTGTCCTTCGCGACGAAATAAATAGAACGGTCAGCCTCTTTAGAGAGGCCGCCTCTAAGAAGGGGCTCGGGCTCGAGCTGAGCATCGACGAGAATATTCCCGCCTTCCTCGCAGGCGCTATCGGCCGTATCAGGCAGATCCTGTTCAACCTGATCGGAAACTCTTTGAAGTTTACCGAAAAAGGATCGATCTCCGTCGACGTCGGTGTTTATGACCGAACAGAAGAGGGGGTCCGCCTCCAATTCACCGTTTCCGATACGGGAACGGGTATTCCCGAGGAGGAGATCGATAACATCTTCAATCCCTTCGTCCAGGCCGACGGGTCCTACTCGAAGAGATACCAGGGGACCGGTTTGGGACTTGCCATCGTGCGCAAGCTGACCGAGCTCTTAGGCGGCACGGTATACATCGAGAGCGAGGAGGACCGGGGTACCCGGGTCAATTTTACCGTATTCGTCAAGATCGCCGGGACCGAGGCTTCCTTTGAACCGGAAGAGGAGCCGGCGGCACAATCGGCATCCCTGCGAATACTACTAGCCGAGGACAATCGGATAAACCGCTTAGTCGCCGCCCGGCTCCTCGAGAAGGAGGGACACAAGGTTACCGCGGTCACCGACGGCAGAGGAGTCCTCGAAGCGCTCAGAGGAGACGACTCCTTCGACTGTATACTCATGGACATCCAGATGCCGGTATTAGACGGCTGCGAAACCACCCGAAGGATCCGCGCCTGCCGGGACGACGGATTCGACTCTTCGATTCCCATCATCGCCCTGACCGCCCATGCCCTCCAGAATGAGCGGGACCACTTTCTCGCCCTCGGTATGGACGATTACATCACCAAGCCCGTTACCGTCGAAAGCCTCCGGGATGCCCTGGGGAAAATCTCTTCTGCTTGAAGACCCGGCAGGGCCGGGCCCTCCGTCGGGCGGAGTTACCTCCTTCGCCGGTTGAAATCCTTGACGGCATCGATCATGGCAACGACGTTTTCCACCGGCGTCTTCGCCTGAACATTGTGAATCGTATTGAAGACGAAGCCGCCGCCGGGAGCGAAGATTTCACACCGTTCGGTCACCTCCCGGCTCACCTCCTCGGGAGTGCCGAAGGGAAGGGTTTTCTGGGTGTCGACTCCGCCTCCCCAGAAGGTGATTCTCTCACCGTATTTCTCCTTAAGTGTCTTTCCGTCCATGCCCGCCGCTGAAAGCTGTACCGGATTGACGATATCGAACCCCGATTCGATGAAGCGGGGAATAAACTCGGCCACCGCTCCGCAGCTATGCTTGAAGGTTTTCCAAGAGGTATTCTCGTGAATCCAGTCGTTTATCCTCGTGTAGTAGGGAGCGTACAGCTCCTCGTAGGTCTCGGTGGAACAGAAAGTGGATGTCTGGGTCCCGAAATCGGTACCGCAGATATAGACTATATCGACGGCGTCTCCTACGGCACGGTTTATCTTTTCAAGATTAGTTAGGCCGATTTCGACCTCCCGTTCAAAAACCCTTTTAAGATAATCCTGCCGGGTCACCGTGGAGATATACCACTCGGTAACATCCCGGATTCCCTTCGGGTGTTTCAGCTGGGGGCCGGGGACGAGAGCGATGTCCCCGATGGCGGTACCCCCCAAGTTTGCAAAGGCCGCCCGTCCGGAGTTTCGCACATCCCCCGCCGCACCCCTTAGATCGTCTATCACCTCGTTGTCAATCTCGCCGAACTCTTCGAGATTGTCCCGATAATCGAGATTTTCATCGTCAATCGGTTCCTGCCGGATGATACTGTCGAAAAAATATCCGTTATTCGGCATCTTTCCGCTCGGTGGAACCGACAAATCCCCCTCGGGATAGATAAGAACATCTCCATTTTCGTTTCTAGTAATATTGAAGTTTTTTCCCACCAAGACGGTCTGGCCCCAGGGGGCGGTCCATTCCTTCCATCCCTCGTTCTTATAGCCGAACATGGTGTAGGGGTTCCAGAAGGGAACCGTGTCGATACCCATCGCATCGAGAAGGTCCTCCTCGATGAGTCCGAGCATCTGAAAGGGTTCTATAATCGTAACCGGCCTGTCTTCGAGACCGTAGTATTGTCTTAAGCCCTCGACGACACTGCAGTGTATGCCGGTGGTCGGCCCGCCTCCGAAATCCATCGGTACGGGACCGTCCCGATGATTCAAAGCATTCAGTATCTTCTCTCTGCCGTTCATGTGTATTCCTTAGTTTCTTCTTTTAATTGTGTATGCGGACAGCACCACGAGGATGACGAGTCCGTATACGATCTGCCTTCCCCCTTGACCCATGCGGAGGGAGACAAGAATGCTGTTGAGGGTGGTGAGGACGACGGCCCCGGCTATGACGCCGAGATAGCTCCCCTTTCCTCCGCTTAAACTCACACCGCCTATAACTACCGCCGCGACCGAGGGCATGATGTATATCGACCCGATATCGAGATACGGCATCTCCGTATATCCGAGGAGAAAAATTCCTGCCAGTGCGGAAATGATGCCCGACAGGGAATACGCGAACATGCGTACAAGCCGCGTACGGACCCCGGAGAGCTTAGCGGTGATATCGTTCGCGCCGACTCCGAAGAGTTTCTTTCCCCACTTGAGCCGCTGAAAGCAGAACAACGCGATAATCGAAACAACGATCCAGATAATAAGGATATTCGGAAAGGGACCAAGACGCCCCGAACCGAGTGAGACGATCAACTCGGCCCCCCTTCCCGTAGGCTGTCCGTTGGTATAGACCAAAGAAAAGCCGCCGACCACGCTTCCCATGGCCAGGGTCATGACTAAGGCGGGAACATGGAAGAACGACACCCCCACCCCGCTGATCGTACCGATAATAAAGCCGGTGGCCACCACCAGAAGAACCGCCGGGAGGACGTTCGCGTTATCCCCCTGCATCACCTTCGCCGCCATCACCGACCCAAGGGATGCCACCGCTCCTACGGAGAGGTCGAGACCCTCCGATCCGGAGATGATAACGATCGTCTGTCCTAAGGCTATTATCCCCAAGAAAGAGGACAGGCTCAAAACATTCATTATATGACTGATCTTGAGAAACCCCGGTGAAATAATACCCCAGAGGATAAAGAGCACCACCGCCATGAGGAAAGCGATAAACACCTTGTTTCCGAGGAGTCCTTTTAATTCTAACGTCTGTTTTTTCATAGTACTACCCATTGTTCGTTAGATGCGTCTTCTTGAGGGACGGTATCAAGGAGACTATCAAAGCTATGATGATAATGGCTCCGCGGATAAGGTCCTGATAGAAGGAGGAAATCTTCGCGAAGTAGATGATGTTTGTGAGAAGCCCGAAGATACACGCTCCTAAGACCGCCCCTATAAGCCTGCCTCGTCCGCCGTAGAGGGAAATGCCCCCGATAACAACCGCCGCCACCGAGGGAAGGGTAAACGCCTGTCCTAAGTTCGGGTCGCCGGAAGCCGCCTGCATAGTCACCATGTACGAAGCTATGGCCGTAAAGACACCGCAAAGGGTGAATGCCTTCAGCTTGATCATCCGAGTATTGATCCAGCTTGCGAACGCCGCCTGCTCGTTTCCTCCGGTAGCGTAGAGATGCCGGTAGAAAGGCCTTTTACTCAAGAAAAACCAAATTCCCGCGGCAATAAGTATGAGAAGAAGAGGAACCGGAAGAACGTGGAAAAGATCCCGCTGATAGAGCTTGTAAAAGAACTTCGGAACGAATCCCCCCGGGGCCGGCATAATAATCAAAGCAAGTCCGCCCCATATTGCCCCGCTCGCGAAGGTCGCCACAATGGCAGGCAGTTTCAAGAATCCGATCGTAAACCCATTGAAAAGCCCGATACCGATGCCGATACCTAGCCCCACGACGAGAGCGAGAACGACGCTCCCGAAACTCTCCTTCATAATCGAGGCCATCACCACGTTCATAAGGGTAATCGCCGCACCTATGGAGAGATCGACCCCTCCGAGAAGAATAACCACCCCTTGAGCCATGGCGATAAGTATGAGAGGGGTAAAGCTCAGGAGATTAAGCCTCAGGATATAGCCGCTGAAAAAGTAAGGCTGTATAAGGGCGTTGATCAGCACCAAGAGGACGAAAACGACTAGGGTCGAGAAGTAGGATGTCTTCCGGATAGCGTTAAGAGAGTTTAGTACCGGTTTATTCATGACTCCCCTCCTCCGCGTAGACCCGGGACCTCAACGAATGCGCCGTGAGCTCCTCCTCTTTGAGTCTTTCGGTGGACAATTCCTCCACGATACTCCCTTCGAACATAACAAACACCCTGTCGCACATCTGAATAAGCTCCTTGTTGTCGCTCGCATAGAGAATTACCGCGGTTCCCCGTTCGGCGAGCTCGCGGACCGTGGTATACAGCTCGGCTTTAGCCTGCACATCCACACCCTTCGCCGGGTCGCTCAAGAGCAGGATATTCGGTTCCAAGAGGAGCCATTTTCCGATGACTATCTTTTGCTGATTCCCGCCGCTCAAGTTCTCCACCGGGGTGGTTTCATCTGGAGGCTGTATCGAAAGCATCCGGATTATCTCGCTTGCGTTATTTCTCAACTTTCCGTAGTTCAATACGACATTCTTGTCATGCACCGAGAGAAAGGGAAAATTAATATTGAAATTGACATCGTGCTGAACGAATAATCCTTCCTCTACCCGGTCTCCGGGAACCAGGACGATGCCCCTTTTTACCGCTTCCCGGGGGGAGGTCAGGCCGACTATCCGATCGTTGAGAACAAAATGTCCGGAAGCGGGTTTTACATAGCCGGAGAGGGTTAGGAGAAGCTCTTCCTGTCCCTGTCCGTTGAGCCCCGCGATACCGACGATCTCACCCCGAGAGACGCGGAAAGAGATTCCGCCGTGTTTCTCGGGATAGGAAAAGCCCTGGAGCTTAATTCCCTGGAGACCGAACACGGGGGCGCGGGTTTCAACCGGCCCCGTTTTTCGAGTACCGGTATATTCCTGATCCACCTGTTTCCCCGTAATGAGCTCGACTATCGTGCTCTCCTCTCTCCCGTCCCGCTCGAAGTCGATCTCTCCGACAAACATGCCGTTCCTGAATACGGTCACGTAGTCGCAGATTTCCATGACTTCCCACATTCGGTGTGATGTAAAAACCATGGAAACCCCTTCCTCTTTCAAGGAGTGCATAACCGTAAACAAGCTGTCTACCTCTTCCTTCTCGAGGGCGGAGGTGGGTTCGTCGAAGATGAGCAGATCAGGCTCCTGGGAAAGGGCCTTCGCGATCTCGACGATCTGTCTCTTAGCCTGAGATAAATTCTTGACTTGTTCCTCGAGATCAATGTTCGCATTGAATCGCCCGATAAGGGAGACGACCGTATCCGCCATTTCCTTGTCTTTGAGGAAACCAAATTTCGATTTCTTTTCGTGGCCGAGGAGGACATTCTCCCAAACGGTCAATTCGGGGATAAGGCTCAGATGCTGGTGCACCATGACGATACCGTTTTCCGCCGCAAAGATGGGGGACGGTATCTGTACACATTCGCCTCTCAGGAATAAATCCCCCTTAGTGGGCTGATAAATCCCCGTAAGGATTCTCGAGAGGGTGGTCTTTCCCGAGCCGTTTGCGCCGAGAAGACCGCCTATCTTTCCCTTCCGGATACAGATATTTCCGTCTTGGAGAGCGGTTACTCCTCCGAAACGTTTGATTATAGATTTGGCCTCTAAAATCGTTTCATTCTGATGTGAGTCTTGCATACTTGTTACCTGTTAAAAATTGGAGCAAAGACGCGTTACCGCGTCTCCGCTCCGGTAAAAATGTTAACTTTACTTGAAAAGAGCGTCAAGCTCTTCTTCAGAGAGATGCTCGTCGGGAAAGTACGTAGGAGGCTCATCCTTGTATTCCGCGTAATAATCGTCGAAGTTCGCATTGGTGATGTGGAACTTCACATCGTAGAAATATACCCGCGGATACTTATCGGTCGCGGTCAGGACTCCGTCCTTGAACTCCTTACCCTGGAGCAGCCGAATTCCGATGCCTAAAGCGGTCGCGCCGATTCCCGGAGGATTGTTCTGGGCGTAGGTGTAGAAATCGGAGTTGTTTTTCAGCTCATTCCACTTATGGAGGAAGGCAACCTGGGTCTCACCGGTTACGAGGGGAAGCTCTTCGCCTGCGGCCTCATAGGCTTGAACAACTCCCAAAGCCATTCCGTCTTGAGCGAGCACACCGTCGATATCAGTATACGAGGCAAGAAGGTCGGACATGACCTGCTGAGAACCGGCTTGTACCCAGTTACCGTTTACGCTAGCCAGCAAATTGACGTCCGGGTACTGTTTAAGTACGCGGTCCATTCCGACTACTCGACCCACATTGGCGGGGTGTCCGGCCAATCCTTCGATTCGGACTATGTTTCCGCTTTCGTCGAGTTCTTCAACGAGCCATTTCGCCAGGTTCTCGCCCCAGGTTTCCTGATTGATCGAGACGCTGACACACTCGTCGGAAGTCACCGGCTGGTCCATGACGACCACGGTTATGCCTCGAGCGACGGCTTCCTCGATGACCGGATTGAGGGCGGTCTCGGAGTTGGGATCGATAAGAAGAAGATCAACCCTCTCCGCTATCATATTCCGGATCTGGGCTATTTGGTTGTTCGTATCCAGGCCGGCATTCTGAACGATAATGTCCTTGATAAGCCCCTTTCCCATGTAAAACTGTCCGAGTTTTTCGATGGAGTCGATCATCTGGGTCCGCCAGCTGTTGCCGATGTATCCGTTGCTGACTCCGACGACCCATCCTCCTTCCATGCCCTCTTCGGCACCTGCCGCCTCTTGCTGTCCGGCGGCGAATACGGCGGTTCCCGACATCACCACGAGGGCGATAACGAGGAGCAGCCATACAAATCTTGCTTTGCACTTCATACAAAACTCCTTAATTTTTATTTCGGGGAATTATACCCCGATTTTTTTCAGCTTGTCGTCTAAAAACTTCTTCGCCCGAGGTATGTCCGATTCATCGAGATGCTCGATGATGATAGGGATATTCGGGTGCAGCTTGCTTAGTCTCTCGAGATAGAGATCGAAGTTGAGGCTTCCCATTCCGGGAGCGGGCAGTTCAACGGCACCGGCTCCGCGGAAGGTATGGGCTTCACTCGCGTCGAGCTTAGCGTGTTTTTCCTCGACCTTCTCGGTCCGCTTGCAGTCCTTAGCGTGGGCGATTTTGATCTTGTCCGCCACCGCGTCAAAGACCTTGTTCAAGGTCCGATCCATGTGATCGATGTTCGCGTCGTCGAAGTAATTCGTGGGATCCATCAAAAGCCCTAAGGCGGTATGATTGATATCGGTGAACAGGCGTAAGACCTCCTCCACCGATCCGATGACATTGTTGACGTAGTTTTCGATCAAGAATACCGCGCCGTGATCGTAGGCCTCCTGAACGAGCTCCATGATGACCTTACGGGCCTCGGCGTATCCTTCCTCGGTCTTGTTCTTCGGATCGTGCACCCAATCGCTCTCGGTATTGAAGGTCCCCGTTTCCGAGATAACGTAAGGGGTACCCAATTCACGGGCGTGCCGGATTATCTCCTTCAAATATCCGACCCTTTTCTTCCTCTCCGAAGGATCCGGATGGATGATGTTGGTGTACCCGGACACCGCGCAGATGGGGAGGTTCGCATCCCTGAAGGCGTCACGGATCTTATGACATTTGTCTTTGGTCAATTGTCCCGGTCCGAGCTCCATTCCCTTGAAGGCGAGATCGAGCTGAACCGTGGTAAACTCCTGCTGCTTGAGCTTGGAGATGGTATCTTCCAAGCTGTATGGATAATATCCGGTAAAAATTCCTACATGTATCATTCTTTTCCTCCTGGTTAAATAATTTCGCTTATCTTGATCGTCCGTTCTTCTTCGATGGACTTATAACACGCATCAACGAGAGCGAGGGTCCTCAAGTTATCCGTACCGCTGATTTCCGGTTCCGTATCCTCTTCGACGGCTCTCATCAGTTGGGCCATGGTTCCCGCGAAAGCATCGGGAAACCACACCTTCTCCCAACGGGGCTTGAACCAGTATCCGGGCTCCTTTTTCGTCGTAAAGTCGATGGTACTGGGAGTCGGAACGGGGTAATACGGCCAGCCGATGGTCCCTTGAGCCATGCCCTCGGTTCCTTCCACGCGCCATTTTATATAGATGTCTTTTTCCGCTCCCTCGCCGGGCCACGCCCAGACATCGTCTAAGCTTGTCGCCCTGAGTCCGTTCTCGTAGGCGAGGGTGTACAGGGCTATCCCGTCCCGGTGATCGAACTCCGTCCTCGGGTCCTTTCTGCAGTCGGCGACCACCTTTTCGGGATCGCCGAAGAGGTAACGGTAGATATCGATATGGTGAATACTCATATTGAGGATTGTCAGCCTATCGTAGTCCTTGAGGAACTCCTGCCAGTGGGGAATAGCCCGCATCTCGATGGTTGCGAGGACCGGGTCTCCTAAATACCCCTTGTCGAGGATTGTCTTACACGCCCGCATCGACTGGTCGTATCTCATGTTCGAGTTGACCGAAAGCTTTATTCCGGCCTTCCTGCACAGGTCGACGCATTTTTTCCCCTCTTCCATGTTCATCGCCAGGGGTTTCTGAGCAAGGATTCCTTTTATATGGGAAGATTCCTTCACCGCCTCCTCGATGATCTCGAGCTGAAGGTGCGGGGGATAGGCGATATCCAGAATCTCTACGTTCGTGTCACGGATGAGGTCCTTCCAGGAATCGTAGACCCTAGGAACTCCCCGCGCGTCGGCAGCCTCTTGAGCCGTTTCTTTCCTGCGGCTCGCGATCGCAACGGGATTGAATCCCGCATCGTTGTACGCGACGAGCTGTACATCCCGCATGATGAATCCCGATCCGATACATCCGATGCCGAAACTCTTGTTCCGGGGCATTAGCGGATTGATATTCATATCAAGATCAATTGAACTTGTACCCATTTCTCCTCTCCTCGATATTATTTATTTCTCCGGGCCGGTCGAGTAACGCGTTCATCGCCAGGTCGGCCCGGTGCAAGGCTTCGGCTGCCTGAAGTTCCCCGGTAACCGCTTTATGTACGGCTTCTCCGAGTATGAGCTCGTACTGTCTCTCCGATATCTTTCCGCCTGTAGTGACTTTCGAAACGTTACGCTTTCTGCTTCGCGGAAAAACCTCCAGCACCTTAGGGAGCCATGGATAGATTTCGACCAGCTCGGAGCTCTTATACAGATTGAGAGACGGGGTCGCCCCCCCTAATATGGCGTAGGGGATCGCAACTTCCCTGCCCGTGGCCCATCTCACGAACTTGAACGCCTCATCTTTGCGCCTGCTGTTTCTATTGATGCCGAGGGACCATCCTCCTAATACCGGCTTTCCCCCCGGTATCACGGCGTATCCGATTTTCCCGACAATCTTCGACCTGTTGCGATCCACGATATTCGTCACATGAGCGACGAAGAGGATCATCATAGCCGTGTTCCCGGCTGAGAATTCCTCTACCTGCTCATCCCACCAGTTATTTATCGAGTCGGGAGAGGCGTAGGCAAAACTCTCTGCATAGTTTTCGAGGGCCCACCGCGTCTCCTGGGACGAGAGCGAAACCCTTCCGTAACTATCGAGGGGCTTTCCTTCGAAGGCCCACATCCGAGGCAGGAATTCACACACCGCGCCGCTCGAGTATGCCCCCCCGAGGGTGGTACCGTATTCGACCGGTGATTGGGGGTTGTACCTTTTGGTAAAGAATTTGGCTATAGCGTTGAACTCGGTCCAGTTCGTGGGCGGGCTCAAATCGGTACCGTATCGTTCTTTGAACAGGAGCTTTAATTCCGGATTACTGAAGAGGTCCTTCCTGTAAAAAAGGATCTGGGTGCCGAAGAGATAGGGGAGGCCGTAATAGCGGCCGTTTTGCCGCGCGTAGCTCTCGAGGACTCCGGGAATGTACTCCGAGGTTACCTCAGGGACCGAAGAGATGTAATCGTCGAGATTTTCGAGCATTCCGTCGTAGATAAAATCGGAGGACCATGCGAGGTCTACCTGGAAGACATCCACGGCGTCCCGTTGGGACTCGCTCAAGATCCTCTCGTAGAGCCGTTCATAGGAAAGACATTCGATATCCGCATCGAGATTGTAGCCGCTGTTGAAATCGGCAAGAAGGGCGGATGTCGCGGAACTTGCGTTCCCCTCGAGCATGAGCACCTTGACCTTGTCCCTCGTCTTCGTAACGGCGGGAACCGAATCGGAAAAGGACTGTATAGAGGTCCGCACCGATCGGTTATCTATCTTTCGATGCATCGACTCGTGCAAATTGGGTTTATTGATGGCCTGAAGGAGGAGCTCGGCGGCTATCTCTCCCGCCTTCATCGTCTGCCGGGGGATTATTCTTGTGTTAGGATAGTATGAATCGGTCCAGGTGTCTTCCCCGAGACTCAATATTTTAGGGGCTCCCGTGGAGACCGTCCGGGTTATCGCCAAAGCTTGTAAGACCCCCTCGAGAAGAGGGGTAGCCGTCGTAATAATGACTTCCGGTTTATACCCCCTTTGAAGCAGCCCGACCATAGCCTTGAAGGAGCTCTCCCGATCGAAGTTCGTCTCGACATGCCGAACAGTCTCCTCCGAGGTGGAGAGTTCTCTACCCACTGCGTCGGTTACGGCGTTCAATACCTCATTCTCGGACGAGTAATTGATAGGACCGGTCAAAACGAGAAACTTTTCGAATCCCTCCCGCAGGTAGTGAGGAACTTCATGAAAGATACTGGAAATATTATTGAATCCGACGAAATTAAACTTCTTCCCCGGAATCTCCCGCTCGATAAAGACAACGGCGGAACGGGATTTTTCCAGCTCATCGAAGAAATAGTCGTTGTCCGGCTGACAGGTGGCAAGGATAATTCCGTCCCAGTTCTGCTGAAAGATGGTGTCGATTATCCGAATCTCGTTCGCGGATATCTCCGAGGTGATATACAGGCTGGCGGTGTAGCCCGTTTCGCCTAGGACCCTTTCGACCCCGGTATAGACTTGGGCGAATCCGGGATCGCTTATCGTCGGCAGAATGACCCCGACGTTCATCGTCTGATTGGTCTTGAGACTCCGGGCTGTAAAATTAGGGGTATATCCCAAGACCTTGATCGCATCCCGGACGAGACGCGCCTTCTTAGGAGATACCTGCTTTCCATTGAGCACATTGGAAACTGTTCCGGAAGAAACCCCCGCTCTTACCGCCACGTCCTTTATCGTTGCCATTATCCCGCTACACCAGCCTATAAATTGAAACCATGTTTATAACGTAAATTGAAACGTTTCAATATAGTTTACCATAGATTTTGCAGGTGTCAAGAAAAATTTCAAAAAACCGTAAGATAGTTCAGTTCCCTTGTATTGAATCGCCGGGTATACTCCTATCTTATGGACCTCTTCGAACAGACCCGCCCCGGAAGCGAGCCCCTAGCCGCCCGGATGAGACCCCGGACCTTAGACGAGTTCGTGGGGCAGGACCACATCGTCGGCCCCGGAAGGCTCCTGCGCAGGGCCATCCAGGCCGACCAGCTCTCGTCGATCATCTTTTCAGGACCCCCGGGAACCGGAAAAACCACCCTAGCCAGGGTTATCGCCAATACCACCCGGAGTGATTTCCAGACCCTGAACGCCGTCCTTTCCGGGGTCAAACAGATCCGGGAAAGTATCGAAAAAGCCAAGGAGCAGGCGAATCTCTACGGGAAACGGACTATCCTCTTCGTGGACGAGGTACACCGGTGGAACAAGGCCCAGCAGGACGCCCTTCTCCCGTGGGTAGAAAACGGGACCATAATATTGATAGGGGCGACAACCGAAAACCCCTACTTCGAGGTCAACTCCGCCTTAGTCAGCAGGAGCCGGGTCTTCCAGCTCACCACACTCAACACGGAAGACCTCTTAGAGATCGCCCGCCGCGCCCTCGGGGACCCGGAACGGGGATACGGTAAGTACCGGATCGTATTCGAGAAGGGGGCCTTGGAACACCTCGCCGCAATCGCCGCGGGAGACGCTCGGAGTATTCTCAACGCCCTCGAGCTCGCGGTGGAGACAACCCCCGGCAGTTTTCCGCCTCCGGAGGAGGAGACAATACACATCAGCCTCGCCGCCGCCGAGGAAAGCATCCAACGCAAAGTGGTCCTCTACGACAAAGAAGGAGACTACCATTTCGATACCATAAGCGCCTTTATCAAGTCGATCCGGGGCTCCGACCCGGATGCGGTTCTCTACTGGCTCGCGGTGATGGTCCGGGCCGGGGAAGACCCGAAGTTTATCTTTCGGCGGATGCTCATATCCGCCTGCGAGGACGTGGGCTTAGCCGACCCCCAGGCCCTTGTGGTGGTCCAAGCGGCGGCGTCGGCCTTCGAACGGATCGGTCTCCCGGAGGGGCAGTTCCATCTGACCCACGCCGCCCTGTACCTGGCCGCCGCCCCCAAGTCGAACAGCTCCTTAGGCTACTTCGACGCCCTGAAAGCGGTGGAGGCCGAGGAGCAGCCGGAAGTCCCCGCCCACCTCAAGGACCCGAACAGGGACGCCAAGGGTTTCGGCCACGGTGAGGGCTACCGCTACCCCCACGCCTACCGGGACCACTGGGTGGCCCAGCAGTACCTGCCCGCGGGACTGCAGGGTACCCTCTTCTACCGCCCGGGGGAACTCGGCTACGAGGGGACTGTCAAGGAGCGGATAATGCGGAGGCGGGAGCTTCAACTCGAGGCCGCCGGCGAAGGCGTCCGGTCGGCGGAGATACTCACCTTCTCTCCCGCCGACCGGGAGCGGGAGCGATGGATAAGGCGGGGAATGGAAACCGGGAGCGGCGTACTCGAGACGGTCCGGGAGCGGGTTTTCTCCGGATTATCCCCGGCCCGGCACCACCGGATCATCGACTTGAGCACGGGGTCCCTCTTTTTAGCCTGGGAGGCCCTTCGGAGGGTTCCCGAGGGGGGAGTCACCGTCCTCGCTTCGGATGATAACACACGGCAAAGAATAGAAGACGCCGTGTCGGTCCTCGACGTCCCGGAGCGTCCCGAGGTGGTCCGTACGCCCCTTTCCGAGCTTGCCGAATCCCGTCCCGGCCGCTACGAGGCGGTGATCGGGCGAAACGGGTCGCTCCCGTATCCCGACAAAGAGGCTTTTTTCACGTATCTCCGGCGGCTTCTCGTTTCCGGAGGTGCCGTGTCCTTAGCGGAGACTATCCCCGCGAGGGGAAGCAGGCTCTCGGAACTGCTCGCCCCCGACGCCGACGGTGAGCTCCGCGCCCTCCTAGAGCGGGCGGAACCGACGATCTACGACGATCCGGAGAACACCCTGGTCAATTGGGATGAAAAGACGCTCACCGAGGCATGTACCGCCGCCGGATTCACAATCGGGGACACGGAAACGGAGACCTTCACTGAAACCCGGATCATCCGTTCCGAAGACCTCAGCCGCTGGCTCGGCGATCCTTCTGCGCGGTACCGGAAGGGGCTCGAAAAAACAGCGGGTCCGAAGGAAGCCGCCGGCGCCGTGAAGCGGATCACCTCACTCTTGACCGATCGAGAGGTGGAATGGAAGGTGACCTATCTGTTTCTAACGGCGGGGGCCCCCGCGGAATAATTCCCGGCAATCATTTTCCGAGACTCCGGTTGAGGGTATCCACCTTTTCGACCAGCCGATCGAGATCCTCCCGGGTGAACCCCGCCCATTCCATGGAAAAGAAGGTATTGTTCTGAAAGAGCGGCTCCTCGGCGATGGGATACCGGCTCGCCCCCACGCTCTCGGGCCACAGCCCCGTTCCCGGTACCGGAGAGTACCGGGCGAGCTGCACCCGGACCCCGAGCTCGGCGCAGTACTCGATCGATTGTTCCACCTCACCGCATCTCTGTCCGGGGAGACCGCAGAGGACGTATCCCCGGACCGCTTCGGGATGAAAGCCCGCCTTCCGGCATGCGTCGACCGCGCGAACGAAGTCATCGAAATCGAACTTGTCGTCGTGTTGGGCGTGAAAACTCTCCGAAGAGCTTTCGAAACCGAAGCGGACCTCACGAAATCCCGCCCGCGCCATGAGCCGTGCGGTCTCCTCGTCGATAAGATTGATGTGTACCGCGTTCGGAAGATAGAAGGAGACCCGATCCCCGGAACTTTCGAGAAAACCGATTACCCCCTCGAGAAAAGGGTGTAAACTCTTTTCCTTACCCGCAAGCAGGGCATCGTCGTAGAAGGCGAAGTTCCGGACGCCTTCGCTGAAATGTCCCTCCAACTCCGCGAGGACTTCCGAAGGATTGCCGGGAGAAAATCCCCCGCAGAGAAGTCGGGAGGCGCAGTAATCGCAGTCCCGGGGACAGCCGCGGTTGAGACGGAGGACCGCGTAGTCCCTCTCATTCCCGCATCGTAGAGTCCGAGTGTCGGGTCGGCCGGGAGGCACCGGAAGTCCCAGGCCTTCTAAAAACCGCTCGAGCCCGGGGATGTCGTCCCCTTTCATGATAAAATCGGGACCGCAGGTCCCCCGGCAATGCTCGGGCAGAAGGCTCGCGTATATCCCCCCCATAATAAGAGGTACCGCGGGATACAGATCCCTGACCGTTTCCGCCGCCTCCCTTGCCCCGGGATACCAGTAGGTCATTCCGGCAGCGAGGAAAAGAGCGTCCGGCCGCCCCGATCCGGCCAGCCTCCGCCCGAGCTCCTCCGACAGGACGCCGTACCGGGCGTAGCGTCGCCTAATTTCACAAAGGGCCGCCGGCAGGGGTACCTCCATGCGGTGGAACTTCCCCGTACCGTCGGGTCTTCGCTTCGGACGACCGAGCACCTTGCTCGTAACGGGATCGGCATAATCGAGACCGTTCACGTAGCGCACTTCCCATCCCCCCGATTCGAGCCACGCCCCGATACGGAGCATCCCGTAGGGCCTCAAAAAAAGATCGTAGAGGGCGAAATCGTATATCGGGGGATTGACCAGGACTGCCAGGGGTTTTTCACTCACACCTTTCATCTCTCCCGATCAGTATAGGAAAAAATAGTTGAACCGGTAAATGTTTTGTGCAAGAATGTTCTATCATTTCACCTTGAGGGGGATTGCCGTGAAGAAAACTATCCTTGTTCTGATGGTTCTTGTCATGATCTTTGCCGGCTCGTCCTCCGTCTTCGCCCAGAATGAAGACGGCTGGACCGAGCCCGGACTCTTTCTCGACACCAATCTGGGTGTCGCCTACAATTACCTCGGCCTGGCCTTGAGCGCCAACGTCTACTACCGGTTTCCCTTGATCAAGAAACCGGGGATGTTATGGAAGACCACCCGCATCGATATCGGCGTCCAGGAAACCATTACCCCGTCCTTTAACCGCATCTCGGCGATGCTCGCAATCGAGCCGATCGCCGTCTTCGATGTGAAGGTCTACGCCGGATACGACCTGGAGTTCGCGGCCCTTACCGGAGGGATGTACGAGGTTCCCAATCCGAATACGACTTCCATTGCTTACGGCAATTCTTACGACGACGTGACCGTGGACGGCACCCGCTATACGGGACACGGCTTCCGCCTCAAGATCGTCCCCACCGCCAAGTTTGCCCTAGGCCCCGTCGCGGCTCTCTACTCCTTCATCGTGGGATACCACACCTATAACGACGAGACCGCGACCGGATACTACTACGATCCCGAAATGGCGATGATCCACGCCGTCAACGAGTGGTACTTTACCCACGACGCGAAGCTCCTCTTCCAGGTCTGGGATTTTCGGATCGGCGCCAACTGGCTGTACAACATAGTAAACAGTACCGGATACACCAACATGGAGCTCTTGGGTATGATCGTCTACACCCCGTCGTGGCGTTTTCTGCCCGAAAGCGTCGCTCCCTACGCCGTCCTTCAGATGGGAAGCTATCTCTGGGACCAGTACCATACGGGTCACATAACCCTCGGAGTGCTCCTA
>CAZXMO010000047.1:0-2098 GCA_964641125.1 uncultured Spirochaetales bacterium
TCGCAATCTACTACCGCCCCCACCCCGAACCGGATAAGCGGCGGTATGTGCTGCCCGGTATTTGACTCCTTTACTAACTCTTCGTATCATCTTCGTATGCGCACCTTGAGCGACTTGGACAAACTCAATTTTTACCGTGACGAGATCAAGCACGAATTCAGCCTCCTAACGATGCGGTCGACCGTGCTCGTTACCTGTCAATCGTTCTTAGTCGTGCCCTTCGCCATACTCCAGACCGCCGCAGACTACAGGAGTGTCGCGGTCTACGCCTATCTTATCGCCGCCTTAGGGATCTTCACTTCCCTGATCCTGGTCCGCCCTCTCGATACCGCCCACCGGACCATCAACAAATGGCTCGTGAAGCAGCGCCGCTTGTTTCGGGAATCGGCCGATGTTGCTCCCCTCATGATCGACCGGGACAAGATCCCCGGTGCCGATTCCGATCCCGACAAGGACCGGGACCACAGGCGGAGCCTCGCTTTCTCGATGTACGGGCCGTGGGCCTTCTTTTCTTTCTGGTGCCTGGCCGCGGTGTGGTCTACTTTGAGGCTTATAATTTTCTTTTAAGAATTGGTCGGTAATCTTTGGCGGCGTAGTTATATCCGGCCCTACCACGGCAGTCCGAGAAGGTCCACATCGCCGCCGGGCCACACCGCGTCGGACTTTATCGGATAAACCATGATGTTCACATGATCGGGATCGTACATCTCCCGCTTTCCCTCGATGGAGTAGAAGATTTTCCCCGGCTCCCGGCGCCATCCGAGGGGCTCGTAGAACCCCACCAGCTCGTTCCGGCAGTCGAGGAGACCGAACTGAGCGGTCTGTAGCCGCTCGGCGGCCGTCTCCATGACCTGTTTCATGATTTCCCGGGCGAACCCCCTTCCCCTATACTCGGGGTGGGTCATGACCCCGCTCACCCCGGCGATCCGGACCGGAACCGTACCGGCCCGAACGGTTCTGAGGGCGAGCTCGGCGGCGGCGGCCCACTGTGCAGCGTCGAAGGTTACGAGGATTAGGTCCGGTTCGGCCCAGCGGTCGATTCCCGCGTATTCGGGATCGGAACAGATGAGCCGGTCGTACCAGATTTCTAGCTCGCTCTCGAGGTCCCGGGGAAGCTTGTCGTAGACGACTGTGTTCATACCGCCACGGTACTCGTACCCGCGGCAAGCATCCGCTTGATAGACTTCCCCAGCCGTTCGATTCCGATATCGATGGTTTCCTCGTCGACGCAGGAGAAATTGAGGCGAAGGGTATTAATCCCGGTCTTTCCTATATAGAAGGGATCCCCGGGAACAAACACCACATTGTCCCGGGCGGTCGTCTCGAACAGCTCGAGGGCACTGTATCCCGCGGGAAGCTCCGCCCACAGGAACATTCCCCCTTCGGGCCGGGTATACCGGACCTCCTCGGGAAAGTGCTTGGTAATCGAATCGAGCATGGCCCGGCACTGCCTGCCGTAGACCTTCTTGATAACCGCGATATGCTCGTCGATATCGTTCTCCTCGAGGAATTTGGCGATAATCCTCTGAGTAAAATGGCTCGTATGGAGGTCCGCCGCCTGCTTGGCGATAAGGAGCTTGTCCATGATCGCGTCGGGAGCCGCGATCCATCCTAGGCGAAAGCCGGGTACCACCGTTTTGGAGAAGGACCCGAGCAGGATCGACTGGTTGGGGAGGTAACGTCGAAACGAGGGGACCTCTTCACCGGCGAACCGAAGCTCTCCGTAGGGATCGTCTTCGACAAAGAGGATATCGGTGGTTTGGATATACTCCGCAATCCGCTCCCGGGTTTCCCGAGCGTAGGTGATTCCCGAGGGATTCTGAAAGTTCGGCACGGTATACATGAGTTTCGGCGCTCCGTCCGACGCCGCCGCTTCCACCGCCGCGGTGAGGGACTCGACAATCATCCCGTCGGTATCCATGGGCACCGGAATGAACCGGGGATCGAACATAGAAAAGGCCTGAATCGCCCCGAGATAACCCGGTTCTTCGATGATAAGACCGTCGCCGTCGTTGAGCATCACCTTGCCGAGGAGATCGAGCCCCTGCTGGGAGCCGTTGGTGATAAGGATGTTCTCCGGCGGCACTTCTATTCCCTT
>CAZXMO010000047.1:2198-28690 GCA_964641125.1 uncultured Spirochaetales bacterium
GTAAGTATGACCGCTCGGCTGCCGGAGCGCAAGTCCGAAATCGGGCTGCCGGAACAAACACTTATATCCCCCTTGTCTATTAGGAGCTATTCCTATATAATAACTTAATGCAAGTACGAGATACCGACCGGGTCTATGGAGAGCTCGCGAAGATACTCCGGGAGCGGGGACTCAAAGTCACCCCCCAGCGAATAGCGGTTTTCGCGATCCTTCGCGATCTTACCTCCCATCCTTCGGCGGATGAAGTCTATCATACTGTTGTCGATGGATACCCCAATATTTCCTTCGACACGGTCAACCGAACGCTCCGGACCTTCGCCGAGATCGGACTCCTCGAGATCATCGAGACCCCCGAGGGTGTACGCCGCTTCGACACACAGGTTCATCCCCATCATCATATTCACTGCATACACTGCGGACGGATCATAGATTTCGAGAATCCGGACTTCGACGACCTTTCGGTACCCGATGATCTAACGGCGCGGTACCGCATCTCGAAGCTCCGGGTGTCCCTCCAGGGGACATGCCCGGAGTGTCAGACCCAAAACGGCTGATAGGGCGAAGGCTGAACGTCGTTCGTCCTCAAAAATATACTCTACAGGTAAGGAGAAGAGACATGAGTAAGACCGAAGACAACTTGAAAGCGGCCTTCGCGGGGGAATCCCAGGCGCGGAACAAGTACACCTACTTCGCCGCCGTTGCGCGGAAAGAGGGATACCACTACATCGCCAAGATTTTCGAAGAAACAGCGGAGAACGAAAAACGTCACGCGAAGGACCACTTCAAGCTTCTCGGAGGATTAGGAGACACCGCGGCCAACCTCCGCGCCGCCATGGAAGGCGAGGATTACGAGGTCAAGACGATGTATGCCGATTTCGCCCGGGAGGCCGAGGAAGAGGGCAACAAGGAAGCCGCTAATTTGTTCAGGCAAATATTAAAGGTAGAAGCTCACCACAGGGACCGGTACAAAAAACTCCTCGAGATGGTCGAAACCGAAACCGTCTACAAGCGGGACGAGCCGATCAAATGGAAGTGCGGAGTCTGCGGGTACATCCACGAGGGGACCGAGCCTCCGGCCAAGTGTCCGTGCTGCAGCCACGCAAGCGTCCACTTCGAGCCCGCGAACTTAGACGTATAGACCCGAGGATTACGATATCAAAGCCCCGCCTGAGCGGGGCTTTTTAATGCTTGACAAACATTATGCCTACCAGACATAATATCTGTGTGCACGGCGGACAAGACAGATTTGTCAATAGGGAACATGAACTCACCATTCTCCAAAAAGACTTTCAAACGGCCCGGGTAATTGTCCTCTACGGACGACGCCGTATTGGGAAAACCCGTCTCCTCAAAAAATGGGGAGAATCCGTAGAACTCCTCTATACCCAGGCAATTGAGGCTTCAGAACCCTTGCAACTACAACAGATTTACGAGGATATGAAAGACCATTTTTCCCTTAAGATTGCGCCTCAAAACTGGAATGATCAGCTCAAACTGTTTTCAAGTATCTCAAAACGGGCAGCCATCGTCCTGGACGAATTCCCCTATCTCGTAGAAAGTAATCCCTCCGTACCGTCGATACTGCAACGATGGATCGATCATGATCAACCGAATACCATTGTTCTTGTTCTCTCCGGATCTTCGATCGGAATGATGCACAGTCTGTTTCTGGATTCCTCTTCACCGCTTTATGGAAGGGCTAACCGACTCCTCCGGTTGGAGCCGATGAATTATACGAGTTTTGCGGAATATCTCAGAGTAGATCCGAATAACCGTGACAACTTCATCAAATACTCAGTTACCGGGGGAATGCCGAAGTACTGGGAATACACTGAGAAAGATCAGAGTTCCATCGAATTTATCGATTCAATATTCTCATCAGAGTATTCATGGTTCGAAAATGAACCCTATCGTATCCTGAAAGATGAAAATATCAACGGCCTCAGGCCTTTTTCGATATTGGAGGCCATCGGCCGAGGCGCATCCAAACCATCCGATATCGCCAAACGACTCCAAGTCCGGCAAACCGATATCGGACGACCGCTTTCGGCACTTTTGGATGCCTCGGTCCTCACCAGAGAAGTCCCCTTCGGAGAAAGTGTGCGGAGTACGAAGAAAACACTATATTCCATCGCCGACCATACAATACGATTCTGGTACTCGCTCTACTCCCCTCACCGTTCCCGGTGGCATCTGTATTCAATACAAAAAAAACAACAGATAGTCCATAGCCATGCCGCATTCACCCTAGAGAAGGAATACCGGGAGCTGTTTCCCGACGGAGCTCGTTACTGGGAAGGAAACGATATCGAGTTCGATTGCGTACGACATGCCGATGGGTCGACTGATCGAATAATTGTCTCCGAGATCAAATGGAAAGATTTGAATCCACAGACAAGGACGCGTCTTCGAAGTGAACTTCAGAAAAAGTACATGACTTCCAAACTCGCACAGAAGTACGACAAGGCCGATTTCGAAATTCTTTCCTTCGCAGATGTAATTGAAAAAAATGTGCCGAAGACGGTTCGAAGTTAGGCTGATACATGGTATCACCTGTCCGCAGTCTAAATAACCGCGGCTCCACGTTCTTCGGATATGCCTCCGGCGCGGCGTTCCCGGGCGTCTAGGGCGAGCCGCACCACCTTGTAGGCGCCGTCGTAGATGCCCGCGTTCTTGTTCATGAGGATGTTTTGGCAGTAGAAGGGAATCAAGTCTTCCTCCTCGAGGGTCAGCTTCAGTGCGGCGAGCATGCTCGCGGTGTTCTCGGTCTCCATGGTGCTGTCCCCGATCTCTGAACCCCGGATGGCCCCCCAGGCCTCGTGTTTTCCTACCCGCTGTATAAAGAGCTTCGGAACCGGATAGAAACTGAGCTCCGAGGGTTTGGTGATCATCACGTCGCTCGCCCGCATCAAGAGGTTGGTCAGATAGACCGAGGGAAAGGTCCGGTCGAAGAGGAAAACATGGACCCCGGGAATGTTCTTATTATGGACCTCCGCGGCGAACTCCCGCGCCTTGGCCCAGTCGGAATAAAAATCGTACGAGATGTTCTCCCTCTCCAACATCGTCTTGAGCTCCGTCCACCTGTCGGCATGGTCCCCCATGTTTACGAATATCGTAACCTCCCGCCTCCGGATGTAGGGTTTTAGGAAGCCCAATATGGTCTCGAACTTTTTTCTCTGTGCTCCGGCCCCTCCGATGGTCAAAAGGACTCTTCGGGGGAGTTTTTCCCGGACTCGCTTGAATCGGAGATTACAGTCCTCCTCGATTCCGCTTACGATCTCGTGGTCCACGTAGTGTCCGGCGTAACGGATAGCCTCGTCGGGCATCGGCTCGAGCATCCGGCCGGGCTCGCCCATGTTCCGAAGGCTCCGGTAGCCGAAGTACGCCGACGGGGTCTGAACGGTGTGGATCGAACCGGGGGAAAGATGAAACGACATCGGCAGATTGTCGGGAATGGCGGTGATGACCGTCTCTATTCCGGCTTGGGCGGCGGCCCGGGCGGTCCAGGGATGGGTTGCGATGTAGCCGACGTCCTTCGGCAGGGGTTCACAGATGGGAGCGTAGAGTTTCGAAAGCTCGTGGTCCCGGGCGGTATTGGCGATTTTGAGACCCGAGTCCCCGGTTATCCGATCCCATACTAACCGGTTGAACAGGGCCGACCGCTGGGAAAGCCGGGACCCGAAGTTGTACAGGTTCTCCATATAATCGATGACCCCCGCTCCCCGGCTCCCCTCTACGGAGAGAAAGTCGAGCCAGTAGGAGGTAAGCCCCATGCTGTTCGCCGCGGAGGCGATGGCCAGGGATATCCGATAGTGACCGTAGCCCATCCGGATAGTACCTAGGACGATCCCCTTATCCGGATCTATCGGTTCCCCGCTCTCTCCTAAAGTTCTTATTCCGATATCGGGCTCTTCCTCCGCGGCATCGGCGGCGTAATAAACTTCGGGAACGATATCGTCGGGGAACTTCCGCTCGAAGCGGTTCCGTAACCGTTTGGCCCTCTCCACAGCCCGCTGGGGAAGAAGATTTCCGTAAATCCGCATTGTGTTCACCAGATACCTCCGATTCCCCGTATTCTTCACGTCAAGGCGGTTCGGGTCAACCGGCGAACCTGTTATAACCTACCCTCTTCAGTGTACACTTAAGCCCATGCCTAATACACCACGACGAATACGGGCGGTAGTCTTCGATTTCGACGGCACCCTCACCCACGGAGGAGTCCTCGACTTTACCCTGGTCCACGAGGCGATCGGATGTCCTATCGGGATGTCGGTTCTCGAGTACATCGAATCCCTCTCCGAGGAAGAGTACCGGGCCTCGGCGGAAAGAACGCTCAAGGAGTTCGAGCGCAAGGGGGCGGAAGAATCGGTACCCAACTCCGGGGCCGTCGAGCTTCTCCGTTTTCTGCAAGCCCGGGACATCCCCTACGGGATCCTTACCCGGAACAGCAGGGACAGCGTGGAGACCAGCCTTAAGAATTTCCCCGAAGAGCTCCGAAACTCCTTTACGGTCGTCATTAGCCGGGACGATGATTTCGAGGTCAAGCCGAGCCCCGCGGGAGTCTTCCACGCTGCCGATGTCTTAGGAGTCGATCCCGGCGAGCTTGCCGTGGTCGGGGATTTCCTCTACGATATCGAGGCGGGGCTGAGAGCGGGAGCGCTCACCCTCTTTCTCGATGCGGGAGTGAACACATCGATCGTGCTGAATTCCGAACCGCACAAGCGGGCCGTGGAGATCGCGGACCATGTGGTGGAGTGCCTCGACGAGGCCCGGACGGTTCTCGATCGTTCCATTCCCTTGAAGCCGGGGAAGCTTCCCAACCGGATGCTCGAACAATTTATCGAGGATCTTTCACTCGATCAGTCGGAGCTCCTCATCACCCCCGGTGTGGGTGAGGACATCGCCGCGGTGGAATCGGACTCCTCGGTTCTGATCTTAAAGAGCGACCCCATCACCTTCGTCGCCGAGAACATCGGCCGCTACACCGTTACGGTCAACGCTAACGACATCGCCACCTCCGGGGCCGTCCCCCGATGGCTTTTGACCACCCTCCTCCTCCCCCCCGGCACCACCGGAAACGAGATACACCGGATCTTCCGGCAGCTCGCCGAAGCGGCGGAGGCCGAAAAGATCGTCCTCTGCGGAGGGCACACCGAGATTTCCCCCTCGGTGAACAAGGCGATAGTCTCGGGGTTCCTCGTCGGTACGGTAGCACCGGAGAAGCTGATTAGAAAGACCGACATGGCCGAAGGGGATGTAATCCTCATGACCAAGTCCGCGGGCTGGGAGGGAACTGCGATCCTCGCCGAAGAACACTCCGGGCTTCTCGAAGAGAACGGGGTATCCCGCGGGACGATCGACGACGCCTTAGGCTACGCCGGGGGGATCAGCATTCTCCCCGAGGCCCGGTTAGCCGCGGATACCGGCGAAGTCACCGCGATGCACGACGTGACCGAAGGGGGCCTCGCCACCGCCGTCGTGGAGTTTTCCGCCGCGGGGGGCCGCCGCTTCCAGATCGACTTAGACGCGGTTCCCGTAAACGGCACAACCGCCGAGCTCTGCCGGGCGGCGGGTCTCGACCCCTTAGGGCTCATCGGCTCAGGGTCCCTCCTGATAACGGTACATCCCGACGCCGCGGAAAGTCTCGAGAAGGCCCTGTTAGACGCCGGCATCCCCGCCGCCCGGATCGGTAAAGTCCTTGGGACCGGCGCCGGAATCGAGGCACTCCGAGACGGCCGTTTCGCCGAGTGGCCGACCTTCGAAACGGATGAGATAACGAAAGTATAATGCTTCCGGTCAGTAGTACCGTTGATCATAACGACGCTGTGGGACGGTGCGGCTAAAACCGAACGGTAATACTGTCCTTCCCCCGGTGCATGGTATCAAAATCGTCTTTATTTCCGTGCGCCAGGATTACGGTATTGTCCTCCCCCGGAAGGATGCTCCCCTCGAAATCCTCACCCGAATCGAGGGGGAGGATGAATCTGAGGGTGGTCCGCCCGTCCTTCTCCTCTCCCTGTATGAGGGTAACATGATTAGTTCCGCCGTTGGACTCGTCGGAGCTGTGGGAGGTGAGCCAGGACCCATAGTCGTCGCGAAGTTTTGCTTCGCCCTCCTCGACGTATCCGATAATGATATTCGCCCCCTGCATCATCTGTTCGGGATTGAAACCGACGGCTACCCACCCTTCGGTCTCAGCAGAAAGGATTACCTCGATGTCCTCCCCGTCTAATCGCCACTGGAAGGTCACGCCGGATCCTTTAGCCTCGGAAAAGCCCTCAGGCGCCCGCGGAGCCTCGGCCCGGTCCCCGTCCTTTTCACCTCTGCAGCTCAAGGGGAGAAGTACCGCCGCCGCTGCCAGAACAATACTTAGAATAGGTACGAAACGATTCATATTTTCACCTCCGTGCGCAGGGCCTCAATGAGGAGCCCGTATTCTTCTCTGCAGTCTCCGCACTTGGACAGATGATCTTCCACGAGAGTAAGCGCCTCGTCAAGTTTTCTTCCTCTCAGCTCTGTCTCGGCGTACCGGTCCATGTGTTCGAAACATTCATCACAATCCAACTCGACCTCCCTCGTTGCAAAAATCTTCTCTATAATCATGGAGAGCTTTCGCCGGGAGAGTCTATTTCCGAATAAATTTTCAAACCACATCTTCCGGACTCCTTACCGTTTCCCTAAAGTATTGATGTTCCGTGCGGGTCATTTCTTACCCCCAAGGATATCGAGGATCTCCCGAGCATCGTATCCGCGTGCTGTAAGCCCGTCCCGTATCTTCTTCCGTGCATCGTGGAGGAGCTTGTAGAGCGCCCCCCGGACAGTGTTCATCCTTTCGGCGATCTCCTCGAGGGGCATCCCATGAAAGAGCACCATGCCCATTGCCGTACGCTGCTTGTCGGTCAGCTCGCGCTCGATAATGCTGTTTAGGTTTTCAGCGAGATCGCGTTTAAAGGCTTTTGTCTCGGGGCCGTCGAGGAATCTGTTTATAGCCTTCTCGGATACGAACCGTTCGGGAAGCTCTAAATCATCCAAAGATACATCCCGCCACCTCTTTTTCCGCAGGTCGGTGAGTACCGTGTTGACCGCGATTTTCATGCACCAGGTGGTGAACTTTGCCTCGCCCCGAAAGGTGTCGAGCTTATCCAGGATCCGCTCGAGACTGTCCTGGACGTAATCTTCCAATCGATCGTGGTCCATACGGGGTTTGGAGCCGAAGGAAGCTTCGAGCCCCATAAGGAGGAATCCGCGAAGATCCGTGAGCGCGGCGTTGCACTCGGGAGGGGGAAGAGTAAGTTCACATACCCATTTCTCGTTTTCTCGCTCGGTGACGGACACTACCCATACTCTAAGAGAAAACCACCGAAAGGTAAATACAAGTATTTTTGTAAGATTCGGCGGGACCGACTCGTCTCTACATATAGGAGAAAAGATATGAAACGTTATTTAGTATTGAGTTTTACACTAATTATTTTGGTACTCGCCGCGGGAGCGGTGATCGCCGAAGGCCGGCAGGAGGAACCCGAACATATGACATTTTCCGGCAGCCACGGAAACGAATGGAGCTTGGAAGCGTCGGAAGGGCTTCTTATCGGAGGATACGGTGACAACTTCGTCTACGACGGCGAGGATGTCGTCCCCGTGGGAGGCAAGGCGACCGTCGACGTTAATGCCGCGAAGGACACCGGCCGCATGGAGGCGGTCTTTGAAGGTACCATCAATCCGGAAAAAAACAAGACTTACACCGGCGAGATCAAGATCGTCTACGATTCGTTCAGCGAGGGCTCCGATTTCTGGGAAGGCGGAATCGCCGATTTTGTCTATCTCCACGGCGACACGGGTCAGGAAGCTCCGGTCATGCCGAAGCTCAAAGCCTACCTCGCTTCGTGGGGACCCGCCGATGTCTATGTAGACGGTGAGCTCATCTATGAAAATCTGGTAGGACATACGATGTACACCGAAGGGTCCCGCCACCGGGAGACCTACGCCCTCTATGACGGCGACGGGGACGGTTTCTACAGCCCCAAAGAGCCGTCGGACGGCTCCATAGCCCATCCCGACCGGCGGGAGCTCCACTTCGTGGCCCATACTACCGAGCCCGACGAAGGAAACTTTCCGCCTCACACCGTGTGGATTCACCTGAACTTCCTAGACGTAGAGGAGATGTAATTCCAAGATTCGGGCACCAGCGGGCCGGCACGCGAGCCGGTCCGCGCCCGATTCGCTACCTATACCCGCCCGGCTTTACGCTTCCGAGTTTTGAGTTAGATATTCGACTAACCTCGTCGGCGTTAACGGTCTGCTGAAGTAGTATCCCTGGACCTCGTCGCAGCCGAGCTCCTTGAGGATCTCCGCCTGTCTTTCCGTTTCCACCCCTTCTGAAACAACATAAAAACCTAAACTCTTTCCTACTGCGATTACCGCCCGGACGATGGCCACATTCTCTTTTTTCTCCTGAAGAGAGTCGATAAACGATTTGTCGATCTTGAGCTCGTTGACCGGAAACCTGCTCAAATATGATAGGGAGGAATATCCGGTGCCGAAATCGTCTATGGAGAGCCGGACCCCTAACCGGTGCAGTTTTTTTATATTCTTGATGACCTGGACCGGATTGTGAATGACCGTTCCCTCGGTTATCTCGATGCAAAGACCGGAGGCTTCGAAACCGAGCCGGTTCAGTACGTTCTCGATTTCCTGCGGGAAATCCGCATCCTGAAAATGCTTGGCCGATATATTGACGCTCACCCTCAGCGGCAGGCCCGTGTTCTTTCTAACGGTAATAATCTCTGTAATCGCATGCGCCAGTACCCATTCCTCGATTTCCCGGATAATCCCCAGATCTTCGGCCAGGGGAATAAATGCCCCGGGGGAAACCGTGCCGAGAACCGGGGAGTCCCATCTCAGCAGCGCTTCAACGCCGGTGCATCGACCTTCGATGATATGGACCTTGGGCTGATAGAGAAGGAATAGTTCCTTCTTTTCCCGGGCCTGTCTGAGGTGTTCCTCGAGAAGGACCCTCCTCTCGATCTCGACTTGGAGCTTGGAGGTAAAGAAGTGGTACTGATTTCCCGCCCTCTTTTTTGCCTGGTAGAGCGCGGTATCGGCGTTCTTGACGAGGTCGGTGTACTCCCTTCCGTCCTGGGGGTACATGGACACTCCGACACTGGAGGTCACCGTGATCCGGCTGTTACCTATCTCGAAAGGCTTCTCCAGAGCCTCGAAAATCCGTTCGATAATGTGAAGGACATCGGATAGCGAACCGATCGCGTCGAGGAGGAAGACGAACTCATCTCCCCCGAGCCGTGCGAGGGTGTCCGGGTTTCGTATGCATGAGCTGAGTCTTTCGGCGATTCCCTTGAGAAGCTCGTCTCCTGCGGGATGCCCGAAAGCATCGTTTATATTCTTGAAGTTATCGACATCGAGAAAGAGGATACCGATAAGCGTTCCGTTCCGCGCGGCCCGCGACACCGCCGTTTCGAGCCTGTCGGCAAGCAGAGGTCTATTCGGCAGGTCGGTCAGATCATCGTGAGTGGCGCGGTGCCGGAGCTGCTTCTCCATGGACATCCGGTCCTGGTACAGAAAGTTGTTTCTGAGCGCTACAGCCGCTTGTGAGGCGAACAGCTCGGTCAAAAGGATCTCATCCGGGGTAAAGGCGTGAGTCCGGTCCTTGCGGATATTGAGAACACCGATGACCTCGTCATTGGCCTGAATGGGCGTGCTCACCACCGAAGCGGACACAACCGGCCATTTTTTCGAGCGGTTCTCGTACCGGGAATAATCGTCGATCACCATGGTTCTCCGGGCCCGAAAGGTCTCGCCGGATACTCCCTCGCCGATTTCGAGGGTAGTACCGATCGGGGCGATTGCATCCCCCTTGGCGACCACCCATTCCAAGATGTTTTTCTCCTTCCGGTATAGATAAATTCCTCCCACATCCGCATCCACGAGCTTGAGTCCCTCGGATATGATTCCCTCGAGAAGGGATTCGATAGGCTGGAGTCTGAGGATTTCGGCAACCGAATTGCGAATCATGTCCACGAGATTTTGGACGAGCTCATTTTGCTTGTGTTCGCTATCCGAAAGACCCATACCAATTTCTTACCATTTTTCTCGGAAAAAGTCAGTACTGAACGCGGCTCGTGACAAGCCATGCAATTTTCCTCGCGTTAGAGTAAGATATTAGGTATGAGAAGAATATACCTTTTCTTTGCCGCCGCGGTTGTGTGTACGACCGCGGTCTTCGCCGCCCCTTCCCGGGAATGTACCGATATTGCTGAGACATTTTCGGGAATTCGGGGAGAAGTGCCCCTCTCGGGGTCGACCTGGCTGTATCAGCTGCAGGACGCCAATCCGGCTGAAATCGCTGAGACCGTGTTCGATATTGTGGTTATAGATTATTCCCGGACCGGTGAGGAAGACGGCAGGTACTCACGGGAAGAGATGCGGACCATGAAGCTCGCCGGAAGGGATGCCGGAAAACCGAGGCAGGTCCTTGCGTATCTCAGCATCGGCGAAGCCGAGGACTACCGGTACTACTTCGACCCCTCATGGACGCGGGGGCCCGGACGTCAGCCGGCCGAAGACGCTCCCTGCTGGCTCGGAAAGACCAATCCCGAGTGGCCGGGGAATTACAAGGTACAGTACTGGTCCGAGGGATGGCAGAGGGTCATCCTCGAGTACCTCGACCGTATCATCGACGACGGCTTCGACGGGGTGTATCTCGACATCATCGACGCATATGAGTACTGGGGCGATGAAGATAATCCGGAGGGGTTCTTTCTCGATGAGGAAACAGCCGCAAAACGTATGATAAGCTTCGTCAACCGTATAGCCCGGCATGCCCGGCTGGAGAGGAAGATGCCGGGTTTCGCCGTAGTCCCGCAGAACGGCGAAGGGATACTCGATTATGATACCCCGGCCGGGGAGGGACCCGTATTCTTGGATACGATAAGCGGCTTAGGAATCGAGGATTTATACTTCGACGGGACAGATCCGGTGGATGACGGGGAGACGGCCCGGCGTAAGAGTTATATCGACCTGGTCACGGCCGCGGGGAAACCGGTTCTTCTGGTCGATTACTTTCTGGAGGGCAGGCCGCGGGCCGACGGGAGAAAAGAGGAATTTCTCTTTCGCGCCCGGGATGACGGGTATATACCCTTCCCGGCACTCGAGGACCGGGAGCTCGACCGGATTCCTTAGGAAGCGGTCTTTACAACTCTCTCCGGTCCGTCACCCTGCTCATCTTTCCCCCCGATGAGCGCTCGATGGTTTTCGGCTCGACTAAGGTAACCGTCGGCCGGATATCCAGGGCGGCATGCAGGTGACTCTGTATCCGGTTGCGAAATTTCTCGAGGCTCCGGATATCGTCCACCAGCGAAAGGGTGTCGGAGACCTCCACCTTGAGCTCCATAGTATCCACTCCCGACTCTCGGGCCAGGATGATCTCGTAGTGCGGCTCGATCCCCTCGATCTCTACTAAAGCCGCTTCTATCTGACTGGGAAAGACGTTGGTCCCCTCTAGGATGATCATGTCGTCGGTACGGCCGGTTACCTTCTCCATCCGCACCAGAGTGCGACCGCAGGGGCACTCTTCGGGGATGATTCGGGAGATGTCCCCGGTCCGGTAGCGGACCAAGGGAAATCCGAGCTTGGTCAGGGTGGTAAAAACCAGCTCACCCTTTTCGCCTAAGGGGAGGGGCTCGAGGGTCTCGGGATCGATAACCTCGACTAAGAAGTGGTCCTCGTTGACGTGGAGACCGTTCTTCTCAGCGCATTCGTAGGCCACTCCCGGACCGATTACCTCGGTTATCCCGTAGTTGTCGTAGGCATCGATGTGCAGAGTCCTTTCTATCTCGCCGCGCAGGCTCTCGCTCCACGGCTCGGCGCCGAAGGAGCCTATCTTGAGGTTCAAAGTTTCCGGATGGATATCCTCCTCTTGTAGAAGGGCCGCGATATGGAGGGCGAAGCCGGGGGTGCTGACTAAGACCGAAGTCTTGAAGTCCCGCATTATGGTAATCTGCTTCCGGATCTCCGAGTTCGACGAGGGGATAACCGACGCACCGATCTTTTCGGCGGCGTAGTGAAAACCGAACCCCCCGGTAAAGAGGTGATAGTTGAAGGCGATCTGGATAAAGTCGTGCTCGGTTACCCCCGCGGCGACTAGGACCCGGGCGACTAAAGAGCTCCACAGGGCGATGTCGGTCTTGGTGTATCCCACCACGATCGGCTTTCCGGTAGTCCCCGAGGTAGAGTGGATCCGGACGATGTCCTTCAAGGGCACCGCGAACATATCGTAGGGGTAGCTTTTTCGCAAGTCCTCCTGTGTCGTAAAGGGAAGGAGTTTCAGGTCGTCTAGGCTCTTTATCCCTTCGATATTCACGCAGCCCCGGTCGAAGAGGTCGTTGTAGAAGGCGACGTTCCTGTATACCCGGTTCAAGGTCAGCTGCAGCCTCTCTATCTGGAGCTGGGTCAGATCCTCCCGGTCCATGGATTCGTACTCTCTCGTATACATCATCATAAGCCCCCTAATTCATCGATCCTGCGGTAGTCCTTTCCGAGATACGCCCGGCGGACATCGTTATTCTCGAGGAGCTCTCCGGCGCTCCCCTCGAGGATGAGGCTCCCCGTCTCCATCACATACCCACGGTCGGCGATCCCGAGGGCCGCCCGGGCATTCTGCTCGATTAAAAGGATGGTCGTTCCCGAACGTTTGAGCTCGCCGATGATGCGAAAGATGTCCTTCACGATAAGCGGAGCCAGTCCCATCGACGGCTCGTCCATCATGATCAGCTTAGGCTCCGCCATAAGGGCCCGCCCGATGGCGACCATCTGCTGTTCTCCTCCCGAGAGGGTGCCGGCAAGCTGATGGTGCCGCTCGGCGAGACGGGGAAAGAGCTCAAAGACCCTCTCGAGACCACCAGGGGCTCCCCTCTCCTTCCGCTGAACAACGTATCCCCCGAGGATGAGGTTCTCCCGCACCGTCATGGTAGAAAAGAGCTGTCTTCCCTCGGGGACGAGGACGCACCCCCGTCGGGCGACACTCTCCGGCCGGTCCCCCTCGACGGAGACGCCCCCGAAGAGGACCTCCCCGGCGGTGGGAACGATGAGCCGGGAGAGAGTATTCAAGAGTGTGGTCTTCCCCGCCCCGTTCGCTCCGATGATGGTCACGATCTCGCCGGGGCGGACGTGAAGGGTTATCCCTTTGAGGACCCGGAGGTTTCCGTATCCCGCTTCCAAGTTCCGTACCCTAAGCATCGTCACCGCCTAAGTATATTTCGATAACCCTCTCATCCCGCTGCACCTCGGCGGGGGTCCCCGATGCGACGAGCCTCCCGAAATCGAGCACCCCGATCCGGTCGGAAATTTCCATGACCAGGGACATGTCGTGCTCCACCAAGAGAATGGTAATTCCCCTGTCCTTGATCCGGAGGATGATTTCGGCGAGTTCCTCGGTCTCGTAGATGTTGAGTCCCGAAGCCGGTTCGTCGAGAAGGAGAAGCTCCGGATCCCCCGCGAGGGCACGGGCGAACTCCACGGCCCGCTGCTTTCCGAAGGGAAGGCCCCCCACCGCGGTATCGGCGATATCACCAATACCGACAAAATCGAGATTGCCCCGGGCATCGTCCCGAATCTTCCGCTCCTCCCGCCAGGTAGAGGGGACATTGAGCATCCCCGCCCAGAATCCGGAGCGGGTACGCACGTGCCTGCCGATCATCACGTTTTCCAGCACCGTCATATGCGAAGCGAGCTTCAGGTTCTGAAAGGTTCGGAAGATCCCCCGGGAGGCGATCAGGTGGGGTTTGAGCCCTGTGATGTCGGTCTCCTTGAAGACAACCCTTCCCCCGGTAAGGGGCAGCGCTCCGGTTATGCAGTTGAACAGGGTGGTCTTTCCCGCTCCGTTCGGACCGATTATCGCCTGGATGATTCCCGCGGGCACCTCCAGGGAGACCCGGTCCACCGCCCGGATCCCTCCGAAGTGTCTGCTCATATCGCTTAACTCAAGAAGAGGCATGACGCCTCCCTGTAATTCGCCCGATTATCCGGGAGACCCGCTTCCGCGCCTCGAGGAGAATCCTCCGCACGGCGGGTGTTTTGAGTATTCCCTCGGGAGCGAAGATCATGATGCCGATAAGTATGGCCCCGAAGACGACATCGTCATAGGAGCCGAAAACACCGCGGAGGCTCAGGAAGTTGAGAAGTGTCCCCATGATCAGGGCCCCCCAGATATTGGCCATTCCCCCGACGGCGACGACGGCAACGTACCGGACCGACTTCATCACCGTAGCCTCGGAGGGCCCTATTCCGGCGTTGTAGTGGGTCAAAAAGATTCCCGAAACCGAGGCGTAGACCGCCGCCAGAACGAAGACGGCAAGCTTGAATCGGGCGGTATCGATCCCCATTGCAGCGGCGGCCTCTTCGCTCCCGTGGAGGTAACGGAGGGCCCTTCCTGTCCGGGAGCGGATGAGGTTGACGATGAGCACCATACCGATAACCACCAATCCCCAGGCCAGATAATAATTTTCCAGCCGGGCATCGAAATCGCTCCCCGCCTCGAGACCGAAGACCAAGGGAAATCCGGGGACCCCGGTAATTCCGTCGGCCTCACCGAACAGGTCGGTCCCTAGAACCGTCCGATAGATGATGATTCCGAACCCCAGGGTCGCCATGGCCAGATAGTGTCCCTTGAGCTTGAGGAGAGGCAGGCCGATCAGAACGGCGACCGCAACGGTGATGAGTACGGCGGCCAGGGCCGCCGCCCAGGGTGCCGCCGCGAGGATGTCGTTCCCGTAGAGATCCTGTCCGGGGGAGAGAATTCTAAGGCGTGTCAGCGTTTCCGCCGCTGCCGTCCCGCGGTATTCCACGAGGTTTAGGGTAGTCAAAGTGGCGGTGGCATACCCGCCTATGGCGAAGAAACCGGCCTGGCCTAGGGAAATCTGCCCGGCGTACCCCATGAAAACGCAGAGCCCTACCGCCGTGAGGGAGTAGTAGGCGGCCATAGTCAGCTGGGTCAGGTAATAGGCGGAGTCCAGTGCCGCGGTCAGGAGCTGAATGACTATAACCGCCGCGATAAGGGCGGCTACCGGCAGATATCGCTTCGCGTCCATACTCCTCCTAATATGCCTTGAGCGCCGCGGTCTGTTTCGACCCGAAGAGTCCGCTCGGCCTCACCACGAGCACGACAAGGAGGACCAGGATGGCGATGACGTCCTGATATGCCATGGGCATCAGGGAAACCGAAAAGGATTCCAGTATTCCCAATAAAAGTCCCGCCGCAACCGCGGCCATGCTGTTTCCCAAGCCGCCCAAGATGGCCACCGTAAACCCCTTGACGGCCAGATCGGCCCCCATGATGTAGCTGGTCTGGGTCAGGGGCGAAGTAACGCACCCCGCTAAGGCCCCTGTTGCGGCGCTCAGAACAAATGCGAGGTTCACCATGCTCCGGGTGTTGATACCGCACAGGCTCGCGGCATTCCGGTTGTCCGCGCAGGCCCTCATGGCCTGTCCGGTCAGGGTGAAGGTGAAGAAGAGGTACAGCCCCGCCACCACGAGGGCGGTGGCCCCTAATACCCACAGGACCTGAGGGGAGATGTGCGCCCCAAGAATATTGATCGAGGAGATCTCGCTCCCGGAAAAGAAAGGCATCGCCCTCACCTGCTCGTCCCAGATATGGAGCGCCGCCTCCCTGATGAGGATGGAAAGCCCGATGGTGACAATAATCATCCGAAGCACCGAGGGACTCTTGAGGCTCCGGATAAAGACGAGCTCGATTCCCGAGCCCACCGCGGCGGTGATTACCACCGCGGCGAGTACCGCGAGATAGAGGGGCATGATCCCGACAAAGGTGTGCCCGATCATCCCTCCGAGCATCACGAACTCACCCTGGGCGAAGTTGATAATGCCGGTGGCGTTATAGATTATGTTGAACCCGATAGCCACCACCGCGTAGATGCTTCCCACGGTGATCCCGGCGAAGATGTACTGTACGAGAACCGAGCCGTTCATGAGTATAGCTTAGGGTTGTATCTACTCGTACAGCTCGAATTCGCCGTCCCGTACGGTAAGCATCACGATGGAGTCCATTCCCAGACCGTTGTGGTCCTCGGGAGAAAAGTTGAAAACCCCGCCGGTCCCGGGAAAGCCGCGGATGTCCTCTAAGGCGCTCCGTACCGCCGGCCGGTCGTCGGTCCCCGCTCCCCGAATCGCCTCGATAGCCAGCATGATCGCATCGTAGGCGTGTCCGCCGAAGGTGCTTACCTCTTCGTTGTGCTTCCTCTCGTACATGGTCTTGTATTCGACCAGGGTCTCCTTTTGGGGATTCGAATCGGGAAGCTTTTCAGCGGCTAAAAGGCGCCCACAGGGGAAGATAATTCCCTCCGCGGCCTCTCCCGCGGCCTCCACGTACTTGATATTGCCGAAGCCGTGGCTCTGGAAGAGGGGCACGTCCATGCCGAGCTGCTTCATGTTCTTGGGCACTATCGATTGGGCCGGAACTATAGACCAGTTGACCACCGCCTGGACATTTTGGGCCTTGAGTTTTGTGAGTACCGAAGTCAAATCGGTAGCCGCACTGTCGTAGGTCTCGCCCACGGCGATCTCGATGCCGTGCTCGGGGGCGTACTTCTCGAGCTGTCCCATTCCGGCGTTTCCGAAACCGGTATTGGCGGCAACGACCCCGATCCGGGATATATCCATTTCCTGCATGGTTTGGAAGATCCAGCGTGCGACGTAGGAGTCCTTCTGCGGCGTCTTGAAGACGTAGGAAGCCACCGGATCGACAATAGCCTCCGCCGCGGCACAGGAAACGAGGACGGTTTCCGCCTTCTGACAGAGCTCTTTGATCTGCATGGTCTCGCCGCTGGTGCTCGGTCCGATGATAGCGGTTACCCGCTCTTCCTCGATGAGCTGTTTGGCAAAAGAGATAGCCTTCTCGGGACTGCCTCCGGAGTCTTTGATGATCAGCTCGATGGGCCTTCCCAGGACCCCTCCGGAAGAGTTGATATCCTCGACTATCATCTCCGCGGTCTTCGCCTCCGGAGCCCCCAGGAACGAGGCACCGCCGGTGACCGCGAAAATAGCCCCTATCTTGATAGGCTGATCGGAAATTACCGCTTCCGTCTCTTTTTCGGCGGCGGCTTCGCTCCCGGCCTCCGCGGATTCTTCCTTTTTACATCCGGACATTATGACTCCCGCTAAGAGCAGAAGCACTACGAAACTCGTTGCAATCCTTTTCATCCCTACCTCCAGTAGTACCGCCGCCCGATGTTACTCCGGGTAGAATCGACGGTCCGCCCATTATGGAACGGAGGGATCGAGGTGTCAATAAAAAACCGACTGTGCGGTCGGTTTTTTCGATTTTTTTTCTTTTTTTCGACGTTTACCGCCGGATTGTGTATTTTGAAGAGGGAGGAACCTATGAAAAACACGGCCCTCGTAACAGGCGCATCCGGCGGTATCGGCCGGGAACTCGCCCGGGTCCACGCGGAACACCACGGGGATTTGGTTGTGGTCGCGCGTTCAGGAGATGCTCTGCGAGAGCTCAAAGGGGAGCTCGAGAATGCCCACGGCATTACCGTGGAAGTCCTCGAGAAGGACTTGAACGATCCCGAAGCACCTAAGGAAATTCTCGAAGCTCTTCGGGATAAGAATATTGAAGTCGAGATCCTTATCAACAACGCCGGGTTCGGAACTTTCGCTCCCTTCATCCGGACCGATTGGGACAAGCAGGCGGCGATTATAGCGGTCAATATCCATGCCCTTACCGGACTCACTCATAGCTTCCTGCCCGGTATGATCGAGAGGAACCGGGGACGGGTCCTGAACGTCGCCTCCACGGCGGCCTTCTATCCGGGTCCCCTGATGTCGGTCTACTACGCTTCGAAACATTACGTCTTGGCTTTTTCGGATTCCCTCGCCGAAGAGATCAGGAATTCCGAAGTGACAATCACCACCCTCTGTCCGGGACCGACGGACACCGGGTTTCAGAGTCGAGCGGGAAATGAGAATATCCGCCTCATGAAAAAGTTCGCGGTAATGGATCCGTATTCGGTCGCAAAATACGGATATCAGAAGATGCTCGCGGGAAAGCTTGTCGCGGTCCCGGGACTTTTCAACAAGCTATCCGCGGTTCTCCCCCGGTTCCTCCCGAGAAAGGCGGCCATGAGGATAGTGCGGAGACAACACGAGGAGGAATGATGGCGAACACCAAAGGAATACTCGAGCGGCTTCAGGAAGGACCGATACTCTGCGCGGAGGGGTATCTCTTCGAGCTCGAACGGCGGGGCTATGTCAAGGCGGGCCCCTTCATTCCCGAGGTGGTCCTCGAACACCCCGATGCGGTACTCCGGCTCCACCGGGATTTCCTGTACGCCGGGTCCGACATCATGGTGGCCTTTACCTACTACGGCCACCGGGAAAAGCTTAGATCCGCCGGAAAGCTCGACCTCCTGGAACGGCTGAACCGGGAGGCCTTAAAGCTCGCCCGGAAGGCGGCCGACGAAGGTGACGCCCTGGTCGCCGGAAACCTGAGCAACACCTGGCTCTACGATCCCGATGATGAGAAAGGTTCCCGGGACAAGATCATGCCCATATTCGATGAGCAGTGCGCCTGGGCGAAAGAAGAAGGGGCCGACTTCATAATCGCCGAAACCTTCAGCCACCTGGGCGAAGCCCGCCTGGCCTTAGAAGCGGGGAAGGCTTCAGGGCTTCCCGTCATGATCGGTTTCATTCCCACCTGTGAGCGGAGCCTCGACGGGTATTCCTGGGCCGACGCCTGCGAAGCGATCGAAAAGGAAGGGGCTGATATCACGGGTCTCAACTGCGGGCGGGGCCCCGCAACCATGAACTCTTACCTCCGGGAGATCCGTGAACGCCTCGACGGTCACATGGCCGCCCTTCCGGTCCCCTACCGGACGAACGAGGAACACCCCTACTTCCAGGATCTCCGTCTCGAAAACGGGGAGCGGGCCTTTCCCTGCGCCCTCGACCCCTTCCAGCACACCCGCTACGAAATGGCGGAGTTCGCCGACTTCGCCCGGGAAATCGGGATCGACTTTATAGGAATCTGCTGCGGAGCGGGCCCCCATCACGTCCGCTCCATGGCCGAGGCCCTCGGCAAGAAGCCGGTTTCGGGGCGGTACTCTCCCGACTTGACCGTCCATCCCGTGTTGAGCAAGGGGGGGATCTACTGCCCCGGTGATATGACGGACTGACCTCCCGGCCGGTGCCGTTTTTTAGGCCCGACCGGCGGCGAATTTCTCGAGACTCGTTATCTGTTCTTCGTTGCCTAAGGCGATGAGCTCGTTCCCTACCTCGAGCTCGATCGAGGAAAGGGTCGCTAGGGAAGTCTGGTTCATCCGGGCCTGTCCGTCGGCGCCTAATATTCCGATGATGACCGCTCCGGTGTGCTGGCCGATGTTGCTTTCCTTCAGGGACTTCCCGATCAGGGGCGAGTTTTTTACCACCCGGATCGACTCGATCCGGACCGATTCGTCCCCGCCGGAGCTCAACACCTCTAGGAAACTGACGATGGAGGGACGGATGCTTACCGCGGCAAGCCTGCGGCCGGCTATCTGCTTCGGGGAGATGACCCGGTCGGCGCCGGCCGTCTGCAGCTTGTTTACCGTCCGCTCGTCGGAGGCCTTCGAGACGATCATCAGGGAGGGATTGAGCTGCCGGGCGGTGAGCACAACGAAGACGTTCTGCTGATCGTCGGGCAGACAGGAAATAAGTCCCCTCGCCCTCTCGATGCGGGCCTCCTTGAGGAACTCCTCCTCGGTGGCATCTCCGACGATGAAGCCTACATCCGAGTAGCGGGACGTGTCCGCCTCGGATATGTCATTATCCACGACGAGGAAACGAATCTTCTTTCTTATGAATTCTTCCGCCGTCTCCCTGCCGACGTCTCCGAAACCGCAGATAATAAAATGGTCTCTGATGACCGATAAAAACCGCTTCATGCGACGCTCCTTCATGGTGGTAAGAAATTGGCCTTCGAAGATGAACGATATAAGGGTGGTCAAGGCAAAACCGATCGTCATGAGCCCAAGGATGATAAATATCATAGTAAATATTCGTCCCGCGTCGGTCAGGGGCTGGACCTCCCCGTAACCCACGGTGGAGATGGTGATAAAGGTCATGTAGAGGCTCTGTTGAAAAGACCATCCCTCGATAAGGGAGTACCCCACCGTCCCGCCGGCGATCACAATGAGAATGAGAATGAGAGCATAGAGGAATCTTCTGAAGGCGAACATGCCTCCAAGATAGAACATTTTTGTATATTGAAAAAGACTGCAGGACGTAAAAGTACTCAAGCCCGCACCACAAGGCGATGCGGGCATGACGGCTGTTACTTTAGTTAGGCGATCTCTTCATCTTCGTAGGCGATCCACATTTCCTTTAAATACCGGTCGATGTCGTCCACTCGGGACCGTATAGGCGTGTCGGGTGTGCATTCTGAAAGGATCCGGTTTGCCTCGTCGAGGAGCTGATTCTGAAACTTGTTGGGGTCCCAGTCCTCCATGAGTCCCTTCTCGAAGAACCGCGGGGCGAGCCACAGCGCTTCCCGGAAGTACTCGGTGGAGTGCTCGTGGGCGAGGTAGAGATAGCCTGGATGCCGGGCGACATTGTCGATCACATCCAAGGCCAGCCGGCCGTCGGAGAGATCGGGTTTCTCGAAGAGATGCCGGGCCCGCTCGATCATCGTTTTGGCGAGGACCAGGAGTCCGGGATGATAGACCTCTCCGTGTCCGAGAAAACCGACGTCGTGGACCATGGTGCTGCCGGAGAGGATCGCGGTGAGAATTCCCTCGTAGACTTCGAGGCCCGCCTGGGCGTTGATGACCCTTGCATCGGTACAGCCCGCGGTCCCCCAGCTCGGAAGAGAATAGTACCTGCCCATCTCCGCGTACATAGCCACCGTCTTGAACCATTCCGGCGCTCCGTAACAGACGATCATGGTGTTCATGTCCATCGCCGAGGTATTGGCACCGTAGATGAACCGGGTGTTCGGATTGTTAAGCGTCGCGATGACGAGCCCCGCGAGACTTTCCGCGTTCCCCTGCACCACTCCCGCCTCAGGGGTTATCGGGGCGCCTCCCCCGCAGTTGGCCCCGGGCGCGAAGGCGACGGGAATGTTCCGGTCGGAACAGTAGATGAGCCTCTTGGTGACGGTCCGATCGAACCTGAGCGGCGAGATCGGCTCGAGATAGGCTACGTAGAAGGGGTGTTCTTCCGGAGCATTCGCCACAATGCACGCAAGATCGTAGACAGCCTGTATCTCCTCGGTTCGGGTCGAGGTGAAGACCAGCGGCCTGCGGGTATTCTTGATCACCTCCGCGAATACCGTCGGATACAGCTTCTTAGGCTCCACGTCGTGGGGAAGCGACATGGACATGATAAAGTCGTATCCCAGGGCGTCGGCGATCCGGACATTATCCTGAATATCCTTAAGCGATGAGCTCCTAGGAATATCCGCGTCGTCGGTGGGAAAGAGCCGTCCGGTTTCCTTGTTGTAGTTGTACAGGGAATCCGATCCGGGTCCGAAATAGGTGTTGCCGTTTGCAACCATAAGCGAAGGTTCCCCTTCGCGGGTGTAGAGTTGGAATCCTTTTTGCGCCGTGTCGAGGGCTGATTCCACGAGAGCGGCGGGTATCAAGACCCGTCCGTCTTTATCGAGAGTAGCCCCGGCGTCCATGAGGAGCTCGAAAGCACGCCCGTCGCTTCGTCCGAGAAGAATACCGGTCTTCTCGAGTACCTGGAGCGAAGCCTGATGGATCCTCTCTTTGGATCGCTCGTCCAGGAAAGAAGCATTGATCTTTTCCAATAGTGTACCTCCTTAAAGTATAGTTTCTCCCTAGAGTCTACGCCCACTTTTTTTATCTGTAAACCTTTATTAATTATTAATTTTAAAGGGAGAGTCGGGCAGGCCGTTCGTTCACCGGACCGCCGGTACCGGTCAGAAATCCGATCGAGGCGGCGGCGATGTAGAGGCCCGCCGCGCAGACGAGCACGAGAGTAAAGCCGATTTCCATGGAGAGAAGAGTCGCCAGGGGTGCCGCCGCGACCGAGGCGAATCCGTTTATCCCCCAGGCCAAGGGCACCCCCGCATCGTCCCCGGCCCGGTGGAGTATCTCGATTCCGGAGGCGAAGAACCATCCCATGAAAAAGGAATACGGTGCAATGAATAAGACCGAAGCGGTGAACCGTACCGCCAGTCCGGTGCCCGCGAGGATATTTACGAGGGGATTGAAAGAGACCAGAGAAACTCCGAACAGTACCGTCACCGCGGCTCCGGCGATTCCGATCCTCCGCCCCGGTACGAGAGGGATCATTCCCTGGAGCGTGCTCCCTATCCCCGAAAAGACAAGGATCGAGGTGATCACCGCCGCGACGCTTACCACCGGATTGCCGAGGAATACTCCGAGCTTGTGAATATTCACCATCTCCACCAGCATGAATCCTATTCCGATACATCCGAAGAAGAGGTACATCCCGCCCCGGCCTTTGGTGTCCCCGCGGCGCTCCCGGCTCCGCCGGATCAGGAGGGGGAGGAGAATAAATACGAAGGCGGCTATACCGATACCCGCGAAAGTAAACACCAAAAGGAGGTACCCGAGCTCGGAGGAACGGAACCACCTCGATCCGTACGCGTCTATTATCGAGCGGGCGCTTCGCCAGAGGAAAAAGTTGTGGAAGTAGGGCCGGTCGTCGGTGGGGGCATCAACCGCGAACCTCCAGCTTCGAATAAACCCTTCCGCATTCCCGGTCAGGATCTCCCGGGCCGCCTGATGGTAGTAGGAATAGGAGCTTCCCTCGGGCCCCGGCACGACGTGGCGCTGCCGTACGGCGGAACTCTCGATACCCGGATACCACTCAGCATCCATTCCGAGGGAGTCGAGAATCTCGAGATATTCTCCCAGGAAAGCCTTGCTTACGGAGTTTCGAAACAGGAGGGTATTTACCGCCAGGTAGTTCTTGCTCTGAAGCACGTGCCGGCCTGCGGCGGGAGCTTCCCCGGCTCTTGCCGCGGCCCGATTCCTGTGGGCCGCCTCGAAGAGAGAGAGGATCTTGATGTTGTCCTTAGGCGGGGTCTGCATGCCCCGGGTGATAGTTATGCATCCCGAAGGATTGAGGAGACGAAGGCACTCACCTATTCCCTCGACCGTCAACAGATAGTTCTCGGAAGAAGTGTACAGTCCCGGCTGAACCGCGGGCATCGCCTCGGTCCCGGCGAGGTGAATGATGTCGAAGCTTCGGCCGCTCCGTTTGAGAAAGAGCCTGGGATTTTCAGCCACTATCCTCACCTTCTCCCTCAGGAAGATTTCCGTTCCCAGCCCGGGAAGGACCTCTCTCCAGATTTCTACCAAATCCGGGCTTTCCTGCACTAGAGTCACCGACCGGGCGCCGTACATGAGGGCGAGCCACAGATTGGCTCCTCCGGTTTCGCCCAATATGAGCACATCGCCGAGACCGGCGGCGGACGGGCCGCCCTCGACCTCTCCCATCTCCGAAAGGAGTCGATAGGGTATCGACTGGGGCGTGTCCGCCATGACCGCGGCTTCATCGATCCTGTCGGTCCTAAAAACAAACCCTGCGGCATTGCCGTTTTTCATGATCATGAGCTGCTCCGGGGGAACGTGTCGGGTACCGGGAGAAGCGAAGAAGGTATGGTGGAAGCTCGGGGACTCGTACAGCTCGACCGTCCCCGCGGGTCCGGTGTCGGAATAGACGAGCCGTGCGTCCCCCTGCCGTTCGAGGCGGCGGATAAAGGAGATGTCTTTGTAAGGATCGCTCCGGATTCCCGGTGTCACAATCGACCACGCGGTCACGAAGATGAGCGCCGCTATCAACCCCGCCGCCGCCGGCCACCGTTTCTGAGGCGGGTTCCCCATCACCCACAGGATTACCGCGGGGAAGACCATACTCAGGAGCCTGAAGGGGAGATACACCGGTGCAACGAAGGTCATGACACCTAAGACGAGGATGCCGCCGAGTCCGCTTCCGAAGAGATTTGCCCCGTACAGAAGGGGAATTTTCTCGGTGTACAGGGAAAAGGAAACCGCAATCAACACGGCGGTAAAAAAGAAGGGGAGAAACAAGAGAAAGACATGAAGGAGAAAGAGAAGGATCTGCCTGTAGCTGTAGAAGAGGTATTGAATATCCAGATCGAGATTCACCGCGGCATAGTAGGCCAGGGGTATCGATACAATCAGAAGGACGAAGAAGACCGGAACAACGGTACGGGGATTCAAACGCTTCCTTAAGGGAAAGAGGACGAGGAAAGTTCCGCTCGTACCGAACCCCAGAAGAGCAAGGCTGATGATGAGATTCGCGAAATGGCTGTAGTTGACCGTCGAAAGACCCTTCATGAGCCCGATCTGATAACTCAGAACGAAGAGAGAAAGAAAAAACACCGACCCGGCCGAGAAAAACACGGTGCGCCGGTCGAGGGTGTCCGGCATCTACTCCAACGCCTCGCCGGTAAAGGGGACGAAGCGGACCGGCAGGAGCTGCTCGGTGGTGATCCCGCCGTCGGCGGCTTTCCGGATCAAAGTCAGGTTCTGGGTTTGATATATTCCCCCGACGGGGATGATGATCCCGCCGCCGGCTACGAGCTGATCGATCAAGGGGGGCGGCACGTGACCCGCCGCGGCGGTGACGATAATACGGTCGTAGGGGGCATGCTCCTCCCACCCGTAGTAGCCGTCGGCGTTGAGTACCTCCACTTCGGTATAACCGAGCCGGTCGAGCCGCCGCCGGGCCGATTCGGCAAGTTCCCCGATAATCTCAACGGTGTAAACCCGATCGGTTATCTCCGCGAGGACCGCCGCCTGGTATCCGCTTCCTGTCCCGATCTCTAAAACCTTGTCCCCCCTCTCGATATCGAGGAGTTCGGTCATGTAGGCGACGATATAGGGCTGGGAAATAGTCTGACCGTGTCCGATGGGAAGGGCCCTGTCGGCGTAGGCGAGGCGCTTCGAATCATCGGGGACAAACTCGTGACGGGGGACCTTTTTCATCGCCCGGACGACTCGGGGGTCGTCCACCCCCCTCCGGACTATAGTCCTCTCCACCATCCTCTCACGCTCGTCGGCCCGTTCTTCGAATGCCTCGGAAGCTCCGGTCTGGGAGGACACCTGGCCGCCTGTAAGCGCGGCGAGGATCACGAGCGTTGCCGCAATTCTTAGAAGGAGTTTCATAGTGTTAATGTACTGTTCACGGATGCCGACGGCAAGGGATCGGGACGAAGCTGTTCCGCGGTCCTCGGATTACGTACTATTTTTAAAAAAGTTACGTAGAAATCTGAGCTTTTCGAGATCGGCCTCCACGGGAACCTTGTCGGAGATCCCCGCCACCATCCTCCCGTCCTCGATGCAGCGGCGCTTGACCTCCCCGGCCGTATCTTCCAGCTCTTTCGGATCTGCCGCCGGGAGTACGAGATCCTGGGGAATCCCGCCCCACAGGAGTGGGCCGGGTCCGGCGAGCTCCCGCGCTTCGGACAGAGTCGCGTCGCTCTGGGGAGGACCTGAGATCCCCTGGAGAATATCGATCCCGACATCGCCGAGCGGGGAAAGAAGGGGACGCACATATCCCCCTATGTGAACGGCCAGGCCGTACTCCGCCCCGTGGAGTCGCTCGAGGGTTCGTTCATAGCCGCCGCGAAGATACCGGTCGAATTGATCGGGCATTATGAAGTTGGCGTCCAGGTTGTCGGGGGAGTAGAATACGATCTCTCCCTGATCACCGGACGGATCCGTGTCGAGGGTTCCGTCCGAGAGAGAGGCGATGAGAGAAGCGATGAGATCTATGTAGGATTTTTCGAGCAGGCCGGTAAGCTCGCCGATACTCTCCCCCTCCTGCATGAGGATGATGATTCCCTCGTCGAATCCCAACAGATCATGGATGATCTCGGAGAAGGGCTGCTGAGGAAGGCGTATCGCAAGGATATCGGATTCCGGGTCAGCGGCGGCGGCCGCCCAGGAGACGTTTTCCCGCAGGCTGTAGACCTTCGCCCGGCAGTACTCGGAAGCGGCGTCCAGGTCCCCCTCCGTCTTGACCGGGTATTCGCTCTGCCACCAGTCTCCGTCGGGACCCAAGACCCAGCGGGATGTAAGCGTCCCCTTCGAGGTTCGGACGGTCCGGACTATCTCGGTCTCCCCCCGGTCGATGCTCACTTCGAGCTCCCGGAATTCGGCGTGCCACGGGACGCAGGGGATCCATCCGCGTACCCCCAACCCCGCGGCGACGGCGGAGAGGCTCTTTCCCGCGAACTCGCCAGGCAATGTTCCCCGGGAGGAGTGCCAGTCGTACCAGAGGCTCAAATCGGGGAGAAAGGACAATGCCCGGGTACCGCTCTTATCCTTTTCCGTTTTTCCGCCTATCATGGGCGCCTCCTTTTACGCAGCTATATTACCACATACCTCGGGTAATCGGAAACCAGCAGATGGAGGGGTTCCTCGTCCTCGACGACGGCGGGAAATCTTCCGAGCTCTTCGTGG
>CAZXMO010000048.1:0-15347 GCA_964641125.1 uncultured Spirochaetales bacterium
GGTAAGTCTATCTGGGTTACGTCCCCGGTGACGATGGTCTGGGAATTATTGCCGATCCTGGTCAGGAACATCTTCATCTGTTCACGGGTTGTATTTTGAGCCTCGTCGAGGATGATGATGCTGTTGTTGATGCTCCTTCCTCTCATGTACGCAAGGGGTGCTATTTCGATAATGCGGTTCTCCTCGAGCCGGGAAATCATATCCACCGGTATGCAGGCGTCCATTGCATCGTAGAGGGGACGGAGATAGGGGCTGATTTTTTGGGTCAGATCACCGGGCAGAAAACCCAGATTCTCCCCCGCCTCTACGACCGGACGGGTCAGGATGAGCCGGTTCTTTCGCTTGGAGAGGACGTACTCCAAGGCGTAGGCAATGGCCAAATAGGTTTTTCCGGTTCCCGCCGGTCCAATGGAAAAAACGATATCGTTTTCCCTCATGGCCCGGATGTAATCGGCCTGGTGGTACGATTTCGGGAATATCTTGATCGACCCGGGAATGGATATATTGTTCTCCCGGATACTGTCGGTCTTTTCCTTTTCACCGGCGGCACTGGACCTGTAAATCGATTCGATCAGATCGGGCCCCGGGACGTGGCCCATGCGGGTGTGCTCCTTGAGCTGAGTTACCAATTCTCTGAATATTTCCTGCTTTTCCTCATCTTCGGAGAGTATGTAGAGCTCGTTGCCTCGCGAAAAGACCTGCTCGTCGATGAGTTTTTCGATGGTTCTGAGATTCCTATCATTTGCCCCGCATAGATCACCCAGAAGCTTTTGATTTTCAAGAACAATTGTCATGTTTTTTGTCTGCGACTACCTCTCCGGTCAAGTGTATCCCCGAGCATCAAGATAAGTCAAGAAGATGGATCAACGGCTCTAGTAACTCCATTCCTTGCTTTCGTATACGACCTCCCGCTTGATTTCCGGTATCGGACTCCATTTGAGAAAAATGGAAATGCTCGAAGTCCACTCATAGAACTTAAAGCCTGTCGGATCAGTGGTCAAGATGGGTTCTCCCACGTATTCGAAGGTGAGGTCCCAGTCCCTCATGTCGTGGACCGCTTTTATAGTGGCCCGCTTGGCGTTGAAGAAGCTTTCACGCCGATGCCGCGTATTGAAAACATTCACCGATTTGAGGAGATCGGTTATAATATTTACATGGTCGACTCCGACAGTATCGGCGTATAAGGGAAAATAGCGAAAGACGTCTCTATTCTCGCTGGACAGGCTTATCGAAAGATCGAGGAATTTGTGGATTTCAAAGGTAAATCCAAGATTAAATGTCCACGTGGATTCGGTAAATCGAATCAAGTCCATATTCCAGACAGTGGAAAAATCGAGGCTCATCCGGATGCGGTTCTTCCACATCGGCTCGAAATCTCTGGAGTAGTCGATCCACGCTTTGAACCTCTCGGGCTGAAAGATCTCCCCGGCTCCCTGGATCCACCCTTGACTGGTGTCGAAGGTATAAGGAAAGGCCCGTCTCATGGTGTATTGGACATGGAACCACCAGACATCGAGGATGCTCGTCCATTCGTAGGGATTTCCGTAGAAGAAGGGAGTGCCCGGGAGCTCGTCCTCGTCGGGTACTCCGAAGATGAGCTTCTGAGTTCCGCCGAGATTACCCTCGAGAAACGAAGCTTCGACTACAGTTTCACTCGACTTGAACCGTACGTATTTGAGGCTGAAGGAAAAGAGCTGCTTCAGAGTCAAGAAATTCCCTAGTGTCAAGGTCTCGAGAAGCCGAACCGGCCTTGGCTCCCATATCCTCGGCGAGGTAGCGGGGCTGCTCGGATCCGAAGGGTACTCGCCGAACTCCCAGTTGAGCTTTGATACAAGAGGCCCCGTGGTAAGCACCGTTTCCCATGCGAATTCCTGATCCAGCGGAGGAAGGGTGTATCTCAAGGAGAAGCGCTGCTCATTGCCGAAAAATTCCGGAAGAAGAACGAACTCCGTTTGATGCTCCGAGATAAACTCCTTCGTCCACCGGGTAAAGAGGTTGTGATAGACCGGTACATTTTCCGGGTCGACATAGATAAAATCCCGCTTGAGCAACACCGTGCCCAAGGTATAGGAGATATACGATTTTTCCAGATACCACCCCGCCGAAAAGGGCATGGTTTTGAGATCGAAGGTGTTCGTGACCTCGAGCTCGGTGTTCTCGTAATCGGAAGTGAGAAAAGACTCCCAGGTTTCGTCACCGACTCCTGTTCCCCGATTGAAGTGGCTGCGGAATTGCCCCGAGAGGGAAATCGTATCGCTGTAGGTAAAGAAATTCTCGTAGATCTTTCCGGAATAGGTGAAGCTCAAATCTCCCCGAGTATTGAGGAGAGAATACTCTATACCGTAATCGACTTCGTTCGGTTTGCTCCAGTCTTCCGACGAGAACCTGCTGTCCAGATCGATGCCGGGGAGGATGCGGTATCCGAGGGAGTGGGTGTAGGGCCGTCCCGTCGGTTTCCGGGGAAGCTCGGCATCCGGTCTTCTTCTCGGAGGGGCATAGACTTCTTCAGTCTCCACGGCTTTCTCCGGAACGGCCGCCTGCGGGGGTATGAACCCCTTCCCCGGCGGTTTTTCAGGAAATTCGTCGGATAATCCGGCCTTTTCCTGCCGCCTATCCCGACTTCGTGCCGTATCGAAGAGGTTACCGGATATCTCTGCCGAGGCCGCGGGAAGCAGAAAGCTGTCGGGGTAAAAGAACCGCTTCAAAGGAAAAGAATAGGCGGTCCGATTCGATTCGGGAACGTACCCGGGGAGAGCGGGATCGAGACCCGCTGTACCGGTGGTATCGGTTTCCTTCGTCTTCCAGGTAAGATTCGTTTTCAGATTCGTGATTGCGGCGGTGGACAGGTAGGGCTTACTCTTTTGTGTAGGAATCCGGACCCGTGATGTGAGTCCCCAGGAGAGGCGGGAGACATCCTCGCTCTCCCCGCCGATGGAAACACCTCCCTCGGTAAAACCCAGGAACTCTCCCCAGGGTATTTCTTCGTCCCTGTCGAGAAAATCCCTTCGGAAATAGGGATCCGAATAGTAGGCGAAATCCGCCTCGAGATCGAAAACATCATGTTGGAGCTCGAGAGTGAGAACGAAGCCGTACCGAAAGGGAACAAGGGTCGAGAAGAGGAAGCCGTCATTCCATCTGCCGGTTACGGACCCCGAAGCGAGCTCCCAAAACGGGGTGTACCATCCGGTTTCAGGTGAAATGTAGACGTCTCTACTCCTAGCGACGCCCGCGAAGATAGCGGCCTCCCGCAGAACGGAAAGCTCTTTGAGGTTTATATCCACGCCCCCGAACAGTCCCAGACGGGAATACAGGTCGAGGAGGATCTTTCCGTATGCACCGGAGCTCAGTGCGTACTCGTACCTGCGCCTTTCGGCGGGGGTAATATTTTTATCCTCGCGAAGATATAAACCGCGTATCTCGGTTATCTGCTCGTCCTCTTCCTCCCCGAGCTGCAGAAAGGACATGGGTTCTTCGGTTTCCTCTTTTCTTCCCAGAAAGTAGGTCGTGGTCTGCATGAAGAATCCCTTTTCGGAGGAAAAACCCATCGCCGGATTGAAGAATATCTTATCACCGTTCTTGAAAAAGAAGGGGATGTAGAAAACCGGGATATGACCGACGTAGAGAGACGCGTTGACTATGGCCCATTCCCCCGGTGCGAGGATCCAAATCTTTTTCGCTTTGACCTGGTAGTAGGGATCCTCCGGCTTACTCGAGGTGATATACCCTTTTTCGAGGGTTATGATGTTCTCCTTGCTGCGTCGAATGTCCTCTCCGAAAAAACGAAAGGTAATTCTCTCACCTTCGATATTCCGTTCAGCCTCGGAATATCCCTGGAAAAAGATCCCTTCCCAGGTATCGATGTCGAAGGTAAGCTTATCTCCCCGGAAGACATCGGTGCGGTCCTGTTCTTCCAGGGTGTACTCCACCCCTCCTTCGGCGCTCATTTGATTGGTATCCTGATTAAAGACGACCCGGTCGGCTCTGATCATATGAGTACTCCGGCGGTCCGGGTCCTCGAGGACAATATAGACATCCCCCTCGATAACAACGTATCGCTCGTCGATTTCCGTCAAGGTAAAGTATTCGGTGCTCCGGGCCGACTCGATACTGATGCTCCGACGGGTCTCTTTCTCCCGTACGGAGGGCTCGGTATCGAAATATGTAAACAACCGCCCTCTCAGATCCTCGACGCTCCCCCGTTCCGAGAGTTCGAGTCTTCGGCACCACGCGACAAGCTCGTAATAATCGGCGGTTTCCACCGCCAGAGCCACCGCTTCTGATATAAAGCTCTCGTCCTCCGTTTCGACCTCGTCGACGGCCGCCTCCTGCGCCGGCAGCACCGCCGTGAACAGCAGCAGGAAGGCGGCGTAGATAAGGGCGTTTGACGGCCGGACGAGTTTCAACCGAGCATTTCCTTCAAGTATCTTCCGGTATGGGACTCGGGGGTAAGGACAACGTCCTCCGGAGTGCCGGCCGCTACGACCCGCCCTCCCCCGTCGCCCCCCTCGGGTCCGAGATCTATAAGATAATCGGCCTGTTTGATCACGTCGAGGTTGTGCTCGATGAGGACGATGGTGTTCCCCTTGTCGACGAGCTGCTGCAGGACGCTCAAAAGCTTTCGCACGTCCTCGAAATGGAGACCCGTGGTCGGCTCGTCTAAGATGTAGAAGGTGCTTCCGGTATTCCGCTTGCTGAGCTCTAAAGCCAGCTTGACCCGCTGAGCCTCCCCACCCGACAGGGTCAGGGCAGATTGTCCGAGCTTGATATAACCGAGACCCACCGACTGGAGTGTTTGGAGCCTCGTGAGGATCGGGGGAATTTTTACGAAGAAATCGAGGGCGTCGTCAACGGTCATTTCCAGGACTTCGTAGATGTTCTTACCCTTGTACCGTACATTTAGGGTTTCTTTGTTGAACCTCTTCCCCTTGCACACGTCGCAGGTTACGTAGACATCCGGGAGAAAGTGCATCTCGATCTTGATGGTTCCCGCGCCTTGGCAATTGTTGCACCGTCCCCCCTTCACGTTAAAGGAGAATCTTCCCGGCTTATACCCCCGTGCCTTCGATTCGGGGAGGGATGCAAAGAGATCCCGGATAGGGGTAAACAGCCCCACGTAGGTTGCCGGGTTCGATCTGGGGGTCCGCCCGATAGGGGCCTGATCGATGTTGATTATCTTATCAATATGCTCATACCCCGTGATTTCCCGGTATTTCCCCTCGGTACGTTTCGATTTACCGATTCTATTCATGAGTGCCGGATAGAGGACCTCCTCGAGGAGGGTGGACTTTCCCGATCCGGAAACACCGGTTATGACCGCGAAGACGCCTAAGGGGATACGCACGTCGATCTCCTTCAGGTTGTGCTCGGCGGCCCCGAAGAGCTCGACGGCTCGGCCGTTTCCCTTTCTCCGTTCGTCCCGGTTCTCGATGACCCTCTCACCGCGGAGATAGCTCCCGGTCAGGCTATCCGGATTGTCGATAATCTCGGTCAAAGTCCCCGCCGCGGTAACGAAGCCCCCGTTGACCCCGGCTCCGGGACCTAGATCCACGATGTAGTCGGCGGTACGCAGGGTCTGCTCGTCGTGCTCCACCACCACGAGGGTATTGCCGAGGTCCCTTAGATGCTTGAGAGTATCGATGAGGCGCTGATTGTCCCGCTGATGGAGCCCGATGGTCGGCTCGTCCAGGATGTAGAGGACCCCGACTAAGGAGCTGCCTATCTGAGTGGCCAGCCGGATCCGCTGGGCCTCGCCGCCGGAGAGGGTCGAGGCCTTCCTTTCGAGGGTCAGATACTCGAGGCCCACCTGCATCAGGAAATTGAGCCTGGAGACGATCTCCTTGAGGATCTGGCCCGCGATATGCCCCTCGGTTTCGGTAAGCTCGAGATTTTCAAAGAACTCGAGACACCTCCCCACCGGTAAGGCGGTCAGCTCATAAATATTCTTGTCCGCAACGGTCACGGCCAATGCCGCGGGGTTGAGGCGCCGACCCATACAGGCATGGCAGGGCTTTTGGCTCATAAACTGTTCGAGCCACTCCTTGATTCCCTCGGAGGTCGTTTCCAGATAGCGGCGCTTGAGCTCGCCCAGGATGCCCGGGAAATGGGTCGTATATTCGAATTTCCCCGTCTTTTCCCGGTTCACGTACTTCATCTCGATCCGGTCTTTGCTTCCGTGGAGGATGATATCGATGATCTTCCCCGGAAGCTTCTCCAGGGGCTTGTCCAGAGAAAAGCGGTAATGTTTTGAGAGAGCCTCGAACCAGCTCCGCTGCCACGCAGCCTCCGGGTTGTAGGGAACTATTCCCCGCTCGTTGAAGCTCAGGCTCCTATCGGGCATAACGAGTTCGGGATCGAATTCCAGGGTCATACCGAGGCCGGAGCATTCGGTACACGCCCCGTAGGGATTGTTGAAACTAAACAGCCGCGGCTGGAGCTCGGGAATACTGATATTGCACTCCTGGCAGGAGTTTTTCTGAGAAAAAAATTCTTCATGCTCGCCGGAGCCGTTCTTGATCAAGGCGATGAGGCTTCCTCCGCCTATCTCTAGGGAGGTTTCCACCGAATCGGCTACCCGCTTTCGAATCCCCTCTTTTATTTTGATCCGGTCGACTACGATTTCGATAGAATGTTTCCGCTTCTTGTCGAGGCTGATCAGCTCGTCGAGCTCGGTTACCGTCCCGTTTACCCGGGCCCGGACGAAACCTGCTTTCCTTGCATCCTCTAAAACTTTCTGGTGCTCTCCCTTCTTTCCCCGCACCACCGGGGAGAGAATGGTAATCCTGGTTCCCTCCGGATAATCGAGAATGGTATCGATGATCTGGTCCACCGACTGCTCTTGAATAGGGCGGCCGCACCGGGGGCAGTGGGGTTTCCCTATCCGGGCGAAGAGAAGCCGGAAGTAATCGTATATTTCGGTCACCGTTCCCACCGTCGAACGGGGATTCCGGTGGCTGGTCTTCTGCTCGATGGAAATGGCCGGACTCAATCCCTCGATGTAGTCGAGGTCGGGCTTGTCCATCCTCCCTAAGAACTGCCGGGCGTAGGCCGACAGCGATTCCACGTATCTGCGCTGTCCTTCGGCAAAGATTGTGTCGAAGGCTAGGGAGGATTTTCCCGATCCGCTCATTCCCGATATAACTATAAGCCTGTCCCGGGGGAGCTCGACATCGATGTTCTTGAGGTTGTGCTCCCGGGCGCCTTTGATGATGATTTTTTCCATAATATTCAGGAGTAGACTACGAAATTTCCGACCCAGATTCAAGCCGGATTACATGACCCCGAGCTCGGCCAAGCGTCCGGCGGCAAGTCGGCGTACCTGGTCGGTGTCCGCAGCTTCCTCGACGAGACGGAATAGGGCGACGGAGCTCTCTCTTCCTCGTTCGGGCATGAGACGTACGAGGGAGTCCGCTAAGTAGTAGAGATTGAGATAGAGCATGGTATCGGAGAAGTACTCGGTGATGAGCTCGAACCGCGCACTCCGCCTGAAGAATTCCCGGGCGTTCTCGTAGATATAGTCCGGATCGTGAAACTTGAGCTCTTCGATACTCTTCGAGAATACCGTCACCACCACGAAGAGGAAGTGGAGGGTGCTCATCCGGTAATCTCCTTCGGCATGATTAAGAATCCCCAAACGGGTATGGGCGACCAGCTCAGCGTGGCTGTCGAGGCGGTACAGGGTAACCAGATAGTCGAAGCCGTCCTCGGTAAGTATTTCCAGGTATCTGTCACCCAAGGGCGATTCCAAGGCGGCGTTGAAATCGGCGTCCTCCAAGACTATCCGCTCGAGAGCCTCCCGGTAGTCGTCGTCGCCGGTTACTTGGTAGAGCCCGGCGAGTTTTTCCAGGATGGTGTACCGCTCTTCGAGTATGTAGAGCTGGTGCGCTTGATCGAGGGCCTTTTGATACTGCTTTTCAGCGAGGATGAAATTGCCCTCTTCGAAAAAAACATCTCCGATGAGCATCTCCGCTTCGGGAAAGACCGGTTCCTTGGCCAAGGCCTCCCGGAAGTACCTAAGGGCCACCCCGTACTCTCCTTCGCCCATGGCCCGTTTCCCATATTCCAGGATGAGCCATGCGGGGTGTTCGAGGATTTCCGGATCCACCTCGTTCATCTCCTGGGCCGCAGCGGGGGTTATATCCGCCGAAGCCGTGCTCACGGCGAGAATAAGGGTTATAAGGATTAGGGACCGCATCTACAGCTCCTCGATCAGCCTTTTGAGTATCTCCGGTGCTTCCCGGGCACTCCCCTTCTCGACGATACGCCCGTTTCGAAAGAAAAGGACCGAGTTTCCCGCCCCGGTGATTCCGATATCCGCGTGCCGGGCCTCCTCGGGGCCGTTGACGGCGCATCCCATCACGGCGAGAGTAAAGGGCTTATCCGCCGTTTGGACCTTACAGAGGTGTTCCCGCAGGAATCCTTGCACATCGAAAGTCGACCGGCCGCACTGGGGACAGGAGATGATCTCCGGTCCCCTCTCTAATAGATTTTCGGCAGATAAGATGGAACGTGCAGCTATTATTTCGGTCTCCGGATCATCGGAGAGACTGACCCGAAGGGTGTTTCCCACCCCCGCTTCGAGAAGCCGGGAGACGCCGAGGGTATTCTTGACGATTCCGGGAATCAAAGGGCCCGCCTCGGTAATTCCAATGTGGAGGGGATAGGGATAACGCCCGGCGAAGAGGAGGTTCGCCCGGAGGGTGTGCTCGATGTTCGAGGATTTGAGGCTGAACACCGCCTGGTCGAATCCCATTTTCTCGAGAATCTCAAGCTCCCTTTCGGCGGCCCGGACCATGGCTACGGGAATATTCGGTGCATCCCGGAGATCGGCGGGCAGGGAGCCCGCGTTGATTCCGATCCTCAGAGCCTTGCCGGCCTCCGCGGCTCCGCGCACCACCTCCTCCGCCCTCTCCGGACCTCCGATGTTTCCGGGATTGATCCTGATCTTGGCGATCTTCGTATCCATGCAGGCGATGGCTAAGGTATAGTCGAAGTGGATGTCCGCAACCACCGGAAGAACCGAACGTTCGGCGATTTTGCCGAGAACTCCGAGGCTGTCCCGGTCGGGAACCGCGAACCGTACGAGGTGGCAGCCTAAGGCCCGGTATTCCTCGATCGCCGCGAGCACAAGGGAAACCTCCTCGGACCGGAGGGGACGCTTCCACATCGTCTGGATGGAGACGGGAGCATCTCCACCAATTGTTACCGAGCCGGCATGTACGGCAACGGTTTCGTTTCGGGGTATCGCCATGTATCAGGACCGTGTGCGCGCCGTGACGGACGATTTAATAAAAAGGTCCGCGGAATAGGTATCGATCCTATCGATCAGCCTACAACACCCATGAGGAAGACCATGACGAAGAGCGCGACCGTTTCGACAAGGCCTAAGACCATGATATAGTTACCGAAACCTTTTCCTGTTTCCGCAAGAGCGTCGGACGCGGCGGCTCCCGATTTTCCCTGGAACCACGCGGAGAATCCCATGGCGATTCCGCCTAAGACTCCGCCGGCCAAGAGCAGCATGGGGTCGGTTTCCGCCGCGGCCTCCTGCAGGGTATTCATCAGTATGAATCCGTAGATGGTCTGAGTCAGCGGGGCGCCGACGAAGGCGATAAGCATAAACGGCGCGGGCCGGTTCTGCAGAAAACATTTTTTCCACGCGCCGACCGCGGCCATACCCGCGGATCCCGCGCCCAACGCGGATCCTATCGCGGCAAAAGCAAGCGCCGCTCCTACTCCTATCAAGCCAAAATTCATTATCTCTTCTCCTTTACCTTGTATAATCTATGTTTCTTGTCCGGCATTTCGTTTCGAGAAGGGGGTATAGGGTACTCCCGTCCACTCCATTCCCAGATGACCGGAAAATTCGAGCATATTGAGTCTCACCCCGTGGACGATGACGCTCAAGGCGCCCATCGCCAGGTTCAGGGTGTGTCCGAAAATCAGTATGATTACCCCGCCGATGATTCCCACGACTCCGCTGCCGCTGCCCGCGGCCATCTCGTTGAAACTCTGGGCGATCTCCACCGAGGCGAGACCCACGGCGAAGAGGCGGATGTACGATATAATATCGGAAAAGGCCCCTATTCCGTCCAGGAAGGTGGTCAGAAAGCCTCCGATACCGTTTAAGATCCCCTTGAAGAAGTTCCCCTCCTGCTTGGAGAACAGTATGACGAAGGCGAATCCCCCGATCAGGAGGTAGAGAGCGAACTGGGGCATGGGGTATTTGGTGCCGCTCAATACCAGATTGAGGACCAGATAGTAGAGACCGAGGACCGCCATGAACCACCCGAGCTGGGCGAAGGCTTTTATCCGGGGCTTCTTGCGTATCTCGCTTATAAATTTCCAGATGTGGGCGATGCTTATCTGTATCGTGCCCAGAACAAAGGTTATATACTTGACCGTCTCGCTGCTCCTGGGATCAAAGGTACTTATCCTGTCGATAACCAGGTTCGACAGAAAGGTCCGGTCCACGATCTCCTGTGATCCGAACCACGTACCGGTTATTGTCCCCCATCCTATGGTGGTCAGGCTCAAGACCGCCAGCAGCGCGGTCCCCGGGGAAACCCCCTTTCCGGAACGGATTCCCTTGATGATTCCCAGGAAGGCGCCGATGAAGAGGATTACCCCGTACCCGGCGTCGCCGATAATCATCGCGAAAAATATGCAGAAGAAGACAAGGAAGAAAAAGCTTATATCGTACTCCCGGTACCCGGGAACGGTACCCAAGAGATCGAAGACGGGGCGGATTATGCTTACCCACCTCGGATTCTTGACCTGGGTAGGGACCCTGTCTTCCCCGTCCGGATCGTCGGCCGTCAGACCCCATCCCTTTTCCGCCGCCGCTTTTTTAAGCTCGGGAAGCTTTTCCTCGGGAATAAACCCGGTTACGAAGGCTATCCCCTCTTCATTGTCCATCCCCGCATGGGCGTGCTCGAACTCGAGAGCCTCTAAGACCCGCTCGAGTCCCGACTCGAGGCCGTCCCGGGAAAGGGCGTACTCGTCGAATTCCTTGTCCAGGGTCTCGATTTTACTCTCGATGCCCTTCATATCTTTCTCGATCGATAGAAGACTCCGCTCGGGAAGTTCGACGAGATACTCCTCGTTTATCCGCTCAGCGGAGGTATATACGGCGGCGTACCGAACGAGCGTTTTGCTCCGGTACACCTCGAAGGTAACCGCCCCGGTATCGAAATCCTCGTACTCTTCGGGGGTGCATTCGTAGAACCGGATGTACACCCCGTGTTTTTCGAGTTCGGGAATTTCCCTAGGATCGAAATCACCCCACAGGGTCATTCGCTCGTGGTCTCTTCTGAGATGCTCGTGCTCTTCCGCCAGCTGTCGTCTCCGTTCGGCTAGGCCCAAAATCTCTTCGGCATCCTCGCTAGGGTGGTCGTGGAGCTTTTTAGGGCGGGCATCCCTCTTTTCGGCGTCCTCCTTAGGGGGAAGTACCGCTAAGGCCCGCTCGAAGGTGTCCCTTTCGCCGTCTAGGATATCGGCTTCGTCGCTCTTGACCTCCTCGATATGTAAATGGAGGATCCCCAGGGTCCGGAGGTCTTCGAGGGTTTTCCGCCTATCCTTATCGAGGGTAATAACCGTCGTTTTTTTCATGGGAGCGATCATTTCGATTCAGCCTCCACCAGTTTTTTCTTTGCTATTTTGCCCCGTACAACCGCCGCCGTTTGCTGGTCACCGAGATAAATCTGAATTCTTCGAATATTTTCCCGGGTTTCGGGGATCTTCACCTTTTCGAAGAGGTTGACCCTCTGACTGGTGATTCGGAGTTCCTGGTTCAAAAGCTCAACCTGTTCCCTGAGGATCCGTGACTCCTCCTCGAGGGCGACGAGCTTCTTGAGCTCCTCTAGGGCGGTATCCACCCAGAGGGGCGTCTTGAAGAGGTCGTATTCAGTTTCCCAAAAACGGATGTCCTTGAAGACCGGTATATCGACTCCGGCTATGTTGCCGGTATCGGTAACGACTTCTTCCACGCCGATGAGCTCGTCCAGCCCGGCGGGTTCACCGAAAACCGCGACCCACCGGTCTATTTCCGATTTGACCGCCTCCTTGTCGTGCCGCTTCTGTCTCTCCTGGGCCTCCACCTGCCGGATGACCATCTGGAGCTGCTGCTTCTTGAGGACGAGGGTCGGGAGATACCGTTCGTACCGCTTCAGAGCGTCTTTCTGTTTCTTCTGCTCGTTCTTGGTCAGCTTGATGTTCGCCATACTATCCTTTTAGAGCCTAGCCGTGTACAGCCTCGGCGGGTTCGACCGGTTCCTGCTCTTTGGGCCAGAACTTCTTCAAGAGATCGGAACGCATACCGGCCTCTTCCGGAGTAAAACACTCCGCCAAAATGCTCCATCCCTTATCCAGCGCCTCCTCGAGGGGGATATTCACCGAAAGGTCCATCATCTCACGCTCGAAAAGCTCGCCGTATTTGAGGAGCTTCTGGTCCCACTCGTTCATCCGGAAACCCATGGACTTTTTCTCTAACGACTCCTTATAGGCCGCGTAGAGCTTGATCATTCCGTCCATGAGGCTCCTGTGGTCCTCCCGGGTATCCTTGTTGATAAGCTGCTTGAGCCGGGAGAGGCTTCCGAAGGGCTCGATCCGCCCGTTTCTCAGGTAGTACTGCCCCTCGGTTATGTACCCGGTATTGTCGGGAATGGGGTGCGTCACGTCGTCGCCGGGCATGGTCGTCACCGCGAGGGTGGTAATCGAGCCGGCCCCTTCGAAGTCCACCGCCTTCTCGTACCGTGAAGCCAGCTGACTGTAGAGGTCGCCGGGATACCCCCGGTTCGAGGGGACCTGTTCCATGGTTATGGCTATCTCTTTGAGGGCGTCGGCGAAGTTCGTCATGTCGGTCAGAAGGACTAATACCTTCCTGCCGTTCAAGGCGAATTTTTCCGCTACCGCGAGGGCGATATCGGGGACCAAAAGGGCCTCGACAATGGGATCGGAGGCGGTATGGACGAAGAAGATCGTCCTGCTCAAAGCCCCGCCCTCCTCGAGGGTATCCCGGAAGTAGAGATAATCGTCGTATTTGAGCCCGATGCCTCCGAGGATTATCATATCGACTTCCGCCTGCATGGCGATCCGCGCAAGGAGCTGGTTGTAGGGCTCGCCGGAAACCGAAAAGATGGGAAGCTTCTGGGATTCCACGAGGGAGTTGAATACATCGATCATGGGAATTCCCGTCCGGATCATGTTCCGGGGAATTATCCGCCGCGCGGGATTGACCGAGGGGCCCCCTATCTCGATCATATTCTCGGAAAGCTCGGGGCCCTTGTCCCGGGGCATCCCGCTTCCGGTAAATATCCTTCCTAAGAGGTTGTCCGAAAAGGATACCTGCATGGGATGCCCGAGGAAACGCACCTCGTCGCCGGTGGAGATCCCCCGTCCGCCCGCGAATACCTGAAGACTGACCTCTTCGCCGTCTAAGCGAATTACCTCCGCTAGGGATTTTCCGTGCGCCGAGGTTACCTCCGCGAGCTCGCTGTATTTTACTCCCGTCGCGGACACGGTTATGACGTTTCCGGCAATCGCTTCTATCTTACTGTATACCTTTCTCATTCTTCCGCTCCGGTCTTGCTTTCTTCTAAGATTTCTTCCGCGTGACTGTCTCTCCCGATCATCTTCTCGTCGAGCTGTTTCCGGATATCACTCTCGATCCGGGTGAAGCCGTCCGATTTCCACTCCGCGCTGTTGAAGTCGAGGAACATCTGCCTGAGCTGGTTGAAATACCCCCGGGCTTCTTCCTTGCTGCTCAAGTCGAGCCGGGCGGAAAGGACATCGAAGATGATGTCGAAGATGTACCGCTGCCGCTCCGGACTAACCGAGCTGTCCACGGGGTCGAAGCTGTCCTGCTGGAGATAGACACTGTCTAAGAAATCGCTCTTCAGGAAGAGGATGTAATCATCGAGGCTGGTCCCCTCTTCACCGACGACCTTCATCATCTGGTCGACTTCGTTACCCCGGAAGAGAATCGACCGGGCGTATTCGGTCAGTGATTCGTCGATGAGCCCCGGATATTTACTCCAACTCTCCAAGGGATGGATAGCGGGATACTTCCGTGCGTCGGAGCGCTCCCGGGACAGCCCGTGGAAGGCCCCGACCACTTTCAAGGTCGCCTGGGTTACCGGCTCCTCGAAGTTTCCTCCGGCGGGACTGACCGTTCCGCCGATGGTGACCGCTCCCGTCTCACCGCTCTTCAACCGTACCACTCCGGCCCGCTCGTAGAAACTCGCTATGACCGATTCCAGGTACGCGGGGAAGGCCTCTTCCCCGGGGATCTCTTCGAGACGCCCGGACATCTCCCGCATGGCCTGGGCCCACCGGGAGGTGGAGTCGGCTAGAAGGAGTATATTCAAGCCCATCTGCCGGTAGTACTCGGCGATGGTCACCGCGGTATAGACCGAGGCCTCCCGGGCGGCGACCGGCATGGAGCTGGTGTTACAGATGATAACCGTCCGCTCCATCAGAGTTCGGCCCGTCCTCGGATCTATGAGCTCCGGGAATTCGCGTAACGTTTCCACTACCTCGCCGGCGCGCTCGCCGCAGGCGGCGATAATAACGATATCCACCTCCGCGTTCCGGCTTGTCACCTGCTGGAGGACCGTCTTTCCCGCCCCGAAAGGCCCGGGAATACAGTAGGTCCCCCCCCGGGCCACGGGAATGAGGGTATCGATGATCCGGATCTTGGTGACCATCGTCTCGGTGGGTTTCATTCTTTCCGCATAGGCATCTATAGCTCTCTTCACAGGCCAATCGAAAGACATGGTCAGATTATGAGTGTTCCCCCGGGAGTCGGTCACCACGGCGACGGTCTCATCGATGGTGTACTCACCCTCCGACACAATACTCTTCACCGTATAGGTGTCGTACATATTGAAAGGGACCATGACCCGATGATCGAAGATTCCCTCCGGTACGGTGCCGATGATATCGGCACGGGTCAGGGTGTTCCCCTCTCCCACCTGTGGAGTAAACTTCCACTTTTTCTCGGTATCCAGGGCGTTCATGTAGACCCCCCTCTGAAGGAAGAAGCCGCACTGTTCGGCGAGCTCCGGCAGGGGATTCTGCAGCCCGTCGTAGATCTGCTGAAGAAGCCCCGGTCCGAGCTTGACCGCGAGCATCTCCCGTGAAAAGTCCACGGTATCGTTTATTCCGATTCCTTTTGTCATCTCGAATACCTGGAGCTCCGCCCGGGACCCTCTGATCCGGATGACTTCGGATTTGAGTTTCTGATCTCCTACGTTAACGTATCCCACCTCGTTGAGGGATACATCGCCGTCGACCTCGACGGTGACCATGTTTCCGTTAACGCCTACCACTCTGCCTGTACTTTTAATATT
>CAZXMO010000048.1:15447-28632 GCA_964641125.1 uncultured Spirochaetales bacterium
TTACTCATATTATTACTCCGAACTTGCTATGCATTCTGTGATTCGACCTTTTCGAGAATATCGCTGAATTTCGCTATTCCCTCTTCCCGCGTACGGAGCGCCCGCCGCTCGAGGAGCTGAAGCTTGAGGGAATAGATAATCACTCTTTCCAAATCGAAGTAGTGCCCCGTCTCGAGCTCTTCCAGGTACATCCATCTGCTCTTGTCGAGGCGTTCCTCTCCTTCCAGGGGATTTTCGGCATCGAAAACTTCTTTGGCGGTCCGCACGGGACCTAGTGTTTCCTCGCCTTCTCTGAAATAGTCTTCGGGATCCTTCCGCCGCCGAGAAGCCCGGTACCGGACGAGCTCGTTCCTAAGGGTCCTTTCCCAGCGCTTCCATGCTTTGAGTACCGGCTTATCACCGGTCATAGGTTCGGTGTCGCCGCAGCGGACGGCTTCGAGCAGTGCGTAATCCCCGGGGCTCAGCTGATCTTCGAGGAAGTCGAGAAAAACTTCGTGCTCCATAGCGGGCTGCTCCGTGTAGGAGAGGGCCGGAAGAGCCGCTACCGCGTAATAGTATGCGCTCAAAGCGGACTACTCCTCCCGGGCCGCGGCCCTTCTCAAGGCCTCTTCGAGCCGGGGATTGACGAATTCGGCGAGGATCTCGGCGAGTCCGGAAGCGGTAAAGTTGTAATAGGAGCTTCCGCCCTTCTCTTCGATCAGGAAACCCGAATCCACCGAATCTAAGGGTTTGATCTCGACTCCCTTCTTGAACTCTTCGGCAAGGCGGGAGGCAAGGCGTCCCTCGAGCTTTTCGAATTCCTCTTTGGAAAGGAGGACCGAGATGTCGGCGTTCTGTTTCTCTACCCACCCTGTAACGAGAGCGACTAAGACCTCTTCTAAGCCTTTTCCCGTAAGCGTTTCGGCGGTTTCAGACCGGACCACCTCGTCGAAAATACGGATAATTTTCTTTTCTAAAGAGAGGATCAGGTCCCTCCCCGCTTGGACGAGGGCCTCTTCTCCGGCATGAACGGTCTGGTCGGCGTCCCGCTTCGCCTCTCGAACGATATCGTCCGCCTTCTTTTTTGCTTCAGCGACGATTTCGTCGGCCCGTTTCCGGGCATCGGCGACGATGGTCTCGGCCTGGTGTTCGGCGCTCTGTACTCCGTCGGTCTTTATCTTTTCGATGAGTTCCTGCAACTGAATATCCATTCTTTCTATCCTTACCCGTTGGTATGCTTACATTGTATGCGTAGCCCCGCCTTCGATCAAGGCGTCAGGATTCGTCCTGTACGTATTTGAGGACCTTGTCTATCTTCCGGGAGACGATATCGTAGACCGCTTGAGCGTTGGTGCTCCGGTCCACCTTGTCCTTAACCTTGCGTTTGAGGGCGTCCACCATCTCGGTAAAGCTGTCGTAGGCGTCCCTATTCTCGATCATATCGTCCACCGAACCGAGAATTTCCCTAACACTGGAAATTTCGTTTTTCAGGAGATTCATGTTCTCCCGAAAGACGTACTGGGTTATCTCTCCCGCCTCTTCCCGCTGTTTATGAAGGTCTTCGAGAAAGCGGAGGTCCTGTTCCGATTCCTCGAGCTCGATCTTGAGTATCCGGATGAATTTTTTAAATTTATCCCGCATGTCCGAAATCTCCATGGATTTTGATGACGTTACCGTCCTTGTCGATACTAACCCGCCGTTCCGGCATATAGGTATCTATCTTTTCGCGAAGAAGTCTCATCACATCGGCTTCGATCTTCATCTGAACCTCCCGGGGCACCGATTCGAGGGTAACCATATCCACCTCGACGACGTATCCCCGTCCGTATTTCGAGCCGAATCCGGCCGAAAAGGTCGCCCCAACGTTGAACAATCCGTCGTGTCCCTTGTTCGCCGTCTTTCCCCGGGCGGGACGCGCCGGGTGCAGCCTGTAACCGTCTCCGTAGACGTCCTCCAGGTAATCGTCGATCTCGTCGAAGATCATCTTGAGGTACCGCTCCCACTCCTGAATTCCCGGATGGAGCATCTTACCAAGTGACCTCCCAAATCACGTCCCGATTGTCGATAATAAGCTCCGCGGTATTGAGCTCCAGGGTGACACTCCTCCGGTTTCCGCTTATCGTTCCCAAGGTTGAGCTTCGAACCTCCGCCGGGGTATCGAGGGTGAACCTGAGGGAGCTCTGCGAAAAGAAATCCCGGGCTAGGCTGACGCTCTCTTCGGCTATCTCCACATCGGGAGCATCGTAAATGACGTAGCGAAGCCGGTTGACGCCGTCGTCAGCGGTAAGGGAAAATTCCCCCTCCTCGGTACCGATAAACTCGTTCAGCGCATCAGCCGTGAGAAACGTGAGCTCCGCGGTAATGTGCACTCCGTCCTCGTCCTCACGGGAGGAGTAATCTCCGAGCTCGAGTCCGGATATACCCGCAGCGGTCCGGACGAAGTCGTCCCGCGACACCGGCAGGGGAAGCACCGGATTGTCCTCGTCGAGGGTGCCTAAGTTCATCACCAGAGGCGAGACCGTATAGGTGAGCTCGACCGATCCCGAGCCGTCGCCGTTTATTCCTATCCGGGCGTCTGAATCGATGCACGAGACGCTCAAGAGTCCCGTCAGAAAACTGAGAAACGTCACTGCGATGACGATGCGCCGAGTTTTTCCCGTCATGATAAAACTCAGAATATAGACTTTTTTACCTTTTTGCAATCACCCGGCGGTAAGATCGACGATTGTTTTTCCGTATCCCCCCGCCTCGGGACGGGCGAAACGGAAGTTTTCCACCCCCGGGTGCCGGGACAGGACGTCCCGGACCGCCTTCTGCAGGACTCCTTCACCCTTTCCATGGATTATCTCGAAGCTGTTAAGGCCGCTCATGAGGGCCTGGTCGAGCTGACTGCCCAGCGCGGCGGCGGCCTCTTCGTAGCGCATGCCCCTGACATCGAGGACCAGGGAGGGCTTCGCCGCGGAGGATTCGTAATCCACGCTCACCTTCCGGTCCTTCTTGACCCGGGGGAGGCTCAACTCCTCCCCGCCCACCGACATTTTCATGTTTCCCACCGCGACGATCCAGGAGCCCTTCTTGTCCTTCCGGACGATCGTTCCCCGGCGTTTTTTGTCTCCCACCAGGACTTCGGTTCCGGGTTCCAACCGGTCCGGGATTGGCTCGGCGCCCTCCTCGATTCCGGGTCCCCCGTTTTCCCGGGCCCTCTCGGAAAGCTCCCGGGCCTTCTCTGTCTCCTCGGTCTGCTTCTCCTCGAGCTCCTGAATAAATTCCTTGGACCGCTTGATTTCCTCCCGCTTGAGCTCCCCTTCCCGGAGCTCCCGGACCAGGTTTTCGAACCGCTTCCTGCTCTCCCGGATGAAGGATTTGAGCTCCGTGGCCTCTTCACCCTTCAAAGATGCTTCCCGGGCCTCGAGGTCGGCCTCTTTTCGGGACAAATCCTCCTCCCGAGAGATCATCTCTTCGATCCTCCCGGCGAGCTCCGTCTCCCTCTCGTCGAGCTCCCGCTTTTTAGAAGATATCTCTTCGATCATCCGCGAAACGTCGGTCTTCTTTCCCTCCCGGTATTTGGCGGCGGTTTCGATAATCCGGCAGTTCATCCCCACCTGTTCGGCAATCTCTAAGGCGTGGCTCTCCCCGGGAATGCCCGGGATGATCCTGTACAGCGGCTTCAAGGCCACGGGATCGAACTCGACGCTGGCGTTGTCCGCCCCCGGCCGGGTAAAGGCGTAGTTCTTGAGAATACTCTGGTGCGTGGTGACCAGGGTAGTGGTGTGCTTTTCCCCGAGGTGATCGAGGACCGCCATGGCCAGGGCGGCCCCCTCTTCGATGTCGGTCCCGCTCCCGAGCTCGTCCAAGAGCACCAGGGAGCGGTCGGTGGCGGCGTCGCAAATCCTGCTTATCCGGGTCATGTGTCCCGAAAAGGTGGATAGGGAGTACTCGATACTCTGCTCGTCCCCGATATCCGCGAAGATGCTCTCGTAGAGGGGAAGAGCCGAATCCTCCCCCGCGGGAATCTGCATCCCGTACTGGTTCATCAAAACAAAGAGTCCCGCGGTCTTCAAGCCCACCGTCTTTCCCCCGGTATTCGGCCCGGAAATGACCAGACACCGTGTATCTCCGGAAAGGCGTACGGTAATGGGAACCGCGGCGTCTCCCAACAGGGGATGCCGGGCCTCGTTCAGGTGAAAGTTACCTTCCGATCTTGCCGCGGGGCGGCAGTTTCGATGAATTGCGTACCTGCTCCGGGCGTAGACGGTGTCGAGAAACGATACGGCGCTCACGGCACGGCGGAAAATCGCCCCGTCGGGACGGAGCTCCTCGGTAAGCTCCCGTAAGATGCGGTGGACTTCCTTGCGGTAGAGGTTCTCCTCGTAGGTGAGCTGGTTATTCTTCTCCACTATCTCCATGGGCTCGATAAAGAGGGTGGCCCCGCTCGAGGAAACCTCGTGGACGATACCCTGAACCCTTCCCCGATGGGATGATTTCAGCGGCAGCACCGTCCGCCCCTCCTTCTGTCCCGGGACATCGTTCTGCCAGTAACCGCGGAAATCACCCTTGTGCAGGTATCCCGAGGCGATCCCCTCGATCTCCCGGTGTATCGCCATAATCCGTCCGCGGATACTCTTGAGCTCCGGGATCGACTCGTCGATTTCACCGTCCTCGGTTACTACCGAAAAAATCCTTTTGATCCGGGTTCCGGCCTCGGGTATGTTTCGGGCCTCTTCGAACAGCGGGCTGTCCCCGGGGAGGGATACGGTCTGCTCTTCACGGTCCCGCTCTTCCCGATTCACAAGATAGTTTTTGAGCCGGTCCGCCGACCTCGCGTATCGTCCGAGCCGGGCGGCCTCTTCCGATTCGAGGACCGTCCCCGGGGCGTCGAGCTTGTCGAGAATTGGGGACACCGGGGGAAAATCGACCTCGGGAAAGCGCCCCCCCGACTCGAGAAGCGCCCGGTAATGGGTCACGAGGGTCGTGAAATTTTCGAGCTCTTCCGGGGACCGGATAAAATCCTGTTCGAAAAGGAGTTCTTTCCCTTCCCCGCTTCGGCAGTATCCCGCGAGCTCCGTGCGTATTTTTTCGAACTCCAGGAGCTCAACCGTATGTCTTTCCATATGCACCCTTTTCACGTTCCTCTAGGTCGATATAAATCCTCATGTAGCTTTCGTACCGGTCGGGATGTATGATACCCTCCTCGAGCGCCCGGATTACCCCGCAGTCCGGCTCGTGGAGATGGGTACACGAGGGAAATCTGCACTCCTCCCGGTACGGCGAAAAGTCGGGGAAGTACCCCTCGAGCTCGCACCTTTCGATGCCGTAGATCTCGATTTCCCGGATCCCCGGGGTATCGATGATCTCGAACCCCTCTCCCTCGAGGAGGAGCGCGTAGACGGTGGTATGCCTGCCCCGGTTGTGTTTCCCGGAGATATCCCGGGTCTTTTGGTTCGCCCCGGGGATGAGCCTGTTGACCAGGGTGGACTTTCCCACCCCCGACTGACCGAGGAAGACCGTGGTCCGTCCCTCGAGGACGCCGCGCACCGCGTCGAGCCCCTGTCCCGTTTCAGCGCTCGTTGTTATGACTCCGCAGCCGAGACCGGCGAATACCTCGAGGCGCTCTTCTATAGCGGGCTTCGAGCCGAGATCGATTTTGTTGAGGAGCACCGTCACGGGAATTCCCGTGCGCATCGCGGAAACTATAACCCGGTCCGCGAAACGGGGACGGAAGGGAGGATTCTCCGGCGATAATATGCAGATGCACCGGTCCACGTTAGCCGCGAGCACCTGCGGGGCCCGCCTTTTTCGGTTCCATCGGGTCAGGTCGTTCGTCCGGGGAAGTCTCCCTGTAACGAGCCCCTGCCCTGCGACCGCTCCCGCGGTGTCTATTTCCACACGGTCCACCGGACACAAGGGATTGTAGACCGGTCCGCCCCCGAGGACCTTCCCCTTGATCCGGCATTCCAGGAGCTCTCCCGATTCGGTCTGTACAGTGTAGATGTTGTTGATGCCGTAGTGGACTCTTCCGGTCATCAGATCACCCGGTTTCCAGTCCGCCGCGGTACTCGATACCGAAGCTGAGACAGAATTCCTCGAGGAGGTTACCCCTCCCGTCCGTTCCGCCGGTTGTGTAGAGGGTGTCGGGACCGGACCGTTTCGCCCGGAGAAGGCCGTTCTTCCCGAGGATCCGTACGATCTGCCGGCACACTCCCTCCCGGGATTCCACGATTCTTACCCCCCCTCCGAGTACCCGCCCGAAGAGCTCGGATAAATAGACGAAGTGGGTGCATCCGAGGACGAGGGTGTCGATCCCGTCTCTTCGGAAGGGCGCGCAGATGCCCTCCACGTACCTCATCCGTTCTTCTTCGGTTTCCCGGAGATACCGTTCCTCCACATAGGTGACGGTGCCGCCCCCGGGGTAGGAAAAAACCCTGCAGTCGGAGGCGAAGTTCTCGATGAGATTACGGGTATAGGCGTCCTCGACGGTGCGGCTGGTGGCAAAAACCCCAATCCTCCGCCGGGCCGATTGTTCCGCCGCGGGCTTGACCGCGGGGACCACTCCCACGAAGGGGATCGTAAACCGTTCCCTTAAAGAGGATAGTGCCGCCACGGAGGCGGTGTTGCACGCGATGACCGCCGCCTTCGGCCGGAACCTCCGGATGAGAGTTTCCATGGACTCCAGGACGAATCCGCGGATCTCTTCGCTCCTTCGATCGCCGTAGGGAAAGTTTTTCCCGTCGGCAACGTAGACGCATTCCTCCTCGGGTACGAGCTCGTTCAGCCGCTTCACGTAGGGAATCCCCCCGACCCCGGAGTCGAAGAACAGAAGGGGCCCGGCTGTCGTTTTATCAGCCATCGCCGAAGAGACTGTCGAAATCGGCCCGGGCCTTCGTCTGTTTTTCCCGATCCTTCTCCTCTCCGGTATTCCGTAAGACGTAGGAGAAGTAGTCGCAGAAATTGGCCCGCTCCTTGTCCCTGACCGGCTCGGGAATAGTCTCCCGGCATTCCCAATGGGCCCCGGGGTCGTAAAACCTGCAGTTCAGGCAGATCTTGAGCTCTTTACCGCATTCCGGGCATTGGGTATTCCGGTATATCCTGTCGCCGTATCGGGTGCCGCAGAAACAACACATAACGAAAGGATAGTATCATTTTTTTTACCCCCCGGCAAATCCCTCCCCCCCCTTGTTACCGGCGGGCTTTTTCCTATACTCTTTATGTTGATGTATTCTTTCAGTCGATGCTCCCACCCCGAATGCGGCCGTCTCGTTTTTTTCGATACCGATACCTGCTACGCCCATGCCGCGGACCGAAGCGGTCTCGACGAGCGGGTCCACCGTCACCTCGACAGCAGCGAAACCTTCAAAAACCTGAACCTCGCGGGCTTCGAGTTCTCCGGAACCGTCTTAGAGAATAAGCGTTTCTTCGCCTGCAGCTTCTCCGAGTCCGCTTTTCGGAAGTGCAACCTTACCCATGTTGTCTTTACCATGTGTTTTCTCGATTTTACCCGTATCGAGGAATGCATCTTTACCAACGCGTACATGCTCTCCACGGTCCTGTCCGCTTCGTCGATACGGGATACCGACTTCACAAACTCCGATCTCCTGCATTCCAATTTCAACGGCCTCGAAGCGGAGAACGTCGATTTCAGTTTCTCCGATCTCTACTTTTCCTACTTTATTCGGTCCCGTCTGACCGGCGTCAAGTACGTCGACTGCAATCTCAAAAAGACCAACTTTACAGGCGCAGAGCTCGAAAACGTGAGCTTCAAATACTCCAACTACGAGGAGGCCGATTTCAGCGGGGAGAGCGAAAAGCCCTTAGAGATCAAGGGGACCACCGGAGGAATCGATATATCATGAAGGTATTCTTCTACTTCGCGGTCATCGGATTTTCGAATACCTATCTGATCGGACCCGACGAGGGGGGCGATGCGATCATCGTAGATCCCGGGGTGATGGATGTGGATCTCTTGAAGCTTATCGAGAACAACGGCTTCTACATCCGGAACGTCCTCGTAACCAACACCCACGAGGCACACATCAACGGTCTGAAAACCCTGTTCAGGATATACGACTTTACCCTGTACAGCGGCGCCGATGAGGTCGGCGGCTATCCCAGCAAACAGATCGGAGACGGCGAGACGGCGGACTTGAGCGGCATCGAAGTGACCGCGTACAACGTATCGGGGCATTCCAAGGACAGCATGGTCTACAAGATATCGGATATGCTCTTTTCGGGGGACGCCGTCGGGGCCGGACGCCTCGGAGACAGCCCGAACAACTACGCCAAGGCTATCCTCAAACATACCCTCACCGAAAAGATAGGACCCATGGACCCGGTTACCCACATCTTCCCCGGGCACGGCCCTCCCTCCACGCTCAGGGTCGAAAAACTGTACAATCCCGCTTTTATCGATTCAATTCATTGAGGATATCGCGGAAATGCTTCGGCATCGGCGCTTTGAAGGTATGTTCCTCCCGGTCCTCAGGCAGCCGTATGGTCAGGGCCGACGCGTGGAGCATGAGTCCCGCATCGGGGAAACGGGCGTCCTTTCTGCCGTAGACGGGGTCTCCTAGGATGGGATGGTTCTCCGAGAGCATATGGACCCGAAGCTGGTGGGTCCTTCCCGTTTTCGGCGCCAACAGCACGAGGGTGTAGCCGGGAAATCTCTTCACGACCTTGTACCGGGTAAGGGCCCTCTTTCCCTCCGGCCGGGTCCAGGTAAAACGCTTCCGATGATGCCGGTCCCGGGCAACGGGATGATCGATTGTTCCCCCTGTATGGCGTATTTCCCCCTTGACGATTGCGATGTACCTCTTCTTAGTCTTCCGGCGCCGGAACTGCGAGGATAGATACTCGTGGGCCCGTACATTCTTGGCAACGATGATTACCCCCGAGGTCTCTTTGTCCAGTCGATGGACTACTCCGGGCCGTAAGGGCTCGTCGGGAAACTCCGCTGCCTGCCGTGAGCAGTGGTGCATGATCCCTTGTATGAGAGTCCCCGACCGGTTCCCCGCCCCGGGATGGACCACCATACCCCGGGGTTTGTCGACTACGAGGACATCCTCGTCCTCGTAGATGATATCAAAGGGAATATCTTCCGGCCCGATCTCCGTCCCAGGCGGTTCGGTGTATTCCACCGACACTGTGTCTCCCTCCTCGAGTTTCCGGGACATCTTGGCGGGGGCCCCGGCGACCCGGGCCGAGAGTTCGAAGTGTTTGAGCTGGCTCCTGGTCGCGATCCCCATCACCTCGGCGATGTACCGGTCGAGGCGCATTCCTGAATGCTCCGCGGTTACATTTCCTTCAGCATTCACCTTTCTATCTCTCTCTCCACCTCTCTCTCCATCCCTCTTTCCGCTTCCCGCTTGTCGATGATCCGGCCGATGATAAAGTCGGTCACCGCGGCGAGGAGGGAGAGGCCGACTCCGGTCAGTATCACCCCGATTACCTCGCCCTGGCTCATGGGGATGGTATTCGGACCGGGGGATATGGCCGGCGCGTAGGCGGGATCGAAATTGTGGACCCCGTAGCGGATAAGGCTGTATCCCAGGGAGGTAAACAGGAGGCTGAACGGGAGGGTCCCGAAAAAGATGATTTCGCCGCGGCGGAGGTCCAGCGCCCACCGGGGAAACTCCTCTTCCACGTAGGGTGCCGGCTCGTCGGTCTGCGCCCAGGTTGCCGCCGCGATGAAGGCTACAAGGGTGACCGCGGCTACCGTTCGTTTCAACGCCGTTCCCCGAAGATGAGCGATCCGACCCGGATGAGGGTGCTCCCCTCTTCGACTGCCGTCTCGTAGTCCGACGACATCCCCATGGAGAGGGTGTCAAAGAGGAGGTCGGGATACATCACTGAGGCCCGGTCGTAGAGGTCCTTCAGGTGCCGGAAGCTTCTCCGAACTGCCGCCTCGTCGTCGGTAAAGGGGGCAATAGTCATGAGCCCCCTAATCCTCAGGTGTTTGAAGGTGAGAAGAACATCGAGATTTCGAAAGAGGTCGTCATCGTCGGTAAAACCGTACTTGCTCTCCTCTCCCGAGGTATTCACCTCGAGGAGGATGTCCATTTTCTTGCCGAGAGGTGAACACCGCTTTTCGAGCTCCGCCGCCGACTTGGTCTTGTCGATAGATTGAACGCAGCTGAAGATCTCCGCGGCGGTCTTCGCCTTATTGGTCTGCATGTGGCCGATCAGGTGGAGCTGCGCGTCGGCGGGAAAATTCTCGTACTTGTCCCGGGCCTCGAAAATCCTGTTCTCTCCGAACAGGCGGACCCCAGCGGCATATGCGGCCTCGGCATCCTCCCGCGGCTTGGTCTTGGTCACCGCCATGAGGCGGACTTCCTCCGGTTTCCGTCCCGCCCGGGCGCAGGCTTTTTCGATTCCTTCCCGGACCGATTCCAGGTTCTTCGCGATCTCACTCATACGATCATTTTAGCAAAAAATCGTTTGCGGCGAAACAGGTCCGTCTCGACACATCGGGGTGGGCCTGCTAATCTTCTCCCGAGGAGCTTGATCACGATATGAGCGGTACAATCAGCCTCCGGCGCGGCATTGCCGCTCCCTTATTACTTACATTATTTACACTACTCACAACCTTCGTCTCCGCACCCCTCCGCGCCGATACCTTCCTCCGGTTCAAGGTATTTCCCCCCGACGCCTCGATCGAGATCGACGGCGAGCCGATCGAGCTTATCTCCGGCCCCGAGGAGACCCGGCAGGCCGCCGCCGCACCGGGGCCCCACGTAATCAAGCTGTCCCGTGAGGGATACCGGGACGCTCTCCTCTTCTCCTCCTGCACGGAGGGGGTAAACCTCGTCGAAGCGAAGCTCGAGCGGAACGACTCCCGGCTCGCGCTCTTCGCGAATCTCGAAACAGGGTCGCAGCCTAAGAGCGTCTCTTTCAGTCCCGACGGCCGTTATATATATGCCCCTCTCTTAGACGGCCCCGGGGTCGATGTTTTCCGGGTGTCCGACTTTTCACGGATAGGGAGGATTACCCTTCCCGGAAGGCCGCCGGGTACTGACAGGTCCGACAACGGTACAGGCTCTCCCGGCGAACCCGCCGGCTTCGTGGAGTGCGCTCCCTCTCCCCGGCGTGACGAGTTGTGGGTCTCCCAGATGACCACCGGAGAGGTCCACGTTTTTTCCCTCTACGGTTTCCGGCATCTTGTCTCGATCGATACCGGGGGTGAGTGGAGCAAGGTTATCACAATCGACTCGGATGAACGGTACGCCTACGTCAGCAATTGGCTCAGCCGGGATGTTTCGATAATCGACATGGAGTCCCGTCAGCTGATCGATGCGGTACCGGTCGGAGGGGTCCCCCGGGGTATGGCTTTGAGCGCCGGTGAAGAGTATCTCTATGTATGCCTCTACGAAGGAGGCGGTATCGCGAAGGTGGATCTTTCAGAGCGAAAGAGTGTCGGGACAATCGACAGCGGAGAGAGCGCCCCGCGCCACATCGTCCGGGACCCGGCAGCGAACCGCTTCTACGTTTCCGATATGTTAAACGGTACACTCCTCGTCCTCGACGGAAACACCGACTCCCTCATCCGGAGGATCTACGTGGGACCTAATCCGAACACCGTGGTTCTTTCGCCGGACGGGAAGTTTCTCTTCGTCTCCACCCGGGGAAAGAACCATCCGGAGGGCTACCTGAGAAAAGGGCATGTCTTCGGAAAAATTTCGGTCGTCGATACCGAATCCTTCGAAATAGTCGACTGGGCCTGGGGGGGCAACCAGCCGACGGGGCTCGCCCTCTCCCCGGACGGCCGTCTCCTCGCCTCCACCGATTTCCTAGACAACCGCATCGAGGTGTACTACGTGGATAGGGAGTGATTATATTTCAAAGGGATCGATGAGCTCTATCCCCGTTCCTTCGAAGTCTTTGATGTTCCGCGTCGCGAGTTCACACGAGTGAACTCTGCAGATTGCCGCAATCATTGCATCGGGCATCAAAATCGGCCTTCCGACCCTCTCACGACGTATAACGATGTCCGCATACTCCACCGCCGCCTGCCCGTCGAAGGCGAATATCCGGTCGTTGAAATCTTCCTCGAACATCAACCGTGCAGTTTCAATCAATCGTCGTTTACGTTTTCCCTCCGCAAGCGCCCCTATCCCAAACAGGATCTCCGCAACCGTAATCGCGGTAATGCCGACATCACCACGACTCAAGGAATCCATCCATTCCAACACTCCTTCAGTCGGTACGGGTCTCATAATCTCCGACAGGACGTTCGTATCGATCAGTATCATTTACTCGATGTCCGGCATGCGCGGCTTGTGTTTACGATCCGGATCGGGAATTTCGACGCCGCCGGCTTCCAGGAAACGCCTATGAATCCTGCTCCCCAATCCGACGGCTCCATCTTCCTTTTGGACAGCCCTTTCGAGGATAATCCTTGCCTCTTCTTCCATCGAACGATCATGCGAGGCCGCCTGCATCCGCAGCCGCCTTTTTACCGAGTCGTCGAGGTTTCGTACGGTTATGGTTGCCATTTTTTCTCCATATGCTGTCTTTGACAGCATTGCTTACATTGTATAATAAACTTTCTCTCCTGTCAAAATTAATCTCTTATATCTCCGCGGTTACGTAACTTTTTTTTTGGTGCCGCCCATCTCATAGGGAAATCTCATTGAAGTTGTACCCTATTGTTACGAAATCTTAACAATACCTTAGTACCGTCCTTTGGATATTAGTCCCGAAACGCAGTATACTTGTATCGATAATACCCTAATGAGAGGATAACAAAATGAAAAAACAAATTCTAATCGGAACACTTCTTGTTTTCGCGTCGCTTGCTCTTGTCATAGGCATAAGCGGGTGTGACCTCGTGTTGTATCTTTCTACCGACATAGACGGCCGGGTCGTAAACGCGAAGGAAGAAGGGACAGAAGACGAGTGGTGGAAATACACAGCTACTGGAGACACCCTCGAGGGAGCCACCGTTCAGCTCTTTCGTGAAAACAGCGCCGGAACCGGCTTTGAAACCAGTGCTTACCAAACCGGCACCGTTGAAAGCGACGGCACGTACGACATGTTCAATGTGCCTACGGGAAGATACAAATTAAGCGGTACAAAATCGGAATGGATCTTTGTGCCCCGGGTGATTACCATTTCCGGCGCTGATGCGACCCTCCCCGACCTGATAGCGTACCCCAACCCGGGCGGAGTTGTTGATAATAGTGTAATTATCTTTTTGAGTTGGGAGAATTTGGA
>CAZXMO010000049.1:0-19743 GCA_964641125.1 uncultured Spirochaetales bacterium
AAGATGATGGCTTAAAATCCGGTTTATACGCTCCATACTATATGGTTGTTTCACTGTGGGCGCCTCCCGCAGGGGGAGGCGCCCCTCTTTTCCGCCCGCTCTGGTAAAGATTCAGATATACCTCGTCAGAACAAGTTTTCTTCGATATTATGGCGTCATGATTACACCCTTTTCATTTGTGCTGCCGACGAGAATCGTCTATGGAGCGGGGACCCTGTCGTCACTGGCCGAAACCCTCGAAGACGAGGGATTTACCCGTCCCCTCATCGTTACCGATCCGACTATCAGGAGCCTGTCCTGGTTTATAGATCTGATTAAAAGCCTCGAGGATTCGGGTAAGGAGGTTGCCGTCTTCGACGGGGTCGAACCGAACCCGAAGGACCGCAATGTCTTAGCCGGCCTCGAGAAGGCCCGGGAGTGGGGCGCCGATTGTCTCGTTGCCGTCGGCGGGGGAAGCCCCATCGACTGCTCTAAGGCGGTGAACGGTTGTGGATTGACCGGGGCGGAGCCGGCGGCGCTCAAAGGAACCGCCCTGACCGAGCGGCTCGCTTCCGCGGGCCCGGACGCGGCGGGGTTTCCGGTAATTGCGGTCCCCACCACCTCGGGTACCGGGAGCGAGGTCACCTTCAGCTCGGTCGTCACCGACATTGAACGACAAGAAAAGTTTACCATCAAGAGCCCGGCGATAGCCCCCCGGATCGCCCTGATCGATCCCGATACGACGGTGAGTATGCCCCCCGCTTTGACCGCCGCGGTGGGAATGGACGCCCTGACCCACGCGGTGGAAGCCTACTCCTCCCGGGCGGCGGAGCCGATATCAGATGCCGCGGCGCTTCATGCGGTTAAGCTCATTTGCGGAAGCTTGGAAAGGTGTGTAGCCGGCGGATCAGACCGGGACGCCCGGGACCGGATGATGATGGGAAGCCTCCTTGCCGGGATCGCCTTCAGCCACTCCGACGTGGGCGCGGTCCACTGCATCGCCGAGGCCTTAGGAGCCCTCTACGACGCCCCCCACGGTGTGTGCAATGCGGTGTGCCTCGAAGCGGTCATGGAGTACAGCCTTCCCGAGGCCGCGGCGCGGTACGCCGATTTCGCCGCTGCCATGGGGGTGGGGCCGGCCGAAGGAGCGGAAGAGGCGGCACTTGCCGCGGTCCGGGAGGTCGGGCGCCTGAGCCGCGCGGTAGGGCTCCCCGGCTTCGCCGAATTAGGAGTCCGCCGGGATGACCTCGATACAATAGCCGGGCTCTCCGAGCGGAACGGGAGCAATCCAAATCATCCTAAGACTATGACCTCGGAGGACTACCGGAAACTCCTCGAGAGGCTTATGGGATGACTGCAGGTTTTAGGGGGAGTTTACCGCGCCGCCGCGACGCCGGAGACGACTTCCTCCATCGCGGAAAGGAGTGTCGACTTGTCCTCCGCGGTGAGGGCGAGGTACTTCTTGAGCCGGGCCATGAAGGGGCGGACGAAGTGTTCCATACGCTGAGCCTTCTTCTCGTAGTCGGTTTGCTGATCGAGCATCATAACCGTCACCGGCAGGGGCGAGGTGTAGTCACCGATCTGCTGAAACCCGAGCTTCTTATACATGGATATGTGTTTCTTCTCGTCGCTGAAGACATCCAGGAAGACCCGTTCGGCCGAGTTGGCCCGGGCGTAGAGGTAGGCGATTGTCATAAGTCCTAGGGGAATTATAGAGCCCCGTTCCTCTCTCAAGACCGCGAGACGGTCGATCTCCACGGATCTCCGCCCTTCCTGATGATCCTGTAAGGGGAAATGACTCTCGATGGGGAGGGTTCCGATCATGTCGGGGGTAATGCAGGTTACCGTTCCCACCGGCTGAAGGCCCTTGTAAGCGACGAAGTGGACCGCGGCCTCGTCCACCTCCCGGCGGATGGTCTCTTCGGTGTATCCCTTCTCTCCGATCAGTATCTTCCTTTGGAGAAAGAAAACGTCCTCGATAACCTGCTGGGTGTCTGCCTTCAGGAAACGGATACGCCGGGTCACCTCTTCACTCAAGGGGATAAAGATCTCGAAGTTGGTCCCCCTTCCGATATCGCTGTGGATCTGGATTCGGCCTCCCATCTTTTGGACGAGCTGATGGGATACGCTCAACCCCAGCCCGGTACCCTTTCCCGGAGCCTTGGTAGTGTAGAAGGGGGTAAAGACGCTGTCCACCTCTTTCGCGGGTATGCCGTATCCGGTATCCCGAATGGATACACAGGCATTGCCGTCTACCTTCTCGCACGAGAGGATGAGCTCTCCGGAGCCCTTCATCGCCTGGATGCCGTTGATGATGATGTTCAGGAATACCTGCTGCAGTTCGTTGGGATTCGCTTCGAAATAGGGGAGTTCTTCGTATCTTTTCCGCACCGTAATGTTGTCGAAATCCATTCCCCGCTTGGCCATGGTCAGGGAATTTTCGAGGATATCGATAATGTCCACCGGCTCGGGCCCCCGTCCGTTCTGTCTCGAGTACTTGTTCAGGTCTTGGATTATCTCGGCGGCGGATTCGGAGTAACGGATAATGTCCTGGGTAAACTCGTGGAGCTTCGATTGGGGACTCATCTCGTCGAGCATGATCTCCGCCGTGCCGATGATCCCGCTCAAGGGATTATTGATCTCGTGGGCGATTCCCGAGGCGAGGGTCCCGATACCCGCGAGCTTTTCCGACTGGACCAGCTCCTGCTGGAGCCGCTTCTGCTGGGTTATGTCCTGGAAAAACTCGAGAACCAGCTTATCTCTGTCCGCGGGCATCTGAATGGGATAGAACTGGCTCGAGAAGACTACTTGTGTCCGCGGCTCCACAACCTCGGTGGAGAAGGGGAGCATGGTGTGCAGACAGTCCGGGGCCATACAGTGCTCGCAGGGTTTATCCCGCTTGAAGAATACCCGGTAGCACTTCTGTCCGATTAGATCGTCTAGGGATTTGCCGAAGTACTTGGTTGCCGCGAAATTGACCGTGACGATGTTATAGTTGATGTCATGAATTGATATGGGGTTGGTTATGCCGTCGAAGAAGGCTTCGAGCTTGTTCCGGCTGATAATCAGCTCCTTATTGAGGTCCTGCAGCCGCTTCTGCTGTTTCTTGAGCCGCTCGAAGGATATGGAGTTCTCTAAAGAGACCGAACATTGTCCGGCCAAGATTTCGAGGGTCTCGATATCGTAGGTGTTGTAGTACTCCTTGTCGGTACACTTTCCGAGAACTATGCATCCGTTTATCCTCTCCTTGAATTGGAGAGGTAGGATCAGGGTCGGATGGAGTTCCAGGTCGATATCGGGAAGGCGGATCTTGAGCTCCGAATTACCGTTTTGTTTTAAGAGCACATCTCGGTCTCCGAGGATCTTCTGAACGATCTCGGAATCTCTCGGTAAGATGAAACTATTGAAGGTGTTTTCGGAAAGGTCGAGACCCTTTTCGGCGAGCAGCCGGTAGTTACGGGTCGCGTAATCGAGCCCGACGATAAATGCCCACTCGAGGTTGTAGGTTTCCACGATTTTGTTCACCGTCATATCGCCTAAGGCGGAGAGGTCGGTGATAGAGACGATGCTGGAGCTGAAGTTTCTCAAGTTGTTCAAATAGGCGAGCCTGCGCCCTAGGTAGATCCGCTCTATAACATTCAAAGTGCCCTTGCGCAGGGGCTGGAAGATGATCGACGCCGCGATCCCGAGCATCAACGACAACAGGAAGATGTACCCGAAATCCATCTGCCGGATAACAGGGGAAGAGGCGAAAAGGATACCGTAGAAGACGAACGAGCTCAAAACGATCAGAATGAGGTAGAGAATCACCCTGAGGACAAATACCGAATAGTTGAGGAGCTTGTACTTGTAGATAGAGAAGAATATCAAAACCGCATTCAGGGTCGCCGCGAAGAGGTCCACCGGATAGCGGCCTACAGGGTGATACAAGTTCCCGAGCACCCCGGCGAGCATGATAATAGCTCCGAAGAAGGGGGGTTTGAGTTTTTTGCGGAGCAGAGGATTATCGGTTTTTCTTAAACCCCTCAGGAGCACGTAAATACCGAGGATCAGATACATATAGCTCAGGGAGTATGCCACCGGGGCCCCCGGGCCGAGCCTGTAGTAGAACTGTCCCTCCTCGAACCCGGTGGCGCTCACGATGAGACCCGAGAAATTGAGGCCCAAGAGGAAGAGGTATATCCCGTATCCCGCGTAGATCAAGCCGTAGTAGCGCTGTTTTTTCAGCCCCGAGAGCTCGAGCATGGAGTGATATATGGTTATAGGCCCCCCGAGCATCCCCGCCACCATGAAGCGGTTCCAGAAAAGGGGAGTCAGGACTCCGGTATTGGCGTGCATCATGAACGACCCGAAGCTCCACACCGCCATTGCCAGCATATAGAGCCGAAAAGACCAGGGTGGACGGGAGGTGCTCTGGTAATAGAAGGCAAAAATTGTAAAAATTATATAGAGAATGAACGAGACTGCTGGTATAATCGATGAGAGGTCGATGATCACCTTGGATTCCTTAGGAAACGGGTCAACTTATGTTTCATTCTAACCAATTGTAACTATGTGGTATACAGTCACCGTCGTATTGAGTTTTTTTTTCCTCTTTTTCTACGACCTGTTTCAGGTACGCGGCGGCCGTGTATACACCCTTCTCTTTTCCATCATCGGCTACGGGGGGCTTTGCCTTTCCCATTTTTTTCTCTTTACCAAATACCTTCCCGGCGTCGAATTGGATATGGTCTCGATTGCGGCGATGAGCCTCGGAGGTCTATTTCTCTTTCTTCTCTTCTACAGCCTCTTCGTCGAGATTCCCCTGAAAGGGACTTACGGCCGCGGTTCCGGGAGACGCGCCTGCACCTCCGGTACCTACGGTTTTATCCGGCACCCGGGATTCCTCTGGTTCGCTCTGTTTCAGGTCTGTCTCATGATCCTTTTTCGCCGTACCGAGGTCTATCTCTTTTCTCTTGCCGCCGTACTCCTCGACTTTTTGATAGTCCTCGTGGAAGATGTGTGGATATTTCCCCGTCTCTTCGATGATTACGCGGAGTACAAGAAGAAGGTTCCCTTTCTGATTCCCGGAGTGTTCGGGGGCCGGAATGAATGAACGAATTCTCGTCGTAGACGACGATCCGGCCATGCAGAAGGTGCTGCCTCTGACCCTGGAAAAGGCGGGATTCATCCCGGAGGTGGCCCGGGAGGGGTTTGCCGCTCTGGAAATCATCGAAGAGAAGGGAAATTCCCTAGGGTGCGTCCTCTTGGATGTCCGGATGCCGGGTCTGGACGGCCTTGAAGTCTTAAGCAGGCTCAAACGCCAGATCACCACCGTTCCGGTGGTGATGCTTACCGCCTTGAACGACGTCGATACCGCGGTGGAGACTATGCGTCTCGGAGCCTACGACTACATCGTCAAACCGGTCCGTAAGGACGCTCTCGTGGAAACGGTCAAGAAGGCCCTGCAGTACAGGCATGTATTGATAGAAAACCGGAAGCTCGCCTTGGAGAACGAAGAGTATCAGCGCAGCTTGGAGATCAAGGTCGATGAGCGGACCCGGGAGCTCACCGAGGCCTACGGAAAGCTCAAGAAGACCAATATTCAGACCGTCAAGGTTTTGGCCGAAACCATCGAAGCCAAGGACCCCTACACCCGGGGACACTGCACCCGGGTCCGTTCCCTCTCCTTAGAGACCGCGAGGGCCCTAGGGTTAGGGAAAGGACAGATGGAGACCCTCGAGTACGCCGCCCTGCTCCACGATATCGGGAAGATCGGCATCTCCGAGGCCCTTCTCTTCAAACAGGGCCCTCTCACAGCGGAGGAACGGGCCACCTTCCGGCTTCACCCGGTAATCGGTGAGAATATCTTGAAGGAGGTGGAGTTCTTCCGTGATATCCTGCCGGTGGTTCGGCACCATCACGAGTGGTTCGACGGGAAGGGATATCCTGACGGAAGCCGCGGACGGGATGTGGAAATCTTAGCACGGATCGTCTCGATAGCCGACGCCTTCGATGCGATGACCTCGAACCGTCCCTATAGAAAGGCCTTAAAGCTCGAATCGGCATTGAAAGAGCTCAACAGAGGGGCCGGTAGTCAGTTCGACCCGGATATCGTGGAGATCTTTATGAAGGAGCAGATCTTTTCCCTAATCAGTATCGTAAGTGTTTGACGTTCTCCTCGTCCTCTAAGAGGTGCTCCATAACTCCTATTCCGATTTCGATATGCTCGTCCACGAAATAATCGGTTACCTTCCGGTCGCTGTCCCGGGTCTTGATCCCCTCCGGCTCCATGGGAGAATCGGAGATCAAGAGCAGTGCTCCCCGGGGGATGCTGTTGGCGTGGCCCACCATGAAGAGGGTGGCCGTTTCCATATCGATTCCGTAGGCCCGGATGCGGCGCAGGTACTTCTTGAAGTCCTCGTCCCATTCCCACACCCTGCGATTGGTGGTGTACACCACGCCGGTCCAGTATTCCCGTTTCCGGTTTACCAGCTCGTGTCCCACGTAATCGTGGAGGCGGAAGGAGGGAAGGGCGGGCACCTCTATGGGATAGTAGTCGAGGCCGGTTCCCTCGCCCCGGATAGCCGCGATGGGAAGGAGAAAATCCCCTACCTTGTACTGCCTGCGGAGACTTCCGCACTTCCCGAGAAAGAGGACCCCGTTCGGCTTGACGGCGGCGAGGAGGTCCATGATGGTAGCTGCGTTAGCCGACCCTATGCCGAAGTTGATCATGGTAATTCCGTTCGTGCTGGTCGCCGCCTGCATGGGGCCTCCGAGACCTTGTATAGGAACGTCGAACCTGCCGGCGAAGTACTCGAGGTAGCGGGAAAAGTTGGTGAGCAGGATCAGCTCTCCGAATTCGTGTAAGTCCATTCCGGTGTAGCGGGGGAGCCAATCCCGGATAATTTCCTCTTTAGTGATGTTTCCCATGCCTTAGACTATACCTGTATTCGACATGTTAGGGCAACTCGGACGGAAGTTACTTCTCAGCGGGCGGCCGCGACCCCCAGGTGGTTTCCCACGACCCGCTCCATCCCCAGCCGTCCGTATCCGAGGGGGTAGTTTACGACTCGCGCCTTTCCCTCATTATCCGCGACGACCATGGTGGAGGATCCTCCGCCGTCGAGGTTGAGGCCGTCCCGGGCGCCGAAATGGGAGAGCCACGCGGCGAGCTCCCCTTCGGTCGCCCCGATACTCGAGGCAGGGTTTCTGCCGTCGATGACAACCATATAGAGAATGCGTCCCGACCGGGAGACCCCAACCCCCGTCCGGGGGTGTCGTACCGGCGCCGCCGCGGCGCCGGGTCCGACCGGTATCCCGTCCTCGAGGACCCGGTGAAATCCTCCGACGGCCAAGTCGATATCGGCGGGGAGATCCTCCTGTGAGGCAATTGTAAAAATTCCCGATGAGTACCGGACCAGGCAGTCGTAGGTATCCTCCGGCGGAGAGATGACGTTCCCCCGGTAAATGCTTATTCCCACCACATCGGTGGGGTTTTCTTCGTTAAGACGCACCGGGCGGAAGGGGGAACCGTTGACCGCGGCGGTCAGGCCGAACCGTTCGAGGAAGGTCGAGGTACGCCGCCCGGGATACTCCTCTGAAGTGTGCGGCCCCTCCGGCGGGGGCGGGGTTACCACAACCTCGATCCCCGGAGTTTCGGTATTCACACGAAGGCAGTAGACCCGAAGCGGCGGTTTCCGGGAAACGACTTCGGCGAGGTCTACCCCGGGGGCAACCGGCCGCCAAGCGAACCGCCCCGGTGCGCCGGGTGCGGCGCTTCCCGCGGTATACGTGGCGCATCCCGTCGCGACGGCCGCGGACACGGCGATAACTGCAAAGAGGACCCGAGAGAGGGCGGCACCGCCGATTTTTGACGTCGCCACTCTAGAAGAACCTCTTCCTGATAAATATAAAGATCCCGAGTACGGCTGCGACTATAGACACCCCGATTATACCCGCGAAGGCGTAGGGGGAGTTCTGCCAGGGCAGGTCTATGTTCATCCCGTAGATGCTCGCGAACAAGGTGGGGATCATGAGAATGATCGATATCATGGTCAGCCTTTTCATAACCACGTTTAAGTTGTTGGAGATGACCGAGGCGAAGGCGTCCATCATTCCGCTCAAGATGTTGCTGTAGACGTTGGCCATCTCGATGGCCTGCCGGTTCTCGGTTATAACGTCTTCGATCAAATCGTCGATATCTTCGGTCTGGTGAAAGACGTTTCTCTTCTGCAGCTTATCTAAGAGGAGCTCGTTCGCCTTGAGGGACGTAGTGAAAAAGACTAAGGACTTTTCCATATTCAACAGACTGATGAGCTCGGTATTCCTCACCGACCGCTGCAGCTCCGATTCGATGCCCGCGGTCCGCCGGTTTATTTCCTTCAGATATCTCAGATAGTACATGATCGACCTGAGCCAGATCTGCAGGAGAAAGTGATGAAAATTCTCCAACCGGGAACCGCGGATCCGGTTTTCCCTGAAATCCCCTAAGAGGGGGAGCTCTCTGCCGCAGACAGTGATGACCACTGTCTCGGTAAGGATTATCCCTAAGGGGATCGTGAAGTACGGGGTTTCCCGCTCGGGATCGAATACCGGAACCCGGGTAATGATCAGCTCGGTGCCGTCTTCCCGCTCGCTCCGGGGCCGTTCGTCCACGTCGAGGATGTCATGGATAAAGTCCTTGTCGATTCCGTATTCCTGTTCGAGGGTTTCGATTTCCAAGGTCCCGGGTTCGGTCACTTCGACCCAGCAACCCTTTTCGAGAATCGCCGACTGAACGATTTGCCTGTTCCGATTTTTCCAAATTTTTATCATGCTGCGCTCCTCGGTCCCGGCATTCGGGCTGTTATCCGAGGAGCACGGAGGACCGTTATCCTCGGTCCCGGACATCCCCGCGGGGCCCAACAGCCGGGAAGGAATTGGATTGGTAATAGCTACTTTCGCCGCCGTCTTGATCATTCATAAAGACAGCACCCTCCTGCTATTGGTGTGATGGGGAAGAACCTTCCGTAACGATACTATACGGAAATCGGGGGGAGAGGCAAGCCGCGGAGGGGGCTAAGATTGTCATCTGTGCCCGGAGAGAGGAGGAGCTCCTCGCCGCCCGGGACGAGATAGTGGAGAAGACGGGGGCCGAGGTCGAGGCGAAAGTCGCCGACGTGACCGATTCCGCCGATATAAGAGATCTTGTCGACTTTACCGTCCGGCGGTTCGGGGGACTCCATATCCTGATAACCAACGCCGGAGGACCGTCCCCGGGGAGATTCGAAGAGTTTGCCGACGGGGACTGGCTCGAGGCGTGGAACCTGAACGCTATGAGCGCCGTACGCCTTATCAGGGAATCCCTTCCCCACTTGAGGAAGACGGGGTGTCCCGGAAAGAGGTATTCGAGGAGATGGCAGCGAAGATCCCGGCGGGAAGAATCGGGCGGCCTTCTAGGATTTCTTATGCTTTCCGGGTATGGAGAACCGGGTGGGGTCGAATCCCTCGCCCCCGAGCCACAGGTCTATCCGGGTGCCGCTGTCGGTTACGCTCACGTCGGCGTGTTTCACCTGCCAGCCTATCAGGTTGAGCCGTGCCTCTCCTAGGAGGTCCTGCCCCGCCATCGCTCCGTAGTATCCGGCGAGCTCCGGGCGCCCGCCGGAGTTCAAATTGCTGCGGATCTCCTCGAGTTCCTTATCGCTGCGAAAGTTGTCGTCTAGGAAGGCCAAATGGATCCCGTCCTCCTCCTGATGGAGTGAGACGACCATCCGGTTGGGACCGGAGTCGAGTATAAAGTTGGATATCTCCCCGATCAGATGGAGCAGGTATTCCTTCTTCTTCATTATTACTTTTCCCTCCCGCCGGAACGTCTCCCCCTATTGGACTGGTACCACTCGGTGACGGTAATCAGGAGAGCGGCTGTGAGGCCGCCGGCGAATCCGTTGTTATAGAGATTTATGCCGCCGTGCCATGCGGCGGTCCGTTCGACGATAACGAGATGAATGAACCCGGCGGCGACACCCGTCGGTATACCGAACTCTCCCGAAAGAGGAGCTAAGGTAGTCGCGAAGAGGGCGGCTAAGATCGGACCGGGGGCCGCGAAGTCCTTGCCGAAGACCAAACAGCTCAATGCCACACCGGCCATCACCGGGAGGGCATTCTTCGGGTGTTTTCCGAAAGAGGCGAATCCTACAATGGTGAGGATCCCGCCTAGGACCGGCCCGTTGAAGTCGCCCCCTATAAGTATTACGTATCCCCAGGCCGCCGTCCCCATGATTCCCATATTGAGGAGCCCGCCCCCGGGAGAGGCGGCGTCAAAAAAATCGGTGGGAAGGCGCCCGTGCATCTTGAGGATTTTTTTAAGGTCGGCAAAGATTCTTCTCCCTCCCAAGAAAAGGCCCGAGATTACGAAGACCGCCGAGAGGACGGGAATGAGGAGAACGAGGAAAAGGAGTCTTTCGGAGGACCATACCCCGCCGAGGCCCAAGCCCCGTCCGGAGGCCGCGAAAAAGGCCGCCGCGAAAAGGGCCAGAAACCCCGCGGTGAATCCGACGTTGTAGAGGTTGTATCCCTTGTGAAGTCCTAAAAGGGCGATTGCTACCGAGGGAAGGAGAATTCCCGCGACGATTCCCGCTCCCCCTCCGGCTATGTATGCGGGGGGACCGGCGAGCCCCGCCTCGGCGATGATGAATGTCACCACCGGACCGATGGCGGTTCCGAAGAGGGCGATAAGGATATATTCACTGAAACTCTTTCGAACGATTTTTGCGGCCAAAAAGACCCCGAGAATGACGGGGAGGATATTGAGCGGTGTTTTACCGAACAGTCCGAACCCCATCATTGTAAAGAAGGCGGCCACGGTAGGCCCGGAGAGGCGGACATGGGTAAGACGGATGAGAATCAGCCCGATGGCGGCCACCACGGCGGCGTTGAATACCGCGGCTCCCGCCCCCGCGGCCTCGACATAGTCGTTCAAGAGGCGCGCCGGATGGAGCTGCAGAGCGAGGAAACCCTCCAGCACAGGTATGAATCCTTGGAAAATAATCCCCGCCGCGGCCAGGCCTACCGCAGTACAACCGAACATGAGGTAGAGGGGACGTTCGCCTTCGTAAACCATATCTACTCCTCGCTTCGGCACAATCGCTTGAGCTTGCGGAAGTCGTGCTCTTTACCCAGGGCGATAAGCTTGTCGTTCGCCATTATGATGTCGTCGGCGGTGGGATTATACACGAAATCGCCGTTATCCCGGTAGATACCGATGACGAGCATGTTGAGGTCTTCCCGGTTGATGAACTCGGTAATCTTCCGGTCCACCATAGGAGAATCGGGTCCGATTTCGAGCTCTTCGATCTTCAGATCCATGGAAGTGCCCCTGACGACGAGATCGATAAAGTCCATGACCCCGGGACGCAGGAGGAGATGGACAAGGCGGTTTCCCGCGATCTCCACCGGCTTGACGACCCGGTCGGCCCCGGCCCGTTTGAGTTTTTTTTCGGATTCCGGGTCGAGGGCCCGGGAAACCATAAAACAGTCGGGCCTGATCCCGCGGGCGGTAAGTACGGTGAAGACGTTCTCCGCGTCGGTGGGAAGGACGCAGACCAGACCCCTTGCCCGTTCGAGTCCCGCGCTCTTGAGTACTTCGTCCTTCGTTGCATCTCCTTGTATGTGGAGAATATTTCGGTCGGCGAGCTCGTCGGCGATCTCCTGGTCCTGCTCGATGATGGCCGTATCGATCCCTCCCGTGGAGAGACCCTCCTGAATGATCCGACCCATCCGTCCGAATCCCGCGATGATGAAGTGGTTCGACAAGTCTTCGATATCTTTTTTCATCTTTCTCCTCTGGGTCAGGTAGAATCGAATGATAAACTGGAGTACCCTCCCGGCGATGTAGGCGAGAGAAACCACTCCCGCCGATATAATGAATACGGTAAAGCCCCGGCCGAAGTCGGAGAGATGTCCGATTTCCCTGTACCCGGTAGTAGTAATGGAGATCATGGTCATGTAGAAGGAATCGAAGAGGGGCATCCCTTCGATAAGCACGTATCCGGCGGTGCCGATTATTATAACTCCGGCCAGGACCAATACGGCGATCCGCACCTGGGTTACGTTCCGTTGGTTTGTCGTTCGTCGGTATCGAGGTTTTCTCACTCCACTCAATAATCTAACGGATACGGGTGAATTCGAAAAGAACTTTGAGTATATTTAGCACAGGAAAAGCACCCTGAAACCCGGGAGCCGGTTTTAGCCCCGTATTCAGCCCAGCCATTCCTTCCAGGTGTCGGGAGCGAGTCCCACGGTGACCTTTCCCTTGTATCGGACGATGGGGGTGCGGATCAGGGAGGGGTCCTCCCGCATCTCCTCGAGCTCGTCGTACTCCATATACTCCATCTTTCGCCGCTCGAAGGTCCGCGAATCGGTATCGAAGAGCTCTTCGGGTGCGTAGTGATCGAGGATGTTCTTCCATTCTCCCTCGGACAGCGGTTTTTCCTCGAGGCTGCGGGACTGTATGGGGACTCCCCGTTCTTTGAAAAACCGCTCGGCCTTAGCGGTCTCTTTGCATTTCTTCTTGCCGAGAATTTGTACCATACAACGATGCTACCGCACAGCGGACCGTCTCTTCAAGGCTTACCTGAAACCGAGGGGCGAACCGTGTAATGAGCTTATCGGTGGGATAGTGTGCTCCGTAATATGAATGGGTAGCGATGAGAAGGAAGCCCTTTTTCCGGAGGCGGAGATACATGGATGCGAGGGGCCTTCGGGCGACGGTCCCGGACCCGTCGAGCTCGTTCCGGTAGAGACCGGTAAGATCGTTCCAGGGAAGGTGATAATCGGCGCAGTTGTAGACATCGTCGGTGGGGCCCACGGCGAGGACCCGCTCGATTACCGGTCCGATATTGCCCGCGCACATGGTCGACACGAGATTCGTCCCGGTCCCGCACCGGAAAAGACGGCCGTTCCTGACCGCCTCCGCTACCGTCCGGGAGAACATCGCGTCCTTAGGTCCTAAGACCGCCGGCATCCGGAGGATGGTGAAGGGGATGCCCCCCGAACGCACGAAACGCTCCGCCCGAATCTTCGCCGCGGAATAGGGGACGAAGGGGATTCCCCGTTTGACCGGGGTCTCTTCGGTACGGTCCTGTCCCATGACCCGTGTCCCGTACACGGAGGTAGAGCTTATCTGAATGAAGTGGCAGGCCCCGGCAACCTTCGCCCAGCGGAGGGTCTTCTCGGTGCCCAGGGCGTTGACCGTGTGGAGCTCCCGGGCGCTTCGCGTTTGATCGACGATCCCCGCGGTGTGAACGACCGCGTCGAGCCCCTCCCTCGAAATTCCGCCGTCCAGGCCCGCGAACGGATCGGGCCGGGAGAGATCCACAAAGTACTCCCCGGGACCGGGATCACGGAAAAAGACCGATCCCGCAACCCGGTGTCCCGCCGTGCGGAGGTTCTCCGCGATGCTCCCTCCTACGCACCCGTCGATTCCGGTAATAAAGATCCGCATAGTCCCCGTACGTCGGCGGCTATTTCTTGCCGGTAACCTTGATTACGTGATAGCCGAATTGAGTTTTCACCGGTTCGGTTACCGAACCGGAGCCGGTCTTCCGGACCGCGTCTTCGAAAGGCTTTACCATCTTACCCGGGCCGAACCAGCCGAGGTCGCCCCCGCCGGATTTGCTCGGACAGGTCGAGTGTTTCCGGGCCAGCTCTTCGAACCGGGCGCCCTGTTTTATCTCCTGATAGATCTTCCGGGCAAGATCATGCTCCTTGACCAGGATGTGGCTCGCTCTCCATTCCATGAATATTTCCTCCTGAAATTCAGTTAATCCCGGTCACTATAGCCCAATCTCAGGGGCGCCGCAATACGGCCCGGTAAGCTCAGTTGACGCCGGCGGCACCGCCTTAGTAGCTTGTTACAAGGAGTATGCTGTGGAAGAGAGAGAGTACATTAAGTGGTTTGAAGATCTGACATCCGACGATGTAGCCCAAGTCGGCGGTAAGAATGCCTCCCTAGGAGAGATGATCCAAAATCTGAAGGAGAAGGGAATAAACGTCCCCGAAGGGTACGCCACCACCGCCGAGGCCTACCGGGAATATATTCGTCATAATGATCTCGAATCTTCCGTTCGGGATCAGCTGAAGAAATATCAAGACGAAGAGGTCTCCCTCGAAGAGGCGGGAGAGTCTATAAGGAAGCTCTTTCTGGACGGAAAGTTTCCCGGGGAACTGGAAGAGCAGATTCAGTCGTCGTATCAAGATCTCTGCGAGAAGTACGGAGTGGAGAATCTGTTGTGCGCGGTGAGAAGCAGCGCCACCGCGGAGGATTTGCCCCACGCGAGCTTTGCCGGGCAGCAGGAGAGTTTTTTGAATGTGAGCGGCGAAGACGATATCGTCGACGCTTGCAAAAAGTGCTACGCATCATTGTTTACCGACCGGGCGATTACCTACCGGGAAGAGCAGGGGTTCGACCATATGAAGGTGGCCTTGTCGGCGGGAATCCACAAGATGATAGGCTCCGATTCCCACGCCGCGGGGGTAATGTTCTCTATCGATACCGAAACCGGGTTCCCCGACGCCGCAGTCATCAACGCCGCCTGGGGATTAGGCGAGGCGGTGGTACAAGGATCGGTCAAGCCCTATGAGTACCGGGTATTCAAACCCCTCTTAGACGACGAGAATCTGAAACCCATCCTCTCCAAGAAGCCCGGACCCCAGGAAAAGAAGCTCCGGTTCGTTTCCCGGGACAGCGAAGAAACGGAGCGGGTGGATACTACCGAGGAAGAACGGGGTAAGCCGGTCCTCCCGGACGAGGACGTCCTGACCTTAGCCCGGTGGGCCCGGGCCATAGAAGAACATTACGACAGACCCATGGATATCGAGTGGGTCAAAGAGATGCAGCCGGAAGAGAAGCTCTTTATCGTTCAGGCCCGGCCGGAAACGGTGCAGTCCCAGAAGAAGGCCAAGGCTCTTCATGCCTACTCCCTGAAAGAAGAGGGAAAGAGCATCCTCGAAGGGACCGCGATCGGAAGCGCCGTTGCCTCCGGTAAGGCCCAGGTTCTCAAAAGCCCCGACGAATCGGACCGGTTCGAGTCGGGATCGGTCCTTGTCACTACCATGACCGATCCCGACTGGGTCCCCATAATGGAGCAGGCCTCCGCCATCGTCACCGACGAGGGGGGGCGCACCAGCCATGCCGCCATCGTCAGCCGTGAGCTCGGGGTGCCCGCGGTGGTAGGGACCGGCAACGGAACCGAAACCGTGGACGACGGAACCGAGGTCACCGTCAGCTGCGCCGAGGGAGAGACCGGAAAGATCTATGAGGGAAAACTCGAATACGAGGAGAAAGAGCTCGACTTGAGTGACGTGCCGAAGACCAAGACGAAGATCCTCATGAACATGGCAAGTCCCTCGGCGGCCTTCCGCTGGTGGAACCTTCCTACCGAGGGAATCGGACTCGCGAGAATGGAGTTCATCGTCAACAACATCATCAAGATCCATCCCCTAGCCCTCTCCAGGTTCGAGGAGCTCGAGGACGGGGATGTGAAAAAGAGGATCGAGGAGCTCACCGCCGGGTGGGAGAACAAGGAGGATTACTTCGTCGATCACTTAGCCCGGGGTCTCGCTCAGATCGCCGCCTCCCAGTATCCGGACAAGGTGATTGTCCGGATGAGCGACTTCAAGACCAACGAGTACGCCGACCTGATCGGGGGGCGCGGCTTCGAGCCGGACGAGGAGAACCCCATGCTCGGCTTCCGCGGCGCCGCCCGCTACTACAGCGACAAGTACCGGGACGGCTTCGCTCTGGAATGCCGGGCCGTCAAGATGGCCCGTAACGAGCTCGGTCTCAAGAATATAATAATAATGATCCCCTTCTGCAGGACCCTGGAAGAGGCGGACAAGATCTTAGCGGTCCTTTCCGAAAACGGCCTCGAGCGGAAGCAGGACAACTTCGAAATCTACGTGATGGCGGAGATACCTTCGAATATCATTTTGGCCGAGGAGTTCGCCGAGAGGTTCGACGGCTTTTCCATCGGGACCAATGATTTGACCCAGCTGATATTAGGGATAGGACGGGATTCCGCGGAGCTCGCCCATCTCTACGACGAGCGGAACCCGGCGGTAAAGAAGATGGTTCGGGATCTGATCGAGAGGGCCCACTCGGCGAATACTACCGTGGGTATATGCGGACAGGCCCCGAGCGATCACCCCGATTTCGCCGAGTTCCTAGTCGACGCGGGGATCGACTCGATATCGGTCAATCCCGACAGTGTCCTAGAGGTGCTTCGGACCGTGGGCGAGGCGGAGGGTAAGTGAGACAGTGAGCCGGCCCGGACGGAGTCTCGGGTGCTATTACCCGCCGTGCTCGGCGAGGTAGTCCTCGACTATCCGCGGGGGCTCCTCTCCCTTGGGCACGAAGATCAGCGACGCCGAATTGATGCAGTAGCGTAATCCCGTCGGCTCAGGGCCGTCCTGAAAGACGTGGCCCAAGTGAGAGCCGCTCGAGCTGTCCACGACCTCGACCCGGCGCATTCCGAGAGTGGTATCTTCCACCAGTTTGACCGCATCCTCGGAGACGGGCTCATAGAAACTCGGCCATCCGGTCCCCGACTTGTACTTTGCCTCGGAGCTGAACAGGGGCTGTCCGGTCGCCGCGGAGTAGTAGGTGCCGGCCCGTTTTTCATCGTAGAGTTCTCCCGAAAAGGCCCGTTCGGTCCCTTTTTCTCGGAGTACGTGGTACTCGAAGTCGGAGAGCCGCCTCTTCCATTCCTCTTCGCTCAGCTCGACGGGAAAAACCGGACCTTCATTTTTGTCGTGAACTTCCATGCCGTACTCCTTCTGCCGTGTGGTTTCGCCGTCTCCCTGCGTCCATCCGGCGGCGGCCGGTACAAGGAGCAGGGCGGAAAACAGCACTATATGTAGATGTCTGTATATCTTAGTTTTCATATAAAGAATATACAACGATTTTTTTCATTCGGCCAGTGAAAAATGGGTGGCCGAAGGGGGCGTTTTTTTACATATTATAGGCAGAGATGAACTCAGAATCACCTTTTAACCGCGTATTCTCCGGTGCGGATAGTTATATCGCCGAATCGGCACCGGTAGTAGCGCTTATAGTTTCCCAAGAAGGTACAATTCTCGACGCGAACAGCTTCGCCGAATCTTTTTTCGGCCGGGAATTGACCGGCGCCGATCTCGATTCGTTTTTCTTCGGGACCACCTTCGGTGAGCTCGCCGCGGAGGGAACTGTAGGAAGGAACGTCAACGTCAACGATCATACAGGGGCCCCGCGGACCCTGAGGATTTCGGTGTATGAGACGACTGGAGACGATCAGCCGGCATACGCGGTTTTCGGCCATCACGACATCGAAGAGATTACCGATCTCCACGATCAGCTCCTCGAGGCAAACGCCGACATGAACATCATGAACCGGGAGATCCAGCGGAAGAACAAGGAGCTCGAACGGCTTAAAGAGATGAAAAACCATTTCCTCGGGATGGCTTCCCACGATCTGCGCAAGTTCGCTTCGGTGATCATTTCCGCCTCCCAGCTCATTACGGAATATTCCGAAACCGAGATGTCGGAGGAAAACCGGGAATATCTCGATATTATTTCCTCCACCGCCCACACTATGGTCATAGTCCTCAAGAACTTTCTCGACTACTCGGTCCTCGAGACGGGGAAGCTTGATGTGGAACGGGAGCCGGTCCCGAGCGAAAATTTTTTCGAACGGATAGCCGGGATGAACCGGTTACTCATCGGGAAGCGGGATGTCAGGATCGATCTCGAGGCCGGTCCGATGCCGGATTATCTGTGGCTCGACCCCTCCCGGATCGAGCAGGTGTGTATAAATCTCCTCTCCAATGCCGTGGATTACGCCCCCGAAGGCTCGGCGGTCGGTCTCGGCGTGAGCGTAGAGGGCGGCGCTTTGAAGATTACCATCCGCGACGAGGGGCCGGGAATCCCCGAGGATCTGCACGAGGCGGTCTTCGAGCCCTACAGACAGGGGGAGATCAAGAAACGGACCGGTAAGTCCGGGACCGGCCTAGGACTCACCATAGCAAAGGCCATCGCCGAGCTTCACGGGGGCAGCCTCGATTTCGAGTCGTCCCCCGGCAAGGGGACCGTGTTTCAATGCATTATTCCCGAGGCGGCGGTACGGGAGGACTCACGATGAATGAAGAGGGCCTCGCTCTGAAGAGGATTCTCCTCAGGGAAAAACGGCGCTTCGCCGAGCTGACCCAAGACCGGCAGGTCGACAGGGACCCTGAATACTGGAAAAAGTTCGGGCCCTCCGGAAGGGAGGTGGGGATTCGGGATGTTCAGTATCATCTCGATTTTTTGACTTCGGCCGTCATCATGAAAAGACCCGAGCTCTTCGATGATTACGCGGTATGGGTCAAGGAGCTCTTCGACAGGCTCGGCTTCCCCGAGGACACCGTCGAAAAGACCCTGTGGTGCATGCGGGAGGTCCTCGAAGAAAACCTCTCCGAGGCTCTCGGGAAGTTGACGGGAAGATACATCGACCACGCCGCTGAAGCCGTGGCAAGTCACGAAACAGAAGAGGAAAGCTTTCTCGAGGGCGAGGGGGCCATGGCGAAGCTGAGGAGTCTCTATCTGGAATCCCTCCTCCAGGGAAACCGGGAGGCCGCGAATACTCTCGTCATGACCGCCGCCGACGAAGGTGTCGACATCGCGGACATCTACCTTCAGGTCCTCCAACCGGCCCAGTACGAGGTAGGACGGCTCTGGCAGACCGGGGCCGTCAGCGTTGCCAAGGAGCACTTCTGCACCGCGGTGACCCAGGAGGTCATGGCACGTCTCTATCCCCGAATAATCCCTTACAAGAGGACCGGCAAGAAGGTTTTGATCGCCTGCGTGAGCGGCGAGCTCCACCAGATAGGCTCACGAATGGTGGCGGATATCTTGGAGATACACGGATGGGACTCGATCTATATCGGCGCGAATACCCCGACGAGGAGCATCCTTCAGGCGGTACAGGAGTTCGAGCCCGACGTGGTGGGATTGTCCGCCACTTTGAGCGTACATCTCCCGGTAACCGAGGAAATAATCAGGAACATTCGTGAAACCGAGGACCTGAAGCGGACAAAGATTCTCGTCGGGGGACACGCCTTCGCCTCATCTCCCGACATCTGGCGGGATATGGGGGCCGACGTCTATTCTGCCGACGCGAAGGAGGCGGTAAAAATCCTGTCGGAGACGGCCTGACGAGAAGGCCCGGCGGCCGCGGACCGCCGCCTACACCATCGAGAACATCCTGATAGCTCCGCGGACGAAGTAGAATGTGGTAATACCCACCACCGAGAGCTTAAGGAGGATTGCGAACAAGGTCCCCCTGAATACTCCGAGGGCCGCCTTCACCGGCCGTTTGTTCTCCCGGTTGAAGATGATCTCCCCCAAGAGAGCTCCCACGAAGGCCCCGATGATGACCCCGAAGGGCGGGAGAACGAAAGATCCCACCAGCATTCCCACGACGCTTCCCCACACGCCGGGCCTCCCCGCCCCGGCCTTCTTCGAGCTCATAGCGGGGAGGATGTTGTCGAAGATGGTCGCCGCGAGGGCGGCTACTCCCAGGACAATGACCACCGCCAGATGCAAACTCTCGAAGCCCGCGGGGATAGAGATAAGGATGATCGCGATGTACCCCACGATCGGACCGGGGATCGCGGGGACGATGCTCCCGATAAAACCCACCGCCAAGAGGGCCGCGCCTAAAATGGTCATAAATATTCCGAGTATCATAGATATACTGTAGCACCGTCGGGGCGGTACCGGCAAGCGGCGGC
>CAZXMO010000049.1:19843-25487 GCA_964641125.1 uncultured Spirochaetales bacterium
ATGTAGCCGGCGAAACAGGCGACGAAGATCGCCGCCTCCCACCGGTCTAAGACCTTGCGCCGGCCGGTGAACATGGTAAGGAACAGGAGGAGGGTGGCGGCCGTCAGTACGGCGAGGTCGATGCCGAACCTGTCCCACCCGAAGGGAACCGGCCCTATGACCGCGCTTACTCCCAAAATCAGCATGATATTGAAGATGTTCGATCCGACCACGTTCCCCACGGCAATCTCGTTCCGGCCCCTGAAGGCGGCCACCGCGGAGGTGAACAGCTCGGGCAGGGAGGTGCCGGCGGAAACGACGGTGATGGCGATAAGCCGCTCGCTTACCCCCATCCTCGACGCGGCGTCGACGGCGGCGTTTACCACAAAGCGTCCGCCTAACGCTAAGCCCACGAGCCCTCCCGCTATAAAGAGGATCGTCAGTCCGGGGCCCCGGGCCGACACGTCCACCTCGTCGAAAACTCCGACCCGGGCGATCTTGAAGGCGTAGATGATGAATCCGGCGAAAAGAACGAGCAGTATTGCGCCGTCGAGCCGGGAGATGACCGCGGCGCCCGATGCGTCCGGACCGCCGATGAGAAAAGCCTCTACTGTCATAATACCCAACAGAAGGACCGCTAAAAAGGAGAAGGGGATCTCCCGCCATACCGTCGACCTCTGAACGCTTAAGCTTCGAATGAGTCCGGCGACGCCCAAAATCAGAAAGATATTGAAAATGTTGCTTCCGATGACGTTGCCGAGTACTATCTCGTTCTTGCCCTGAAAGCTAGCGATCCCGTTGACGATGAGCTCGGGAGCGGAGGTCCCGAAGGAGACAATGGTAAGTCCTATGACCAGCTCGCTCACGTTGAACCGCTTGGCAAGCGACCCGGCCCCGTCGACGAGGAAGTCGGCTCCCTTTATAAGAAGGATGAAACCGCCGACGAGTTTGACCACGATCCAGACGATCTGCATGGCGGGAGTATATCCGTTTGCTTCGGTTTGGAAAAGGAGAGGTTGACTCTCTCTCGGTTTACAGTTAGATTGCTAAATGTTAGAAATCTAACTAAGGAATCAATAGGGATGCCGCCGGAAAAACAAAAGCCCCGTATCGGGAGGCTTATCATCGATACCTTCCCCTACGTCATGCACGTCCTGATGCACGGAGTCCAACTGTCGGAGCTCGATCCCAGGCTGACCAAGACGCAGATGAACACCCTCTACATTCTGCACATCCACGGGAGGTTGAACATGTCGACTCTGAGCCGCCATGTCAATCGGGAGAAGGGATCCTTTACCCCGGTCATCGACTCGCTCGAGAAACTCGGTTTCGTCGAGAGACAACCCGATCCGAGCGACCGGCGGGTGGTCAACGTTTCGATGACCGCGGAGGGGAAGGGACATATGGAAGCGGCCGGGAAGGTAATCCTTAAGCACTTGAACGAGAAGCTCGGCGTATTGACCTTATCCGAACGGAACGAGTTTCACGAAGCGGTACTGACCATCAATAGACTATCGGAAAAGATTGCCGAGGAGAAGATATGAACGCACGAAGAGATACCCTGTTAGGCACCGAACCGATCGGTCCGCTCCTCGCCCGGATGTCGATTCCGGCGATCGTGGGGATGATCGTCAATGCCACCTACAACGTGGTGGACGCCATATTTTTGGGGAGGGGAGTCGGCACCATGGCGATAGGAGGACTCGCGGTGGCCTTCCCCTTTCAACTGATCATGATGGCCTTCGCCATCCTCATCGGAATCGGGGCTGCTTCGGTCATTTCCCGGAACCTTGGGGCCGGAAATCGGGAACGGGCCGCGGAAACTGCAGGGAACGCCTTCGCTCTCTCCCTCGTGATAGGCGCCGTTCTCATGGCTTTAGGATACGCCCTGCTGGATCCTCTCATGCGTCTCTTGGGGGCGACCGGGGAGCTTACCCCCTACGTTCGGGAATACATCACCTACATTCTTCCGGGATCGGTGTTCATCATGTTCGCCATCGGGGCCAACAGTATCGTGCGGGCCGAGGGAAGGGCGACCTTCGCCATGATCACCATGGTCATCGGGATCGGGATGAACATCGTCCTCGACCCGATTTTCATCTTCGGCTTCAGGATGGGGATCAAGGGGGCCGCGATCGCAACGGTGATAGCTCAATTTACCTCCTTCGTGATACTGATGGTCTTCTTTTTGAGCGGGCGAAGCGCCCTGGAACTCAAGCCGCGGCACCTTAAGTTCCGCGTCTCCGTCCTCGGGGAGATCCTCAAGCTGGGACTCCCCATGTTCGTGCACCAGTTCGGGGCGAGCATCCTGGTGGTGATCATCAACAATTCCCTGGGCACCTACGGGAGCGAGCTGAGCATCGCCGTCTTCGGGATTCTCAACCGGCTGATCGCTTTTTTCCTGATGCCCCTGCTGGGATTGTCCCAGGGGTTCCAGCCGATCGCCGGATACAACTACGGGGCCCGCGCCTTCGACCGGGTACGAAAGACGGTCCGCCTCACCCTGACCGTGGCCACCGTGGGATCTACCTTCTTCTTTCTGGTGATGATGCTCTTTCCGGGATTCTTGGTCGGGCTGTTCAGCGACGATCCCCTCCTGATTCGGGAGGCGGTCCCGATCATGCGGACGGTTATCCTTGTCGTCCCCCTAGTCGGACTGCAGGTGGTCGGATCGACCTATTTCCAGGCGATCGGCAAAGCGGTCCCCGCCTTCGTCCTGGGGCTCTCCCGGCAGGTGTTGTTTCTTATTCCCTTGGTCGCCCTCCTGCCCCTGGTGATGGGACTGAAAGGGGTGTGGACGGCCTTTCCCCTGGCGGACATCCTGGCGGTGACGGTCACCGGGGTGTGGCTCGGCAGGGAGTACCGGGAATTGGGCAGGCTCGAGAGGGAGGGGGGCGGTTCCTCCCGGTCGGCGGTTGTTGAATCCGCGGCCCCCGGGGTGGTCTCCGTCGCGGCAAAGAGGGGGCCTTAAAAACTCGGGAGGTTCAGCTGATCGCCGAGTCCTTCGAGCTGCTCCCGGGCTTTGTCCTCGAGCTCGCCGGTCTGCTTCTCGACCTCCCGCCGCGCTCGGTCTTTGAGGGCCTTTTTTTCTTTTTCTATAGCTTGTTCCAGATCTTCGATACTGCGGATGTCTTCGAGGAGCTCCTTTCCCTTTTCGGCTATTTCCCCGCGGAGGACCTCATTCGTTTCGAGCTCGACGGCGATATATTCCCGGAAGGCCGCCTCCACTTCGGCAGCGGCCCGTTCCGCCTGTTCCCGCAGATAGCTTCCGATACGGTCCGCAAGGAGTGTATCGATATTCGTCGTGACGGACAGCTTTTCGATGAGCCCGTCTCTAAAATCGAAAGCTGTGTCGATAACTACCGTATCGATGTCGGTGAGTATCTCCTCGACGGCATTGCCTACAATCGAATCTCCGCCGGTAAAATCGATCTCGAGGCCCGAGAGACCCGCCGCGAGCCGACCGCTTCCCGAGAGGTCGGGTGCGAGGCGGAGGTCGAAGGTTGTTTTCGAGACCGCTTTTATCCCTCGGATCGATATCGCTTCCAGGCCTCCCGTGATATCCAAGGGGATTCCCTCTGCCGCGGCGGTGCCGTCGAAAAGATGCTCAGAGCCGGTCCGGGAGTCGATAATGACGCCGGTTAGCAGATCGGTCCCCGGTCCGAACGCGGCGGAAGCGCTGAAGGCGGCGGCCGCGGGCTTTCCCCAGAGATCCTGTTCCCCCGTCAGGTCGCTGATCCGGAGGCGCGTATATCCCTCTTTCCCTTCGCTTCCCGTGGAGACCTCGAAGTACTTGATGAGAAATGAGGGATAGCCGACGGAAGGAAAGGATACATTTGTTCCCCGGCGCCCTCTGTCCGAAAAGCGGCCTTTCCCGCGGCGGTCGCCGGCGTTGAGGCGATTGTAAATCCGGACGATCTTTTCGCCATATGTAAAGATCCGCCCGAGACGCTCCCGTATCAGGGGTTCCGCCACGGCCGCGATTGTCCCCCCGGCATCGGCGGTGAAAGACCCGACCGCCTCCTCGAGGAAGGCGATGTCCTTCTCGATCGCCGCGGCGATCTTCCCGGTGCTTTCCCTGACGTAGTCGAGATCGGACCGGAAGGCGGCGTAGGCGGATTCGACCTCGCCGCGGGTTCCTTCCGCCGTTTCCTTGAGCGAATTGAGCCGGGAGAGGTAAGCTTCGATTTCCTTAGGTGTGTCGAGGGTCGTTATGTCGGTTTCGATAATCTCTGCGGCCCGGGAGCGGAGGTCCCGAACGGTTTCATCGGTCTGTTCGACCTGTCCGCTCCAGCGGAGGGACATCTCGATGTAGCGTTCCTGCGCCGCTTCGATGAGCGGAGGGGCGGTAAGGGATTCACTGTACTCCGCTATCAGTCTCTCCGCGCTCTCCCTGCCGACCTCCAGTGCGAAGGCCCCTGCCTGCTCGGCGAGCTCTTCGAGACGTCCTCCCTGCTTTTCACCGGCGGCTTCCGAGTCCGCGGCGGACCCGGGAAGGGCTCCGGAAACGGAGCGGGGAGTATCGAACCGTATCTCACGGCAGGCTATCTCATCGAAGATGACCTTCCGCGACAGGGCCCGTCCCACGTCGAGGTCCAGACGGGTCCGCCCGAGCTCGATCAGGTTCCGCATGGGTCTGTCCTCGTCGGCTATGGTCAGATGATCGAAGCCGATGGTCCCCCGGATAAGGGAAAAATCGGTCCCCTCGATGTCGACCGCCGCATTGAAGACCGACTCTAAACCCCTTTCGGCGGCCCGTTCGATGAGCCGGTTCTTGAAGAACAGATTGAACCCGACTACGGCTACAATGATGACTCCCACGATCCCCGCCTTCCAGGCGGTCAGTATCCCCTTGTTCTTTTTCACCCCCTTCGCGATGTTCTTGAGGCGTTTGATGTCCTCCTGTGTCAGCTCCCGGTCGGGCGGGATGTAATATTTCCCCCTGTCGTCCTCCTCGAGCAGATCACGGAGATACCGTTTTTCCTTTTCGATATGGATGCGGCGGAGGATTTTCTTTTCCAGCTTTTTCTTCGAGACCGGCTTGCGGAAAAGCTTCGGTATTCTTGTGCGCTTCATCCGGTCCACCCTCCGTAGACCCGGCCGGCCTTCCGGGCCGCGGCGGTCAGTTTCTTGAGAATAGGGGTCTTTTCGAAGAACCGGGCGAGCCTGCTCGAACCGATCTTATCTCTGAGTGTCGTCCGGTAAATGCGGACTATAAGGAGTCCGAGGAAGAAGAAGGGGACCCACAGGACGATTCCCGCCGCCAGTCCGCCGGTAACCAGCGAATTATCGATCCGGAGGAACGGAAGCACCGGGGTGTTCATGACCGACGTAAAGAAGGGCCGAAGGGCCGGCTGTTCGAGAATCACAAGGCCTAACCGGTCGAGGAGGGGATCGGTCAAGCCGATCCACACCTTGAAGAAGGCGATAGTCAACAGCATCGTGGCGAGGTGCATCTTGAAGAAAAAGAACACCACGAACAAGCCGACCCACAGCAGGTTCCCCGCCGGGATGATGCCCAACAGCATGCCGCAGGCGAAGGCGGCCGCCACCTCGCCGGGACGGCGGTTCGCGTTCAAGGCGGCGAAGATCTTGGCTATCAGTGCGATCATACTAAACTGATAGTCTTTTTTGCCCTCGGTGTCAATTTATATGTTCAGGAGCG
>CAZXMO010000049.1:25587-28204 GCA_964641125.1 uncultured Spirochaetales bacterium
TCTCCGGTATCGGGGGTTTGGGTCGAGCCGCCGTTACCGTTCATGTCGATAAAGCTGTGAACGGTGTAGGACCCTTCTTGAATGTCTGTAATAGCGTAGGTAGCCGTATTTCCCGAAAATACCGCGGTGGTGCTGTAGAGCGCCGAGGCGGTTGGGCCGTCCCCCTGATTGACGAGCTTTACGTAGACCGTCTTTCCGCCGGGATTCTCCTGGGTAAAATCGATGGTTCCGGACAGGGTGTAGAGAGAAGCTGCCCCGGTACTGCAGCCGAGGAGTGCTGCTGTAATCAGGACGGGGACGAGAAAGATGAGTCTTTTCATTGTACTCTCCTTAGATGTGCATCGGCAGGCGGATTGCCAACTGTTTATAGAGAAGGTCCCATGCCGATACTCTGCAAACGATGAGAAGCAGATGCATCCGGTCTTGGAAAACCGAATGAATACGATCTATTCTATTTTACACCCGATAATTTAGGCGGTCAAATTTTTAAATCGATAGCCGTTGAAAAACAGACGGAGGCTCGGATTTACGATAACGTTGACATTTCCCATGGCGGTTCTCATCGGGGGGAGCATTAAAAGAGGGAAGAAATCCCGGTTGAAATCCTGACCGTACAGTGTATACTGCAACTCATAGAGGACGACTGAGGAGGGAAAATGCCCCGTGTCATATCGTTCGAACGAATCAAGTTCATTCTGAAACAGTTCCGGGAAATTCTTTGGCTAAGACCGCTCGTACTCTCCATTGCGATGATTGCGTTGACGGTGGTGGTCAAAATCGTGGACGGCACCGTGCTGGACCGGATCGTACCGGGGATGACAGACGAATCGATCGAGACTCTCTTGACAATTATGGCATCGAGCATGCTGGTTATTGCGACTTTGGCCGTAGGCGCTATGGTGGCGGCCTATGCTTCGGCGAGCAGTACGGCTACCCCGAGGACATTCAGACTGGTCATTGCCGACGATCTGACGCAGAACGCCCTCTCGACCTTTCTCGGGGCTTTTATCTTCAGTATTGTGGGTCTTACATCGGTAAAGAATAATTTCTACGGTAAGGCCGGTGTGTTTGTACTGTTTGTTCTGACGGTGATTGTCTTCGGTACAGTCATTCTGACGTTTGTCCGCTGGGTGGACCGTATCGCCCGTCTCGGCCGTCTCGGGATGACAATCGAAATGGTCGAAAAAGCTGCGGCCCGTGCCTTTAAAAGGCGGGGTGAAGCACTGTATCTTTACGGAGTTCCGGTAAAAACTACCCGCTTAATGGGGCGGCCGGTGCTTGCCTCTGAGGCCGGCTACATACAGCAGATCGATGTCGCCTCTCTGCATAGCTGGGCGGAAAAAGCTGGAGGCCGGGTAGTGGTAAATGCTTTAACGGGAGACTTTGTTGCCCCCGGCAAGGTGCTGGCATACGCTCGGGCGGAAGCGGACGGTGGATCGGAGGTCGATTGCGGGCCGGTTGCTCGAGCGTTCGTGGTCAGGAATGAACGACAATTCGACGATGATCCGCGTTTCGGGCTCGTAGTCTTGTCGGAGATTGCAGGGCGCGCGCTCTCGCCCGCAGTCAACGATCCCGGGACCGCCGTCGATATCTTAGGAGCTTTGGTGAGGCTGTTCATTCTGTGGAACGAATGCGGTCCTGCAGCGGCCCTGGCCGGGCCGAAATACGACCTGGTGGAGGTTCCGGCAATTTCCGAGCGGGACATGTTCGACGATGCCTTTACGGCAATAGCCCGGGACGGCGCGGGTACGGTCGAAGTAGCGGTGCGTCTGCAGGAGGCCCTGCGAATTCTTGCGCAAATAGGCAACGTTCCTATGCGCAAGGCCGCCCTGCAGCATGCCGGTACTGCGTTCAAACGTTCAGAGAAAGTCATGACTCTGGAAGAGGATGTGGCCGCGGTGCGTGAAGCCGCGAAGGAGGAGAGGTAAAATGAAGATATTTAAACTGGTTGTAGTTCTTATTGTGGCGGTACTTTTAGTGCTGCTTATTTTTCAGAACATGACCGAAGTCCCGATCCATTTTCTCTGGCTTTCGGGAGAACTTCCCGCGGCCCTGCTGCTGTTCCTGTCTTTAGCGGGAGGGCTCGTTATCGGGATTACCACCGCCTTGATGCTCAAGCGCGGGAAAAAATCCAGGAAACAACAGGACCAAGACCGGGCAGGGTCGGAAGATTCGTAGAATATGGCGGAGGAGCACCGAAGAATCGAGATATCCTACCATCGCTCCGCCCGGTCTTTCTCCAGCTCGCTGTAGGGATCGACGTCCGTCAGGGGTGAGAATTCCCGGTACGCGAACGGCCTCTGTGCCTCTCGTATGAACAAGGGTTGCTTTTCGATCGGAGAGATGACGGCGACCGGCCGCTTGTGCTCGAGCACGGTTATCCGGGTTGCCTTTTTCACCTTTTTCAGTTCGGCGCTCAAGTGTGCCTTGAGGGAAGATACGGAAATAGTCTCCATATGACTAGATTACGACTATTTTAGAGAAGTCAAGATCGGTTATAAGGATTGAAGCCGCGGAGCGCGGCGGGGGTAGAGTGGTGGAAGACCGTCGTGGCGCCGTTATAAAGCCCTCTATTTCTTCTTCGGCGGTCCGGACAATGAAATCGCTCGAGTCGGAC
>CAZXMO010000050.1:0-28143 GCA_964641125.1 uncultured Spirochaetales bacterium
CTCGATCCCTCCGAGGTGATTCAGCTCGACGACGACGATTTCGAGAACTTCTAAACCACAGTTTTACACTGCAAAATCCAACCGGCCCGAGGAGTTCACTCCTCGGGCCATTTTATACTTGACAAACCGGCGTTTTTCGAGAAATTTTATATACCGACGCCGTTTTGTTATTAACAGACAGGCGCGAAAGTATTACACTATCTCTAGAAGGGGTTACTATATGGCAGAAAATAACGATTTACGCCAATTCCTGACCTTTACCCTCGGGAAAGAGCACTATGCTATCGATGTTTCCCGGGTCAAAGAGGTCCTGGAATTGACGCCGATAACTCACGTTCCTAAGACGCCTCACTTCATGAAAGGAGTCATCAATCTTCGGGGAAGCGTCGTCCCGGTCATCGATCTGCGGCTCAAGTTCGACATGCCGGAAGCCGAACCGACCGTGGACACCTGTATCATAGTATTGGAAATACACCTCGGCGAAGAGGACGTAATAGTCCTAGGGGCGATTGCCGATTCCGTACAGGAGGTCATCGAGCTTCCTCCCGAAAATATCGAGCCGGCACCGAAGATCGGAACGCGCTTGGAAAACGAGTTTATCCAGGGGATGGGTAAACACAACGATACATTCCTCATCATCTTGAATATCGACCGTGTGTTTACTACCGAGGACATCGCCGCGATTTCTTCGGAAGAGGTCAAGAAAGTATAGATCGCTTCGGGATGACATGAACGAGACTCGCAAATTCTTAATTTTTTTCTTTCTCCTCCAGAGCGCGGCGGCCCTCGTGTTCGTTTGTTCACTCTTTGTTCCCCCGGGTGTATACCGTATCGGCTACCTCGCGGCCGCGGCGGTAATCACGGTTCCCCTTCTCTCCTTCTTCGTTCATTCCACCTGCCGCCGAATAACCGCGGGAGCCGAGACTGATGAGATAACCGGCGTCAAGCTCCTCGAAGAGGAGGATGCGCCGGCCGACACCGCCGCGGCGGAAGCGGTCAAGAGCATCGAAGAACAGAACAGACAGAGGCGGGAGTTTCTCGATTCGGTGTCCACCGACATCGGAGACAAGGCCGCGGTCGTGCCCGTACTGATCAGCCAGATACAGGCGGTCGTCGAGCATACCGACGAGGCCGCCATGACCTTATCGAAGAGCTTTATGAACATAAACAAGCTCGCGAAACAGCAAGTTTCCGGGGTCTCCGACGTGTTCGGAACCCTTTCGGGAAACGAGCAGGCGGAGGAGAGCGTTCTGACCTCGATGAAGGAGGTCCTTAAGGAGATCCTCGACAGGTTTGGGGAGATGATGGGTTTTATCCGAGAGAACAAGGCCAATGCATCGAAGATCATCGAGGATACCGAGGTTATCAAGAACATCGTAACCAAGATCGAGGGGATTACCGAGGACTCCAAGGTGCTGGCGATCAACGCCGCCATAGAGGCCGCCCGGGCGGGTGAAGAGGGAAAGGGGTTCGCCGTAGTCGCCCAGGAGTTTCGAAAACTCTCCGAAAACTCCGAATCCGCCAACCGGGAAATTCAGGGGATCGTCGAGGCGGTTTCCGACAGAACCAATACCATCTCACGTGAAACAGAGGAGAGCTTTCAGCGGGGAAGCGAGGTAATGGAAAAGGCGAAGGGTATGCTCGAGGAGTCTTTGGCCCGGATAGACGAGACCATAACCGATACCAAGACCCGTTTAGGGGATCTCTCCGAGCAGGCGGAAGATTTGGCCAAACAGATAAGCGCCATCGTGGTATCCATCCAGTTCCAGGATATAACCCGCCAAAGACTGGAACACGTTATGGAGCCTTTGGAGGACTTCAAGGAGGAGCTCGAGTCCATATCCTCTCGAATCCTCGACGATACTCTTTCAGCTTATAGGAGCATCAAGAACCACACCGAATGGCTGGAACAGAAATATACCATGGAAACGGAAAAAGAGATTTTACGATCGGCTATGGAAAATACGGCGCCGGAAGCCGTACAGGAGGAGGAAAAATAGGCATGGCCAAGAAAATACTTATCGTGGACGACTCCGCTTCGATGCGGCAGATGGTCAATTTTACCCTCACCGAAGAAGGGTACGAGGTAACCGAAGCCGAAAACGGCCAGGAAGCCCTCGATTCGATGAAAGGCGGTGCACCCGATCTGGTCATTACCGATATCAACATGCCGGTGATGGGCGGAATCGAGCTCATCAAGCAGATTCGGGCCGCAGCCGACTTCAAATTCACCCCGATTATCGTGCTGACCACCGAATCGGAGGAATCGAAGCAGAGCGAAGGAAAACAAGCGGGGGCTACGGCCTGGCTGATCAAGCCGTTTACCCCCGAAAAACTCACCGAAACGGTCAAGAAGGTAGCGGGTTCATAGTCTATGCGGATTCAAACCAAAGAGATGAAGCACAAGGTTCGAATCGAGTTCGAGGGTGACGCGACCATACAGAACATCGAAAAGATACACGCGGAGATCCTGGAATCAGTCAAAACGGAGAAGAATCTCGAGCTGAACACCTCGGGGATAACCAAAATCGACGTCTCTTTTCTCCAACTCCTCTACGGACTGTATCTGTCGCAGAAAGGCAGAAACAAAAAGCTGTCTTTTACCGAGGACCCCCTTCCGGCGGTACTCACCAAGACGGTCGAAGAAACCGGCTTCTTCAGGTCGGCCGGAGCAGCGGGCTCGAAAACTATGGACGAAGGGGACCCCTTTCGCCGAATTATGCACTAAGAGGGATAGCATGGGAAAAGCCGATCCGAAAGATTACTACCGCGAGGAAGCCTTCGAGCTCCTCGACACCATAGAATCGACCCTCCTCGAGCTCGAGGACGCGCCCAAGGACATCGATCTGATCAATACCGTCTTCAGGGCGCTGCACACCATCAAGGGCTCCGGAAGCATGTTCGGATTCGACCGAATCGCCGCCTTCGCCCACGAGGTAGAAGCTCTTTTCGATCTTCTGAGGGATCAGGAGATCGATATAAACAAAGAGATTATCGATCTGACCTTAGCCTCCCGGGACCACATCAAGATGCTGTTCGAATATGTAGGCGAGGATATCCCCGGGGAGGACCGGGAACGGCAGGAGGCAATACTCGAGCGGATCCGGGCCTACACATCTCGAGCGGGAGAAGAAACCCGGCCTGAAAGACAAGAAGGGGAAGCCGCCGAATCCGAAGAGGAAGAGACCGTCGAGCGGACCTACCGAATAACCTTCGTTCCTCAGAAGGACATCTTCCTCAAGGGAATAAACCCCGAGCTCCTCTTCGGGGAGATTGCCGAATTAGGGCAGTCCTTCGTCATGGCCCACATGGACGACATCCCCCCGGTGGAGGATTTGGATCCCGAGAACTGCTATACCGGGTGGACCATCCTGGTAACCACGACCGCAAGCATCAACCGGATCAGAGACGTTTTTATCTTCGTCGAAGATTACTCCGACCTCAAAATCGATGTAATCGACGAAGGAAACATCGAGGAAGAGGAAGATTACAAACGGATCGGAGAAATACTCTACGAACGGGGAACCATTACCCGGAAGGACATAAAAAACATCCTCGAAAAACGCCCCCTCTTCGGAAGCGTCGCCGTGGAAGAGGGAATTTTGAGCGAGGAGGACATCGATTCCGCCCTCGAAGAGCAGCGGTACATCCGCGATCTTCGCCAAAAACGGAAGGAAACCGCCGCGGCGACGACTATCCGGGTCAACAACGAAAAACTCGATCAGCTGGTCGACTTAGTCGGAGAGCTCGTAACCCTGCAGGCGCGGCTCTCACAATACACCGAGGACAAGCAGGGGTCCGAGATCGAATCGATCGGGGAATCCCTCGAACGGCTGACCGCCGAGCTCAGAGACAACACCATGAGCCTTCGGATGGTCCCCTTGGCCGAAACTTTCCGCGGCTTCAACCGGCTGGTACGGGACCTCTCTAACGAGCTCGGCAAGGAGGTCGAGCTCATAACGGCAGGGGCGGAAACCGAGCTCGATAAAAACATAATCGAACAGCTGAAAGATCCCCTGGTTCACATCATCCGAAACTCCATCGATCACGGCTTCGAAACGCCCGAAGCGCGGCGGAAGGCCGGGAAGCCTCCCGCCGGGACCCTCGCTCTCTCCGCGGAATACGCCGGGGCCAACGTGCTCATCCGGATAAAGGACGACGGCCGGGGCCTCGATCCCGCCGCCATCAGGCGAAAGGCCATGGAGCGAGATATCATAAAAGAAGCCGACGAGCTTTCCCGGGAAGAAATATTCAAGCTGATATTCGCGCCGGGATTCTCCACCGCCGAGCAGGCCACCAGTGTCTCGGGCCGGGGCGTGGGAATGGACGTTGTCAAACGGAACATCGAAAGGCTTAGGGGCAGCGTCGACATAGAATCGGCGGAAGGGCAGGGTACCACGGTTCTGTTGAAGATTCCCCTTACCTTGAGCATCATCGACGGCCTACTCATTCGGGTGGCCGATGAGAAGTTTATTATCAACCTATCGGTGGTGGATGAATGCTTCGACCTCACCGAGGATATTCTCTATCAATCTGAAGGGGGAAGCATCGCCCAGATCAGAGGAAACCTAGTCCCCTACGTGCGGCTGCGCCACCTCTTCGGCTACGGCGGAGAAACCTCAGGTGTAGAACAGATGGCGGTAGTCGACGTCGACGGGAACCGGATCGGTATAGTTGCCGACGAAATCCTCGGACAGTATCAGACGGTGATAAAGCCGCTGAGCACCGCCTTCAGATCGATTCAAGAGGTCTCCGGCTCGACGATCTTAGGCGACGGGACGATCTCCCTTATTCTCGACGTCACCAAGATAGCCAAGATGACACGGGTGGAGAAGGCAATCAAGAATTCGAAAGGAGCCTCGTACGCCCCGAACGCCTATGGATAAAATACGTGTTTTTATTATCGACGACAGCGCCGTCGTACGGCAGACCCTGACGGACCTCCTGAACTCGGACCGGAGCATCGAGGTAATCGGATCGGCCCAGGACCCGATCTTCGCCTCGAAAAAACTCGACGAGGTGAAGCCCGACGTGATCATACTCGATATCGAGATGCCCAGAATGGACGGGCTCACCTTCTTGAGGACGGTGATGAAGGACTATTCGATTCCCGTCATCATCTGCTCGAGTAAGGCCGAGGCGGGCTCCGAAAACGCCCTGCAGGCCCTCGAATACGGTGCGGTGGAGATCGTCCGGAAACCGAAGCTCGGGACCAAACAGTTCCTCGAGGAATCGAAGGTGAGGATCTCCGACGCGGTCAAGGCGGCCCACCTGTCCCGGAACAAGACAAAACGGAAATCCGCTTCCCCCGCCCCGGCGGCTCCGGTTACCAAGAAGCTCTCGGCCGACGTTATGATCGCCAAGCCGTCGACGAAGCAGAGCATCGAAACCACCGGAAAGGTAATCGTAGTCGGTGCTTCCACCGGAGGCACCGAGGCGCTGAAGACCTTCCTCGAGCAGCTTCCCTTAGACTCGCCGGGGGTGGTCATCGTCCAGCACATGCCCGAGCACTTTACCGCCGCCTTCGCGAAGCGGATGGATTCGACCTGCAGGATCAGCGTCAAGGAGGCGGAGAACAACGATTCGGTCTTGACCGGCCGCGCACTAATCGCTCCCGGGAACAAGCACATCCTCCTCAAACGGAGCGGGGCCCGGTACTACGTGGAAATAAAGGAAGGACCCTTGGTCAGCCGTCACCGCCCCTCGGTGGACGTCCTGTTCCGGTCCGCCGCCCGGTACTCGGGGAAGAATACCATCGGTATTATCATGACCGGGATGGGGGACGACGGGGCACGAGGCATGGAAGAGCTCAAAGAGGCCGGAGCCTACACCATAGCTCAGGACGAGGCCACCAGCATCGTATTCGGAATGCCCCGGGAGGCCATCAAGCGGAACGCCGTGGAGATCGTGCTCCCCCTTACCGCGATAGCCGAAGCGGCAATCGAGCGCAGCAAATAATCTATTATGATCAAAGATGTAGACAAGATCGATTGGCGGTCCTGGAAACCCGCCGAGGAGGCGGTCCTCTGCTTCCTCGTGGCCGAGGGGAAGGTGCTTCTCATCCATAAAAAGACCGGCCTCGGCGCGGGAAAAATCAACGGTCCCGGCGGCAGGCTCGAGCCGGGGGAGACCCCCCGGGAGGCGGCGGTGAGGGAACTCATCGAAGAGGTGGATGTGGAGCCCCTGAACCCTGCGAAGCAGGGGGAGCTCTCCTTCATCTTCACCGACGGGTACTCCCTCCATGGTACGGTATTTCTGGCCACCGAATTCCGCGGGGTCCCGAAAGAAAGCCTCGAAGCGGACCCCTTCTGGTGCCCTTTAGGCGAGATCCCCTACAAGCGGATGTGGGAAGACGATCCCCTATGGCTCCCCTACCTCTTAAACGGCTCCTATACCCGGGGGTTCTTCGTCTTCGACGACGACGTGATGCTTTCGAAAAAGGTCTTTATCGAAGACTCCGCCGAGGTGTTCACCGACCGGTTCTATCCATAAACAGCGGAACCGCGGCGGAATAGGCCTCGTAGAGATCGTCCCCTTCGTAGTGGATGTCGGCCCTTCTCCGGATGTCCGGATCGGCGTTGACAAAAACCGAAATCCCCGCCGCCTCGAAGAGGGGAAGGTCGGATATCCCGTCGCCGAAGGCGACGGTGTTCTCCATCGAAATACCGATGTCGCTTACGAGCGCCCTCACGAGGTCCGGTTTACGCCGGGCATCGAGAATGTTTTCCCTCTCGATACGGGCGTTTCCGTCCCGGGGAAACTTCGAGGCGATAACGAAGTCGAATCCGTAGTCGTAGAAATGTTCCGCGTAGAGATCGGGGGAGAGGGTAAGCAGGCACGACACGTTCCCGTCGCTTCGTATTTCAGCAAGGGTCTTCCGAATGTTCCCTATCTTTATGGTGTCTTCGAAGATTCCCCGATAGCGCTCCCCTTCCAAGTGGCTCCACAGCTCGAAGGCCCGCTCGGCGAATCGGGGCGCATCGAGAGATCCCCGCTTGAAGTCGGCCTCCATACGGGTAAGCTCGGGGACGGTCCCGGTGGCCTTCGCTATCTCGAGGCTCGCCGTAGTTTCCGGCAGCAGGGTGCCGTCCATATCGAATACGAAGAGATATCTCATAGGTCCCCGTCTCCGGGGGTTTCCGTAAAGTCCCGCTCCTCGAGCCACCGGGCCATGTCCGCAAAGACTTCCTCTCTTTCCGGCTCGTTGAAGATCACATGATAGAGTCCTTCGTAGTATTTTAGGGCGGTATCCCGGGAAGATACCCCCTCATATACAATTCTGCTGCTCTCGGTATCGATGATTTTATCATCGCTCCCCTGCATGACGAAGAGGGGAAGCTCGATCTCACTGAGAAACGGAGTAACTTCCTCTTCCGCCCGAATGAAGGTTCGGGCCATACCCGTCTTAGTCGGCCCGCTGTAGGTGAGGGGATCGTTCTTGAACTCCGCCACCACCGCTGGGTCTCGCGATATGAGATCGGCGACACCCGGGGCGGCCTTCATCCGGGGAGCAATTCCGGCCAGGATGTTCACTAAGACCCTCCGGACGGCTCCCGCCTCCACGGCGAGACGAAGGGCGGGAGCGCTCAGGATGAGACCCTCGAGCCGGTCCCCGCTCTTTCCGTACTTTCCGGCGTAGATGAGGGAGACCGCGCCGCCCATGCTGTGCCCGATCAGTACGATCGGAGCGCCGGTCTCGCCGCTGACCTCGTCGAGGAAAATCTGCAGGTCCTCGGCATAGGGGTCGAGGCTCCGGACAAAGGCGCGTTCCCCTCCGGACCTTCCGTGTCCGCGGAGGTCGAGGGCGTACACTCGGTAGTCCAATCCGGTAAAATACCGGGCGAGCTCGGTGTAACGTCCCGAATGTTCGCCGAAGCCGTGGCACACGGCGAGAACCGGGCGCGGCCCGGCCGAAGGAGTTCCCCCCTCCGGCGTCCACCGGCGGAAAAAGATTTGAGGCCTGTTACCCTCGGCGGGGATGGTCCCGGTCGCCTCGATCATTTCAGATACTTCCCGACCAAGGGACCCAGCCTGTCCGCCGTATAGCGGTCGATCCGGGACCGGTCGGTCATGATAGCCGCGGCAAGGGCGTGGTGGGGTTCGTAATCGGCATTTTCATCGATGAGCTCGATACCCTTGACCACCGAAGCATGGGCGTTCTTGATGTTCTTCGAGAAGGTCTTCATCACCATTTCGGTGCTCACCGGCTCGTCGTGCCACACATCGTAGTCGGTGATATGCGCCATGACCGCGTAGCTCATCTCCGCCTCCCGGGCCAAAAAGGCCTCGGGACTGGTCGTCATCCCGATAATACTGAGTCCCCAGCTCCGAAAGAGCTCGCTCTCCCCGCGGGTGGAAAAGCGCGGCCCCTCGATGGTCACGAAAGCTCCCCCCCGGTGTACGGAGGATTCGGTCGACTCCACCGCCTTGTAGAGTATCTCGGAAAGCTCACGACAGAAGGGATCGGCGGTTCCCACATGGGCGACTATCCCCTTTTCGAAAAAGCTCTTATTCCGATATCCCTTAGTGAAATCCACGAGCTGATCGGGAACCACGATATGCCCCGGAGCGTAATCCTCACGGAGACTCCCGCAGGCGCTTACGCTGATGATAAACCTAACCCCTAAGCTCTTTAAGGCGAAGATGTTCGCCCGGTAATTGACCTCGCTCGGATTATATACGTGTCCGACTCCGTGCCGGGGTAAGAAGGCGACACGCTTGCCCCGCACGGTCCCTTTGACCACCGGTCCCGAAGGATCGCCGAAGGGGGTGGAAACGTATACCTCTTCGGTATCGGTCAGCTCGTCCATCTTGTACAGCCCGCTTCCGCCGATAACGCCTATCCGGATCAATTCGCTCATGAAATACCTTCCTCCTTGAGATTTCTGTAAGAGTAATACGCTTTGCCTCTGTTTTCAATACACTCGAATTGCCTTTTCCCCGTCTATTCAATACACTACAGGCATGGTAACCGACGAAATGATTCGAAAGATCCCTAAGGTCGATCTCCACGATCACCTAGACGGCGGGCTGCGGCCGGCCACTATCGTCGAGCTCGCCGGGGAATACGGCGTGGAGCTCCCCTCCGGCGACCCCTCCGAGGTTGCCGCGTGGTTTCACCGGGGCGCCGACCGGAAGAACCTTTCCCTCTATCTCGAAGGGTTCGCCGTCACCACCGCGCTCATGCAGACCCGGGAGGCCCTGGAAAGGGTCGCCTACGAGACCATCCTCGACCGGGCGGAGGACAACAACGCCTACGTGGAAATCCGGTTCGCCCCCATCCTCCACCTCCAGCGGGGTCTCAATCTCGAAGAGGTAGTCGAATCGGTCCTCAAGGGGCTCGAACGGGGCAAGGGGGAGACCGGGGTGGAGTACGGGATCATCCTCTGCGCAATGCGCCATCAGGAGGCACCGGTGTCTTTGGAGATAGCCGAACTCGCGGTCGCCTTTCGTAACAAGGGGGTGGTTGGTTTCGATATCGCCGGAGACGAGTTCGGACATCCCCCCAAACGTCATCTCGACGCCTTCCAGTTCATCCGCAACAAGAACTTCAACATCACCATCCACGCCGGGGAGGCTTTCGGTGTCGATTCGATCTGGCAGGCGCTGCAGATCTGCGGGGCCCACCGGATAGGCCACGGCACCCGCCTGGTGGAAGACATGGTCGTGAGCGGCACCCGGATCGTCAAGATGGGCTCCCTGTCCCACTTTATCCGGGACAAAAGGATCCCCCTGGAGATCTGTCTCTCCTCGAACATCCAGACCGGGGCGGCCGAATCCTTCGACGATCATCCCTTCCCCGTCTATTACAGGAACAACTTCCGGGTCATGCTGTGTACCGACAACCGCCTGATGAGCAACACCACCCTGGCCAAGGAGATGGCCCTCGCGGTGAAGCACTACAATCTCAATCTGCGGGACCTGGAGAAGCTCACTATCAATACCATGAAATCGGCCTTCCTCCATCACGATGAACGAATTCGGATTATCTACGATATTCTCAAGCCCCGGTTCGCCGAAATACGGGAACTAACCAACCCCCTCGATTGACTTCTCCCGGATTTTCGAGGTAAGGTACCCTTCATGAAAATCTGGGTCAAGTTTCTCATCGGTACCGTTATCGGGCTTCTGTTAGGCATATTTATCCCCTTTCAGACCGAATCGAGTCAGGAGACGCTCTCCTTTCTCACGAACCTCATCATCAACATCGGCCGGTACTCCCTCTTTCCCCTCGTCTTCTTCTCCCTGGCCATGGGCACCTACGAGCTCAAGCAGGAGAAGCGTTTGGTCATGGTTTTCGGGCGCCTTATCCTCTATATGGCGATCGGCACCGCACTCCTCTCGGTTATCGGAGCGATTACCGCCTTTATCATCCCCCTCGAGCGGATTCCCATTATCGTGGAACAGGACATCCCCCGGCAGCACCTGAAGCTGACCGAGGTTCTCCTGAATATCTTTCCGAAGAACCTGTTCAAGGTCTTTTTTACCGACGGGAACTTTCTCTTCCCCCTCTACTTCCTGGCTCTCTTCCTGGGGCTCAATTTTACCTTCGATCGGCTGGTCACCCGGCCGGCTATTCAATTTTTCGATTCGATGTCGCGGATTTTCTACCACATCAACAGCTTCATCCTAGAGATCCTCGGCTTCGGGTTTATCGTCCTGTCCGCCTATCTCATCGTTCAGATAAAGGGGACCGAAGAGATCGATCTCTTCAAACAGCTGTTTATCATCCTGTTGATAGATACCGGGATCATAGTCTTCGGCGTTTTTCCGGCTCTCCTCTACTTCTTCGGCGGCAAAGAGAATCCCTATAAGTGGCTCTACGCGATCATAGGCCCCGCCCTCGCGGGATTCCTGTCGAGGGACAGCTGCTTCGGGCTCGCGGTCCTCGTCAAACATGGAAAGGAGAACTTAGGTGTCCCCAGGTCGGTCGGCTCCACCGGGTTTCCCCTCTTGGCTATTTTCGGCAAAGCGGGAACCGCATTGGTCACCACGATCTCCTTCGCGGTTGTCCTTACCTCATACTCCAGTCTCGGTATCGGTTTTACCCAGCTTCTGTGGGTGGCCGCTTTCAGCTTTCTCTTCTCTTTTACCTTAGGGACCGCTCCCGGAACCGGAGTGTTCATTGCACTGGCCAACATCTGTGTACTCTACGGACGGGGTATCGAGCAGGGGTACCTCATCCTGCGTCCGGTCCTCCCCCTTCTGATAAGCTTTGGAATCCTCCTGGATGTCATAACATCCGCCCTGGTGGTATTTCTGACCGCCCGGCACGAGGAATTCCAGAAGGACATCGAGGCTGCCGACTTTATCTGATTCTAATCATTTGAACTGGAAACGCACCCCGACGGTCCCGGAAACGATCATCTGATCGTAGAGGGGCGCCCCTTCTCCGTCCCAGAGGTGAAAGACGGGAAAATAGCCGGTCAATCGAAAGAGGAATCCCAGCCTTTCCAGGGCCGTCCAGTAAAGCCTGAAGCCCACCCCCGGTAAAAAGAAGCGGAATTGAGAATAGTAGTAGGAGATGATCGAGGACCTGTAGGTCGGGTCCGTAGATCCCGGGGCGGCCAATCCGTACCCGAGGACGGGGATACGAAAGATAAATCCCAGATGAGCCGAGGGACCTAAAAAGAGGGTATCCGAAACCTTGAAGAGATAGCGGAACGAGGCATCCAAGAGGAGCGAGATCATCCACAGACTGTCGGCGTATTCCACTTCCGTGGGAACCGCCTTGGTGCCGTCTGATGTCAGCTGATACTGGGTCGAGAACATACCGAGCTCCGGGCCGAAGTACATATTCTCATTGATTTGCACCGGCATTCCCACGCCCCAATACCCCAGGAGGGGACTCGGGCCGCCCTCGGGATGACCGTTTCCGACGAAGACAAGTCCCCCGAAGAGATCGATCCCCGGAATCGACAGGGCCGGCACGGACACCGCGCCGCCCAATACGAGGAGGAGACACACCAGGACGAGGTAGATTCTCTTCACGCTACCAGTATATCACATCTTAGATCGAGTACCAAAAGGGAAGTACATGAGTCCGGCTCCTCCCACCAATACGAAGTCTACCTCCTCCCAGGCGGCCAGAACGAAATTTTCTCCGTCGGTTACGAATCGGGTGTAGACATATCCCTCCGGCAGAGGCGGCAGCCTCCTCAGTCCGAGGTCACTCCCCTTTACCCGGTAGAGGGTGTCCTCGAACAGGACGAATACGGCCGTATTGATAACGAAGGCCTCGAGGGAGTGCAGCTCGGCGTATCCCGTATCGATTCCTCCTTCGTTACCGTATCTGTATTGGACCGCGGTATAAGGAAGGGGCTTTCGGAGCCAGATGTCGTAGACGTGACCTTCGGTCAGGGGACTGTTGGTGTTTTCCGCTATCCGGGAAACGATACGATCGAGTCCTTCGGGTCCTTTATCACCGGGGACCGGCGAAAGCCGCTGTAAATAGGTCTCTTCGTCGATCTCGGTTCCTTCCCACGTCACGGTATCGAAACGGGTGTAGCTGAACCGGGTCTCCTCGGAAGCGGTGTTCTTCCGGGCGAAGTACCAGGTTTCGCTGCTGTGAGGGACGAGTGAGACGATCTCCCCTTCGGGATTCCGCTCCTTGAAGGGAAGCGGTACCATCCGGATGTGAAAGGTTTCGAGATCGAAAGCCGCAAGAGCGGTAGAGCCGGTACGCGGAGGGGACCCAGCAGGGTCCGTGCCGCCGGCAGCCAGCACCTTATCAGTATAGAGGTTACAGTAGAGTGATTCATCGTAGGGAAAGCTTCGACCGATGGTCCTGCCGGAGAAATTATCCCGATCGTACTCAGCGCGCAGGGTAAACGGGGATTCCCTCAAACCTTCGAAAACGAGATATCCGGCGCCGTTGACCGCGCAGTAGGCGCGATCGCCGTCGAGATGGATAGAGGAAACTCGTGTCTGCAGGGTCCAGGGTTTATACTCGACCTCGGCCGCTTCGGCGGGCGCGGAAATCCTTTTAGGATCAGCTCCGTTTGGATCGGCCCCGGAGACGGAAATCCATTCGACCGGAAGGGCGGGTTCTTTCTCTCTCGTTTTGTCCGTGTCCCGGGGGGTACACCCGAAAAGGAGGACACAGACGATACACACCTGGAAAAAGAAAATGCGGCCATTGCGCCCCCCGGGAACAGGCGGCCCGGGGTTTCCCTTTGGTGCCGTCGGGGCGGTGAGTATGAGCTCAGTAGGACTTTGCAAAAACCGCCCGGTACTCGGCCTTTTTATTGCACACAATGCAGGCATCCGCTTCGGCTCCGTCATCTTCGAGAAGAACTCGTATGGTCGCTTTGGTTTCCTCTTTGATCTTCGCCTCGCACTCCGCGTTTCCGCACCAGGAGGCGTGAACGAACCCCCCTTCCCCCTCGAAGATCTTTTTGAACTCGTCATAGCTCTCGGTCTTCAGGGTATTCTCCTCGCGGAAGGCCAAGGCCCGGTTGTAGAGGTTTTCCTGGATATCGTCGATTATCCGGCGGACGACGGTGGTTATCCCGTCGACCGGGACGACCGTCTTTTCCCCGGTGTCTCTGCGGACGAGAACAGCCTTTCCCGCCTCCATTTCCCGCGGTCCTATTTCCACCCGAACCGGCACTCCCCGCATCTCCCATTCGGCGAACTTCCATCCGGGAGAGTTCTGATCATCCAGGTCCGACTCTATTCTGAAGTCGTTTTTGAGCTCTTCGATGATACCGTGAGTGTAGGCGAGGACCTCCGTCTTGTTCTTGTTCTTATAGATGGGGATGACGACAACCTCGGTGGGAGCCAATTTCGGGGGAAGGACCAACCCCTTGTCGTCGGAGTGGGCCATGATGAGGGCCCCGATGAGCCTGGTAGAGACCCCCCAGGAGCTGGCCCACACGTGTTCCAGGTTCCCCGAAGGGTCTTGGAAGGTCACGTCGAAGGCCTTCGCGAAGTTCTGCCCGAGAAAGTGAGAGGTTCCCGCCTGCAGGGCCCTCTTGTCCTGCATCATCGCTTCGATGGCGTAGGTATCGACGGCGCCGGCGAATTTCTCGCTCTCGCTCTTGACCCCGGAGAGGACCGGCAGAGCCATGAACTCTTCCGCGAATCTGCGATACACCATAAGCATCTTCAGGGTCTCCTCCACCGCTTCTTCTTTGGTAGCGTGGGCCGTATGCCCCTCCTGCCAGAGGAATTCGGTGGTCCTCAAGAAAAGGCGGGTCCTCTTCTCCCAGCGCATAACGTTGGCCCATTGGTTGATGAGGAGAGGAAGATCCCTGTAGGACTGAATCCACTTCTTATACATGCTCCAGATAATGGTCTCGGAGGTAGGCCTCAGCACATACGGCTCCTCGAGCTCTTCGCCCCCCGCATGGGTAACCACGGCGAGCTCCGGAGAAAATCCCTCAATATGCTCGGCCTCTTTATGGATAAAGCTCTCGGGAATGAGCAGGGGGAAATAGGCGTTGACGTGGCCGGTTTCTTTAAACATATCGTCGAGGCTCCGCTGGATCCGCTCCCACAGAGCGTATCCCCGAGGCCGGATGACCATGCATCCCTTGACCGGACTGTAATCGGCGAGCCGGGCCTGAAGAACGATATCGATATACCATTGAGAATAGTTTTCACCCCTGGGGGTTATTTTTTCCGCCATGTGTTCCTCTTGTCTGGAAAATAGGTATTTAAAATGTTTGTGTAGTCTAAACTAACGGGGAGGCGGGTGTCAATAAATAGGGCCTTACCCTCAAGTGCGGACGGTATAATTTCGGAACTGCGGATATAGATCAGCCGGCTATTTTACCGCGGTGGTTTCGACCATATAGCGGATATTCGCCCCACCGGTATCGGTTTCCTCCCGTTCGATAACGAATACGAGGGAACCTTCGTCCGGAGAAATATAGATCGATCTTATTTGATACTCCCTGACACCGTTCCGGTAGTATCCCGGACGTCCCATAGTATAGTCCGTCCTTACCCCGGAGGGCCGGGTTATGGAAAGGGCGATATGAAACGCCGATTCTACATTTTTTCCCGAACCCCGGGAATTCTTGATAAGATCGACGGAGTAGCGATTACCGCTTTGAAAATCCCTAAAGCTCAGGCTTCTTTTCGGCTCATCGCCGTTGAGGAGGAGGTAGAGGATACGCCCCGGTTTCATGTGATTGATCCGGTACGTCTTTACATGGTCTCGGGCGGTATGAAGGAGAGTAAAGAGGGCGCCTTGTCCCTCCTGTCCCGGATTGACCGGCAGGGTATACTCTTTCGCGAAGACCCCTCCGGAAACGAAACTGTTTGCCGGAACATCAACGGTATAGATTTCCGCATAGGGAAGTGTACCTTCGTTGATTCCATACTGTCCGAACATGAAGTAGCGCCCGTCCTCGGAAAAACCGAGGTTTACGAACGAGGCGATATCTCCGGCGAAACCGAATATGGTTGCTGTCGCGAACACACATACTGCGAAGAATATTCGCTTCACCATCTTTCCTCCTCTTAGGATATTATCGAACGAATCGGCTGATTCTAAAAGGGTTTTTTGGGCTTTGACCTTTTCTCGTAACTGTTTTTAAATACGCATATGACCATTTCCACCAGGAACAACCTGCTGCTCGGCATACTCGTTCTCTGCGGTATTATCATGGTTTCCGCCCTTCTCGGCGCCGCCGTCTTATGGGAAGAAGCTCGAGACGCGGCAATGCCGGCAATTCCCGTTGTTTCCCTTTTCACGGCGGGGTTTGCCCTTGGCGGAGGTTTTCTCTTTAGAATATTTTTCCGCAGGTCAATATCCGTGGAGGTATTCTTCTTTACCCTCTTCGTGCTCGCCTTCTTTTTCGAAACCTTCCGCCTGGGAGTCTTATATATCGTCATCAGAGAAGAACCCTTCTACCTGGGGGTCCTCTTTACCCGGATCATTCATTTCGGAAGGTTTTTCCGCCTCTTCAGCCTCTTCACCGCGGGGCTCTTTGCGGTTTCGACTAAAGGCTGGAAACCATGGCTCTTCCTGGGTGTCATTGCCTTGGTATCCTTTACCCTTGTTGCGGGCATACCGATAAATCCCACCCGGATTCTCCCTCAGATGATGTACGAGGTGGGCAATCGGACCTATATGCTGGTCATAGCCCTCTTCTTCAGCTTCTTCACGATCCTCAATCTCGTCCTGGCCGCGGTATTAAAGAGCACCCGGGAGTATTATTACATAGCCGCCTCCGTAGCCTTGGTCCTCGTGGGAAATATTCTGATTATGTATTTTATCAGCCCCCTTCTTCTCTCTCTCGGCGGATTTCTCCTGGTGGGAGGGAGCTTCTTCTTCGGCAAGTTGATCCACGGACTCTACCTGTGGTCATAGGGTAAAGGGGGTGAGAGAAATTTTACGTAAGATTCCTTTTCCGTTAGAGGGGTATGATCAGGACCGCTACGAATCCGGTTCCCAAGGGGATGGCGAGATTATCCAGGTCTTTCAGGGGAAGCAGCTCTAGAAAGGTGGCCGCCGCCGCTATGACGCAGGCCTTGGGAAAGGACCCTAAGACCCCGAAAGTAACGAGAAATACCGCGGTGAAACAGGTTAAGCTCCCGGCTACCGTTTTTTCGGGAAATGCGGGCATAGGCACACTTCCGAAAAATCTGCCGAAAAGGCTCGAAAGCCCGTCGCCGAAGGCGAGAGCATAGATTGCCAAAGCCGCGGCGGGCTGGGGATAAAAGTAGAGTGCGGCCATCGCGCCCAAACCGAGGGTAACCGGTCCTAACACGATCCCCCCACGGTCCCTTTCTCGAGAAGCGAACTCGGTAATAGCCGAAACGAATATCACCCGCCGGCCGTTTATCCGGAGTATTTCGGCACCGGTATAGAAAAGGGTTCCCAGTCCGATCAAGAGAAAGGTCAACTGAGGATTGACCGCGGCCAGAGCAGGAACACAGGCGATGAAGAGATGTATTCCCTTCCGAAGGAGTTCTCTCTGGAGTACTGACGCGGGATTCAGTGTGTGATACAATGGTTTGTGATATCGAGAAGAAGCACGAGTTCGTTCCATACTACAAGCTTGAATGCAAATTCCGTGCCCAAGCCAATCAATAGACAATTTTTCTCATAAACCCTATAAATACAAGAAATTATCCATTTTGTTCATACCATGAACAGTACCGGTATGGCGAAAGGTATAAAAAAACATACGAATATTTTCATAAAATACTATGTTCCGTTCGTACGGTTTTCTTCGCCTTCCCATATCTCCTCGAGCCGCCGGATTCTCGCTTCGAGCTCACACACCTGTTTCTCCAGCCGTTTCCGCCGCCGGGTCACATAGAGGAAACGGAGCAGGGCCACCGGTACGTAGGTGAACAGGGCGATAAGAATCCTGTTTACCCACCCCGCGAGATTGCCCCGGGATGCCACCGAATCGAGGGTGAGCTCGGAGAAGGAGGGAATCTCTATTCGGGAAGCCTCCTCTATGAGGCTGGAAATCCTCATCACCAAAAGAGGAGAGTTCTTGATGATATAGGCTGCGGCGATACCTGCAATGGATACGACGTTGTAGAATACGAGCACCCCGGTAAAGCGGCCCCCGATATTTTTTTTCCCCAGGACAAATATTATGAAAGATAGGAGTACCGACAGAAAAATGATACCGTCGAGGTAGAGGAGGACCGTAATGTCGAACCTGAAAAAGGTAACCCCGAACCCGGAGACGGCCCCCGCCAGAAAGTAGCTCCCGGGGGCAAGGATGTGATAGAAGCGGAAAAAAGAATCTTCCTTGAGAGCCGCCCTGCGGTGCCAGGTGATGAAGACGGTGACCGACCAAAAAATGGTAAGAACCGGGGTCAGAACATAGACTATCGTTTCCATGTATGCTTCGAGGAGCCCTTCCGCTTGTCCCGGACATAGATGGTCTTTGCCGGAGAGTTCTGATGGGCCACTTCATTTATCTCGAACAACCCGACCGACTCGATGAGCTCCCCAAGCTTTTTGAACCCGTAGTTACGCGGATCGAACTCCGGGGACTTATTGGCTATGTTCTGTCCCACGTTTCCCAGATGGGCCCATCCGTCCTCGTCGGCACTGTCCTCGACGGCGTTCCGAATCAGATTGACCAGCCGGGTATCCTGCCGCAGATCCTGGCTGCTCTTGTTCTTTCCGGTGTGGGTCGACTCCTCCTTCCGGAGAATCTCGGTATAGATGAACTTGTCGCAGGCCCCCACAAAGGCCTGGGGAGTCTTCTTTTCACCGAATCCGTATACGGTCAGACCCGCCTCCCGGATGCGTGAAGAGAGGCGGGTAAAATCGCTGTCGCTCGACACGATGCAGAAACCGTCGAGCTTCTCGGTAAACAGCAGGTCCATGGCATCGATGATCATGGCGCTGTCGGTGGCGTTCTTGCCGGTGGTGTAGCCGAACTGCTGGATCGGCTGAATTGCGTGATGGAGGAGAAGCTCCTTCCATCCCCGGAGATTGGGCTTGGTCCAATCCCCGTAGATCCGCTTGACGCTGGCTACGCCGTATTTTGCAATCTCTTCGAGAAGCTCCTCTACAATAGAGGGCTGTGTGTTGTCCGCGTCGATTAGGACCGCGAGTTTCCTTTGTTCTTTCATTTTACCTCGACGGTGAAGGAGCTCTTTCCCGCGGGAGCTTCCCGCGGAGGAATGACCGCTCGAAGCACTCCGTTGATAAACTCCGCCTGCGTTTTTTCCTGGTCGAACTTGTCCGCCGGAGCAAAGTACTTCTGATCGGTGATGTTTTTGAGCTTCAACCGGTGCTTGAAGTACTTGAAGCTCTCTTTTTCTCCGAACCGTTCGTCCACCGCGGCATTCAGGAGGAGATAATCCCCTAGAAATTTGAGGCTTATATCCTTCTTGTCGAACCCTGCCAGGGCGAACTCGAAAACCAACTCTTGATCTTCACTCATATACACGTTCGCCGGCGGATATGAATACGCGGGGTAGTAATCAACCTCGGAGTCCCGTGCAAAGAACTCCTCACCCTTTTTCGTTGTCTTATGCAGCCCCTCTTGGACCGCATCTCCTAACTCCTGGGCCGCTTGGAACACGTCGTCCATGATCTTCCCCAGGTCGATGACTATCTTGTCTTTCATGCTTTCTTCACCTCTCTCGAGCATGTGTATGACCCCCCTACGGGCGGTCCGGGATCCGCGCTCTTTTTTTCCTTACCCGATTTCGAGCCGCACACCCCGCTTCTTCTAAGGATATACACTTGCCCCCGTTGTTTCAAGAAGGGGTTCCCTTCCCCTAAACACCGTAATTTGGTAAGGTTTGGGGATTATGGACAATAGTGTACGGATTCTCTTCCTCGGAGAGATCGTCGGAAAGGCAGGGGTCTACTGTGTAAAGAACCTCCTCTCCACGATCAAGGAAGATAAGAATATCGACTTCGTCATCGCCGATGGAGAGGGAGCCACCGGAGGGTTCGGAATCGGCAAGAACCATTCCATCTATCTCCACAAGCTCGGGATCGATGTCATTACCTCGGGGGAATGTATCTACTACAAAAAAGATATGGTTCCCCACATCCGAAACGCTCCCTATATTTTGCGTCCGGCGAACTACCCCCCCGGCAACCCCGGGAGAGGCTGGTGGACCTACTCGGTGAAGGGTGTCAAGATCGGGGTGATAAACCTCCTCGGACAGTCCGGATTCAACCGCACCCACCTGAGCAATCCCTATTCATTCCTCCCGGAGATCGTATCGAGGATGCGGGATGACGCGGATATTATCATCCTCGATTTCCACGCCGCCACCACCGCGGAAAAATACACCATGTTCTACCACGCCGACGGCCTGGTTACCGCGGTGATCGGGACCCACTTCAAGACACCTACAGCGGACGAGCAGATCATGCCGAAGGGTACCGCCGTGGTCTGCGATGTCGGCCGGACCGGGAGCATCGACTCGGTTGGGGGGCTCCTGCCGGACATCGAGATACAGAAACAGCTGACCCAGGTCCCCGAGCGCTCAAAGGACGCCTGGGGCAGACTGGAAATGCAGGGCGTTATTATTCAAACCGGCCGCGAAGGGAAGAATACCTCTATCGAGCGGATTCGCATCCCCTGCGAAGGAGCACCGAATGAAGGAAACGGCTAAAGTCGTCAAGATAGAAAATGATGAAATAACCCTGTGCTTTACCGAGCACGAGGGGTGTAAAGAGTGCAGCAGCTCATTCTGCTCTATAAAGGAAAAACTCTTTACCGCGGCAAATCCCAAGGGGTTGCACCTCGAAGAGGGTTTGCTGGTGCGGGTCTTTCTCGAACCGGGGCGGACCATAGGCTACAGCTCCCTCGTCCTCATTGTTCCCCTCCTGCTCTTCGTCCTCTTCTACATGGGTTCGCAGAGGCTTCTCTCCCTAGAGTCCGAAATATTCGAGATCGGAATAGGGGTATGCGGACTCGCTCTGGGCTTTCTCCTCAGTTACGTAATCATGAAAAAGCACCGGAACTCGGCCACCCCGGTCATCGATGAGATCGTCGCCTGACATATGGCTTACGCAATCGAGCTCTTCCTGGATCAGGAAACCTGCAAGCATATCCGCCGCGTATGGGAACGGCTCCACGGTCTCGGCATCGGCGACCCCCTCTACGACTCCGGGGCATTTCCTCATATCACCTTGAGCATCTTCGACGATCTCGACCTCGAGACCTCCAAAGAAGGGATTGATCTCCTGGCGGAGAGGTTCTCCTCCTTCGATCTTGCCTTTACCCAGATAGCGACCTTTACGGAGGCACGGAATGTAGTGTTTCTGAAAGCGGAGGATTCACCCGAGCTGATTGAGATGAAGCGCCTCCTTTCGACAACCCTCGAGACCACCTCAGCTAAGGAGTGGTACTACTCCAGACATGAACGGTGGATTCCCCACGTGACCCTGGCGATCAATGTTCCCATCGAAAAGATGAGCACCGCCGTCCGGATCGCCGAAGATATTCCCCTTCCCCTCGAAAGCCGGGTCTTACGCGTTGGAATAGTTCAGATGGAATCTCTAAAACACATCGTCTCCCGTGAGCTCTGAAGTTTCTTTGGTCCTAAAAAAAGATTCAATTTCCTTGACAATTTTCCCTTCCTGTGAGGATATTATCCCCATTATAGTATTACGTTTTGAAAGAACGAGAAGTATTCAATGGAAAAATCCTTAGTTATAGTCGAATCGCCGGCTAAAGCCAAAACGATAAACAAATACCTCGGTAATAATTACATCGTCAAATCGAGCATCGGCCACGTGAGGGACCTCCCGGTCAGCGGCAACCGGAAACCCGTTGATCCTAAGGAACGGGCCAAGGCGGCCGCCCTGACGAGGAAGATGGATCCCGAGGAAAAGGCGGCCCACAAGAAGAGGAAGGCCAAAGAGCAGCTGGTCCGCCGCATGGGAATCGATCCCGAAAACGGGTGGGCCGCTCAGTACGAGATCATCCCCGGCAAAGAGAAGGTCTTAAGCGAGCTCAAAAAGGTTGCGGAGAAGGCGACGACCGTATATCTCGCCACCGACCTGGACCGGGAGGGAGAAGCCATCGCCTGGCACCTCCGCGAGGCCATCGGCGGTCAAAACGGGAAGTTCAAGCGGGTCATCTTTAACGAGATAACCAAGACCGCGATAACCGAAGCCTTCAAAGAGCCCGGAAGCATCGACACCGACCGGGTCCGGGCTCAGCAGGCCCGCCGCTTCTTGGACCGGGTCGTCGGGTTTATGGTTTCACCCCTGCTATGGGCCAAGGTGGCTCGGGGCCTCTCCGCGGGACGGGTCCAGTCGGTGGCGGTGAGGCTCATCGTCGAGCGGGAGCGGGAGATCCACGCCTTCATTCCCGAGGAATACTGGGAGCTCCACGCCGATCTTGCGCCTGCGCAAGAGGCCGCGAAAAAGGCGGAGAAACAAGCCGTCCGCTTCCAAGTGGTCAAGTCCGACGGGAAGTCCTTCAAACCGAAATCCAAAGAAGAGATCGATAAGGCCCTCAAAGTCCTCGAACCCGCCGATTATACGGTAATCGACCGGGAGGACAAGCCGACCAAATCGAAGCCTCCCGCGCCCTTTATTACCTCGACCCTGCAGCAGTCGGCAAGCACCCGGCTCAACTACAGCGTCAAGAAGACTATGACCCTCGCTCAGCGTCTCTACGAGGCGGGGCACATAACCTATATGCGTACCGACTCGACGAATTTGAGCCAGGAGGCGGTCCAGACGGTCCGCGGCTACATCGAGAAGGAATACGGGAAAAAGTACCTTCCCGAGAAACCCAACGTCTACACCAGCAAGGAGGGCGCCCAGGAGGCCCACGAGGCGATCCGTCCCACCACGGTCACCACCGTTCCCGGATCGATCAAAAATCTCGACCGGGACACCGCCCGGCTCTACGAGCTTATCTGGAATCAGTTCACGGCCTGCCAGATGCCCCCGGCGGAGTTCATAAGCACCACCGTCATGGCCGGAGCCGATACGTACGAGCTCAAGGCGAAGGGACGGATTACCACCTTCGACGGATTCATGCGGATTCTTCCCCCGGCGGCCAAGAAAGAGGACCAGACGGAGCTCCCGGACTTGGGGAAGGGGGATCCCCTGAAGCTTATCACCCTCGACCCGAGTCAGCATTTTACCAATCCTCCTCCCCGGTACACCGAGGCAAGCCTGGTCAAGGAGCTCGAGAAGCGGGGAATCGGACGCCCTTCGACATACGCCTCAATCATCTCAACCATTCAGGACAGAGGATACGTCAATCTCGAGAACCGGAGGTTCTACGCCCAGAAGATCGGGGATATCGTTATCGAAAGGCTCATGGAGAACTTCGACGATCTCATGGATTTTAATTTTACCGCCGAAATGGAGGAGCATCTCGACAAGATTGCCTCAGGAAAGGAGGAGTGGAAAAAGATATTAGACGACTTCTACGCGGAATTCAAAGACAAGCTCGACCGGGCCTACGAAGAGGGGGGAATGCGCCCCAACGATCCGGTGGACACCGATATCAGGTGTCCCGAGTGCGGACGGAACATGCAGATCCGCACCGCTTCCACCGGGGTCTTTTTGGGGTGCTCCGGATATAATCTTCCGCCGAAGGAGCGGTGCAAGCACACCATCAACCTGATCCACGGAGACGAGGCGGTTCGTGCCGACGACGAAGAGGGGGAGACCAACGATCTCCGCTCCCGGCACCGGTGTTCCATCTGCGGTACCGCTATGGACGGCTATCTCCTCGACGAAACCAGGAAGCTCCACGTCTGCGGGAACAGTCCCGACTGTCCGGGGCACGAGATCGAAGAGGGGAAATTCAAGCTCAAGGGATACGAGGGCCCGACCCTCGAATGCGATAAGTGCGGATGGGAAATGCAGCTGAAGACAGGGCGTTTCGGCAAGTACTTCGGATGCACCAATCCCGACTGCGGAAATACCCGAAAGCTTATGAAGAACGGAGAGCCCGCCCCTCCCAAGATGGACCCGGTTCCCATGCCGGAGCTCACATGCGAGAAGGTGGACGATTACTACCTGCTGCGCGACGGCGCGGCGGGGATCTTCCTCGCGGCGAGCCAATTTCCCAAGCACCGGGAAACCCGCTCCCCCTTAGTGGAGGAGCTCAAAGCACACGCAGACGAAATACCCGAAAAGTACCGGTACCTCCTCAAGGCCCCCGCCGAGGACCCGGAGGGGAACAAGGCGGTTATCCGGTTCAGCCGAAAAAACAAGGAACAGTACGTCATGACCGAGAAAGAGGGAAAGCCCACCGGCTGGCAGGCCCACTTCCGGAAAGGCAAATGGACGGTGACCGAAAAGAAATCCGAGAAGAAATCGAAGTCCTAGAATGCGCAGGTTCCGTCTCGTCGACATAGCGGCAATCCTCGTTACTCTAGGGGTAATCGCCGTTATCTCCCTGCAGGTGTACACCGAACGGGGGGAGCCCCGGGCGGTCTACATCCAGAGCGCGGAAGGAAAATGGGTATACCCCTTAGACGAGGAGGGGATCTACGGTTTTCAAGGACCCTTGGGTGAGACGATCGTAGCCGTCGAAAACGGAGGGGTCCGCGTGGTCTCCTCTCCCTGCCCCGAGAAGATCTGTATTTCCATGGGGACCATCCACCGCCCCGGGACCTGGATTGCCTGTCTCCCGAACGGTCTATTCCTGAGAATCGAAGGGGAGAATACGGAAGAGCTCGATGCGGGCACCTACTGACCGAACAAGGCGATACCTGGAGCTGGTCGCTATCTTCGGGGCCTTCGCCCTCTTCCTCTCCACTATCGAATACCTTATCCCCAAACCGCTGCCTTTCATCCGGATAGGCCTCGCCAATCTCCCCATTCTCGTCTCGCTGTCGGTACTCCCGGTCCCCTACATCATCCTTTTGACGGGCATCAAGATAATCGGGCAGGGGCTCATCAACGGGACAATGTTCTCGTATATCTTCCTGTTCTCCTTCGCCGGGTCCCTGGCGAGCACCGGGGTCATGATCCTCCTCCACCGGCTCGTGCGCAAGCGGATAACCCTCATCGGAATCAGTGTTTTGGGGGCCCTTGCGAGCAATGCGGTTCAGCTCTTTCTGGCAAGACTCATCATAATCGGGGAAGGGGCCCTGCTGATAGCACCCCCCTTCCTGAGCGTCGGTCTGGTTACCTCGATCATCCTCGGTATGTTCGCGGTTAGGTTCACCTCCGTGTCCCGGTGGTACCGGAAGCTCCTCAATGCGGAGGCACGGATATGACCATACGGGAGTGGATTTACCTCAACATCAGCCCCCGGATCATGATTTTAGCTGGGCTCGCGGCAATTCCCTCGTTTCTCTTTCAGGAGAACGTACTCCTCAAGGCCGCGCAGACCCTTCTCTTCGTTCTTCTCTCGATCCTCGAGGGAAAACGTTTCAAGCCCCTTCCGCCTTTGGTCATGATCGCTTCGATTACCCTTATCAATTTGTTCAATCCCATCGGAAGGATCATCTTAACTCTGGGCAGGCTCCGCATTACCTTCGGGGCGCTCTATCTGGGACTCATCAAGGGATTGACCCTGGTGGGCCTCATCTATCTGTCCCGTTCATCGGTCCGGTCCGACTTGGTCCTTCCCGGAAGATTCGGTCGAATTATAGGAAGGACTTTCTACTACTTCGACCGGATCAACGAGAGGTGGTCCGAGACCAAGGGTGAACGGCGTTCTCTCATGAACAGGTTAGACACCCTCCTCCTCGACATCGATCCCCCCGGAGGGGTTACCGGGGTGGGGGAAAGTGAAACGACCGCTTCCTCCTCGGCGGGCGGCTCGAAGCAGGGAACATCACCGGCAGGATATCTTTTCGCGGCAGGGTTCCTTTTGCTCAACTGGGGGCTCTTGGCCCTGAGCTTTCTGCCGGTTTTTTCTCGAGGCTTAGGATAACGGCTATGCTTTCTATTACGGACTCCTGCCGTGATACTCGGCCTCGAGCTACGGGGCCGTCACCAGAGAGTATTCGGTGTGGGTCATCTCGAAGGCCCGGCTAAGCCCCGGTGTAAGAATAACCTTCTCGTCCCGAGTCAGAAAGATTCCCTCCGCGTTCTCGAGACTCTCGATCAGCGCCATACCCTCCTCGAGCCCCAGCGAAAAGGCCGCGGTGGACAAGGCGTCGGCTTCGGTGGAGTTGGGATGGACCACGCTTACGCTCTCGAGGCTGTTACGCACCGGATATCCGGTAGAGGGATTCAAGATATGATGATACCGGCTACCTCCCTCGATGAAATACCGCTCGTAGGAGCCCGAGCTCACCACCGCGGCCTCCTCGACTTCGACGATCCCCACGTACGAACCCCTGTCGGCATCGGGCTTTTGGATTCCAATCCTCCAGGGCTCCCTCCCCGGCTTTTCGCCGAAGAGTTCGATGTTCCCACCGAAATCGATTATGCCCCGGGATACGCCGAGACTTTTAAGAATCCGGACCGCCTCGTCGGCGGCATATCCCTTAGCGACTCCGCCTAGATCGATCCGCATCCCCGGTTCCTCGAGAAATACGGTCCGTGCGGATTCGTCTACGACGACTTTGCGGTAATCGACGAGGGGGAGAAGGGAATCGATCTCATCGTTTTCGGGCACCCGCGAGTCTTCGGTCCCGATCCCCCAGAGATTAACCAGGGGGCCCACGGTTATGTCGAAGGCCCCGCCGCTCAAGCGCGATACCCTTAGAGCACGCTGAATTACGTAGAGGGTGTCTTCCGACACCTCGACGGGCCGTTTTCCCGCCGTCCCGTTGATCCGTGAGACCTCGCTGTCGGGTATGTTGACGCTCATCCGGGATTCGATCTCTTCTATCCTCCCGAAAACCTCCTCGAAGGCTGTATCCGGATCACCCCCGAAGATAGTGATATTACACGTGGTCCCCAAGAGAAAGCGGGTTTCCACGTATTTCTGTTCTTCCCCGCCGCATCCTCCGAACAGGAGAAGGGAAAGGAGAAGAAGAAAGACACTGAAAAGCGGGCTGAAGCCCTGCCGGGGCGGATAAGAATTCACGGGGTTCATCCTGTATCGTCCATCATAATAGAGATAATGGGGTGATTGTCGTTATTGACAAATAACAAAATATACGTCAAATTCCAAGTATTAAAGTAATATTCTCTGTTTGAACTTTCAAGAAGTTATTAGTATTTTGAATATAACTGAGCAAAAAAAACGTGAGCCGCCTTTGGAAGGAGTAAAAAAATCATGAAAGAAACCACGAGAATTGGCATCCTCGGGGGAGGATACGGCGGTGTAGAAGCTGCGAAGCTCCTACATAAGAGATACAAGAGAAGGAAAGACGTCGAAATAACCCTCATCGATAAAAACCCCTATCACACCCTCATGACAGAGCTTCACGAGGTGGCGGGGTCCCGTGTAGAGCCCGAATCGGTTCAGTTCAGCTTTCGGCGAATATTCAGCGGCAAGCGGGTCAATGTGGTTGTCGACACCATCGACGACATCGATTTCCAGAATAGGAAGCTCATTTCCGAAACCGATGAATACGAGTACGACTACCTCGTCTTAGGTGTCGGAGCCGAACCGGAGTACTACGGAATTCCGGGAATCCAGGATCATGCCTATACCCTGTGGTCTTTGGAAGACGCCCTCGCAATACGGGAACACATAGAAGAACAATTCCGCAAAGCCGCCCGGGAGCGGGACCCCGAAGAGCGCAAGAAGATGCTTACCTTCGCCGTCGCGGGGGCCGGATTTACCGGAATCGAGATGGCGGGAGAGCTCATGGAGCATCGAAGCAGGCTCTGCATTGAGTACGGTTTCGATGAAGAGGAAGTGCGGATCATCGTTATCGAGATGATGAGCGACATCCTCCCCATTCTTCCGGATAAGCTCAAACGAAAAGCGGAAAAGTATCTGAAGAAACACGGAGTGGAGATCCTCCTCGAATCCCCCATAACCGAGGGCGCTCCCGACTACGTGGAGATCAGCAACGAAGAAAAAATCCCCACCGAGACCCTCATCTGGACGGCCGGCGTCATGGGATGCGAGTTCGCGGGTAACCTTCCCTTGACCAAGGGTCGATGCTCCAACAAGAAGTGCCCCCACGCAACCAAATTCGGTACCTGCGGCGAGCCCGTATGTAAATTCGCCAAGGACCACCGCTACGTCGACGGCAAGAGGGGAAGGCTCCTCGCGAACACCTATATGCAGTCGGTGGATTATGAAAATGTCTACATTGTCGGCGACGTTACCTGGATCATAGAAAACCGGAGTGTCGTTCCTCAGATCGTCGAGACCGCCCTGCAGACGGCGGAAACCGCGGCGCACAACATAGCCGCGGACATCGACAACGAGGAAAAAGAAGAGTTCGAATCCAGTTATCACGGGTTCATGGTTTCCCTCGGTGGACGCTACGGTGTCGCTCATGTCATGGGTCTGAAGCTCACCGGCATCTTCGCCATGGCTATGAAGCACGTGGTAAATCTCCACTATTTGTGGGGATTGGCGGGAGTGAACGCGGTATGGGGATATATCAAGCACGAGTTTCTGGACGTCAAGGACAGGAGGTCCTTCATCGGCGGACACCTCGCGGCTAAGATTAGAGTATACTGGGCATTCCCCTTGAGAATTTTTTTAGGAGCCAAGTGGTTTCTCGAGGGCTTCAATAAGGTCCGTGACGGATGGCTGAATCCCGAGAACATCTACATCGTGTCCCAGGCCTCGGACGGCGGAACCGCGGCAACCCCCGGCAACGGCGGCAACGGCGGCGAAGCAG
>CAZXMO010000051.1:0-27108 GCA_964641125.1 uncultured Spirochaetales bacterium
CAGTCACTGCGAGAGTGGTGAAATTGGCAGACACGCTAGACTTAGGATCTAGTGCCTTACGGCGTAAGGGTTCAAATCCCTTCTCTCGCAATTCTGTTTTCGGAATTGCCTGGTAGGGGTATTTGCGGGAGTAGCTCAGTGGTAGAGCTCCACCTTGCCAAGGTGGATGTCGCGGGTTCAAATCCCGTCTCCCGCTCTCAATCGTTCACAGGCGATCTGGATGAGCTCCCGGATCGCCTTTTTTATGCTCCCCGGGCTGTAGGGTAGGAAGAGTAAAAAACTGAATCGAAAAAGAGGTGCATGAGTGATTGCGAACAAGGACATCGAAAGACTCGACAACTCGGCCGTCAAGCTGACGGTTACCGTCGAACAATCGGCTCTCAAACAGGAGTACGACGATCTTCTCGCCAAGTACGCTAAATCGGCCCAGATCAAGGGTTTCCGAAAGGGTAAGGTGCCTGCGTCGGTCCTGGAACGGAAGTTCGGCGAGGGCATCAAGCAGGAGGCCGCCGCCAACAGCATCGAAAAAAGTCTCAAAGAAATCTTCGACGAGATCGAGGAAAAGCCCCTGCCCTACGTCACTCCCGAGCTTCAGGACGAAGAGCTCGATCCCGACCTCGATAAGGAACTGACTTTCACGGTCACATACGATATCTTTCCCGAAATCAAGCTCGGAGAATACAAAGGGCTCGAGATCGAGGTGCCCAAGGTCACCGTCACCAAGGAGGACGAACAGCGGGAGCTCGATGAGATCCGGGACCGCAATGCCGTCGTCGTGGACAAACCGGACGAAACGGTCGCCAAGGACGACATCGTCACCATCGATTACGCCGAGCTCGACGAGAAGGGTGAGGAAAAAGAAGAGACCAAGCGGGAGGGATTCGTCTTCAGCGTGGGGACCGGATACAACCTCCATAAGATCGACGACGACGTCATCGGGATGAAAAAGGACGAGGAAAAGGTCCTCGACAAGGAATACCCGGAAGATTTCGAGTACGAGGACTTGGCGGGCAAGAAGATCAAGCTCAAGGTGAAGGTAACCGCGGTCAAGGAAAAGAAGCTTCCCGACTTAGACGACGATCTCGCCCAGGACGTAAGCGAGAAGTACGAATCCCTAGACGATCTCAAGAAGGATATACGCGAGCGGTTCGAGAAAGCCGCGGAGAACCGCCTCCGGGAAATGAAGGTAAACAAGCTCTTGGACAAGATCGTGGAGAATTCCGAGGTAGATCTGCCGAGGTCGATGGTGGAGATGGAGCTCCAGAACTCGTGGCGGAACTTTCTTATGCGGTCCCGGATGCCCGAGGATCAGGCGGAGCAGATCTTATCCATGCAGGGCAAGTCCAAGGAGGCGCTTCTCGAAGAATGGACCCCCCAGGCGGAACAGAGCCTCAAAAGCCGCCTTTTGGTGAACAAGATCATCGAAAAAGAGGGATTCGAAGTAAGTGAAGAAGAGCTCGACGAGGAGATGAAAAAGCAGGCCGAGGCGAACGATATGAGTTTCGAGCAGGTCAAGGAACAATATTCTCAGTCCAACTACATGGAATACCTAAAAAATGATATACTCGACCGTAAAGCCCATGATTTTGTTATCGAAAACGCCGACATCAAAGAGGGCAAAAAGGTTAAATTCCTGGACTTGATGAACGAGAATCGTTAAATTATTGCGTGAGTAATACTATGAATGAAAAATTAAGTACTTTGGTTCCGATTGTTGTAGAACGGACGGGAGCGGGAGAACGCTCCTACGACATATTCTCGCGTCTCTTGAAAGACCGTATCGTCTTTATCGACGGCGAGGTCGTCGATGTGACCGCGGATTTGGTGGTCGCGCAGCTCCTCTTCCTGGAGTCTCAGGACCCGGAGAGGGACATCAGCCTGTACATCAACTCCCCCGGCGGTTCGGTTACCGCGGGGCTCGCGATATACGACACCATCCAGTACATCAAGCCCGACGTTCAGACCATCTGCATGGGACAGGCCGCCTCCATGGGGGCGCTGCTCTTGACCTGCGGGTCCGCGGGCAAGCGGTTCTGCCTTCCCTCTTCGAGGGTCCTTATTCATCAGCCCTGGGGAGGAGTCCAGGGTCAGGCCCGGGACATCGGTATCCAGGCAAAGGAGATAATCCGCCTCAAAGAGCTCATTATCAAGCATTTTGCCTTTCATACCGAAAAGAAAGAAGAGGTCATTGCCGTGGACTTGGAGCGGGATTACTACATGTCCGCCGACGAAGCGGTAAAGTACAACCTGGTCGACAAAGTGCTGAAGCGGGGAGAGGAGAATGGCAAAGAGCAAAAATGAAGGACTCAAAGTATGTTCCTTCTGCGGTAAGAGCGCCGATGTGGCTAAGAGGCTCATCGCCGGACCGGGCGTATTTATCTGCGACGAATGCGTCCACGTCTGCAAAAAGATATTAGACGAAGAAGACGACGTCCTGACCTCCGAATACTTAGAGGAGATTCCTACGCCTCAGGAAATTCGGGAGTATCTCGACAGCTACGTCATCGGCCAGGAACCCGCCAAGAAGACCCTGTCGGTGGCGGTCTATAATCACTACAAGCGGATATCCCAGAAGGGCAAGATCGGAGACGATGTGGAGCTCGAGAAGGCCAACGTGGTCATGATGGGCCCCACCGGGACCGGCAAGACCCTCTTGGCGAAGACTTTGGCGAGGAAGCTCAAGGTCCCCTTCGCCATCGCCGACGCCACCACCCTGACCGAGGCGGGATACGTCGGCGAAGATGTGGAGAATATCCTGTTGAAGCTCATCCAGAACGCGGGAAACAACATCTCCGCCGCCGAGCGGGGGATCATCTACATCGACGAAATCGATAAGATCTCGAGAAAGGGCGAGAACGTGAGCATCACCCGGGACGTGTCGGGTGAAGGCGTCCAGCAGGCCCTCTTAAAGATCATCGAGGGCACCGTGGCGTCGGTCCCCCCTCAGGGCGGACGGAAACACCCCAATCAGGAGATGCTCAAGATCGATACCAGTAATATCCTGTTTATCTGCGGCGGCGCCTTCGTGGGACTCGACAGGATCATCGAATCGAGGGTTTCCCAGCATCCCATGGGATTCGGCGCCGACGTCAAATCCACCGCCGAAAAAGACTTAGTCGAGCTCTACGCCCAGCTCCATCCCGACGACTTAGTAAAATTCGGGCTCATCCCCGAATTCGTCGGCAGGGTCCCCATCCGGGTTACCTTGAACGAGCTGAGCAAGGAAGATTTAAGGCGGATTATCACCGAGCCCAAGAACTCGATCATCCGGCAGTATCAGGCATCGCTGAAGCTCGACAACGTCGAACTCGAGTTCGAAGACGACGCCGTCGTCGCGGTCGCGGAGAAGGCGCTGAATATGAAGACCGGAGCGCGGGGCCTCCGGTCTATAGTCGAGAACCTGATGATCGATCTAATGTACGAGCTTCCCTCCCTGCCCGGAGCGAAGCGCGTGGTTGTCAACAAAGACGTCGTTGAAAAGGCGGAGAAACCGGAAATCATCTTCCAGAAAAAATCGGCATGATCCTGCGTCACAGACGGGATAATACCCGTAAAAAGGAGCTCCCTCTCGTTCCGTTGAGGGAGCTCGTTGTTTTTCCCCACATGGTAACCCCCTTCTTCGCCGGCAGAGACAAGAGTATCCGCGCCCTCGAAGAGGCCATGGGCAGCGGCCGGACGGTGATGCTGGTATGCCAGCGTCGCGAGACCGAGGAACCGGAGAAGGAAGACCTCTACGGCACGGGGACGGTCGCGCGGATCGTCCAGATGCTCAAGCTCCCCGACGGGACCGTTCGAGTCCTCGTGGAGGGACAGGAACGGGCGAATCTCCTGAAAGTAACGGGACGCAATTTGCTGAAGGCTACCGTTTCGGTTATCCCCGACGCCGAGGAGCCCTCTCCCGCGGCGGTGAATCTGATGAAATCGCTCCGCCTCGCCTTCAAGAGCTACGCCTCAGGCCATAAGAAAATCTCCCAGGAGACTCTCGAATCGGTCGAGCGGGCGGAGTTTCCCAATAAGCTCGTCGATATCGTCGCCGCGAACGTCAATCTGGAGGCGGAAGAAAAGATCGGGATCCTGGGGCAGGACGATCCGGTGGTCCGCCTCGAATCGCTCTTAGTCCTCATCGAATCGGCTAACGAGATAGCGGGAATCCAGAACCGGATCCACGGGCAGGTCAAGAAGCGGCTCGAACAGGGACAGAAGGAATACTACCTGAACGAACAGCTCAAAGAAATCCATCGGGAGCTCGGCCGGGACGACGAGGACCCCACCGGGGCAAAGGAGCTCGAAAAGCGGATCGAGGCCAAGGAAATGCCCGAAGAGGCCAAGGAGAAGGGTAAGAAAGAGGTGGGGCGCCTCTCCAAACTCGGTCCCATGTCCCCCGAGGCCGGGGTCTTGAGGACCTACCTGGAGTGGATGTGCGACCTGCCCTGGTGGGAGACCACCCGTGACAATACCGACATCGACCGGGCCGCTGTTATTCTCGACGAAGACCACTACGACCTGAAAAAGGCTAAGGAGCGGATTCTCGACTTTATCGCGGTGACCCAGCTCAACCGGACTATGAAGGGGCCCATCCTCTGCTTTGTCGGTCCTCCGGGAACCGGAAAAACGAGCCTCGGTAAATCGGTGGCCCGGGCCTTAGGAAGGAAGTTCGTCCGCATCTCCCTAGGCGGAGTAAAGGACGAGGCGGAAATCCGAGGGCACCGGAAGACATACGTAGGAGCATTGCCGGGAAAGATCATCCAGAGCATGAAGAAGGCGGGGACAATGAATCCTGTCTTCCTCCTCGACGAGATCGACAAGATCAACTCCGATTTCCGGGGCGATCCCGCTTCGGCCCTCCTGGAAGTCCTCGATCCGGAGCAGAACAACACCTTTACCGACCACTATCTGGAGGTCCCCTACGATCTGTCCAACGTGCTGTTCATAACCACCGCCAACTCGATCCATACCATTCCCTACCCCCTTCGGGACCGGATGGAGATCATCGAGATTTCCGGATATACCGACTACGAGAAGCAGAACATCGCGTCGAAGTTCATAGTGCCGAAACAGCTGAAGGAAAACGGCCTCGACTGGGCCGAGATCGTCCTCGACAAAAAGACCCTCCTGGAGGTTATCCGCAGCTATACCATGGAGTCGGGGGTCCGGGAGCTGGAGCGTCAGATCGCGACGATTATCCGGAAAGTAGCCCGGAACGCGGTCAAGCAGGGCTACACCCGGGACCTGACCGACGAACAGCGGGCCGAGAAGGGGGTTTTCAAGGCAAAGATAACCCCGAAGAGCCTCAAGGACTACCTGGGCAAACGGAAACACCTGGAAAACAAGATCCATAATGAGGTCCGTCCGGGTCTGGCCTACGGTCTCGCCTGGACCGAGGTGGGGGGAACCCTCCTCCCGGTGGAGGTGGCCCTCTTGGACGGCAAGGGTGAGCTGATACTCACCGGAAGCTTGGGCGACGTCATGAAAGAGAGCGCCCGGACCGCCTTGAGCTTTATCCAGGCCCATTACCGCGCCTTCGGCTTGGAGCGGGAAAGGGTTATGAACGCCAACATTCACATCCACGTTCCCGAGGGTGCTATTCCGAAGGACGGTCCCTCCGCGGGGATTACCCTCACCGCCGCGATCCTCTCGGCCTTGAAGGGGGTGAGCCTCAAGACGGGATACGCCATGACCGGGGAGATAACCCTGACCGGCAGGCTCCTCCCGGTGGGAGGAATCAAGGAGAAGCTCCTAGCGGCCCACCGGAACTCCATAAAAACGGTACTGATGCCCGAGGAGAACCGCAAGGACATAGAAGACCTGCCTAAAGAGGTAGTCTCGACGATGGATTTCTTCTTTACCGATACCGTCAAGGACGCCCTCTTAGAGCTGTTTCCTTGAGTCCCCGGGAAGAATGGTTTTTTTATCTTGATATTAATGCCCAATAGATTATAATCTAGGTGTAGGATAGGAAAGAAAGAGTTTTAGGAGTTGAGTCGTGATTAAGAAAAGATTAGTGTTGGTGTGCCTGCTCTTTGTGTGTATCGTTTTCGGATTATTCGCCGCCGAATCGGATATGTACGTGCATACCGCCCGTATCCTGAAGGTGTACAATCACAACCTCGGATTCCGAGTCGTATATGCCAAAGAATCGCTGGATATAGGGGTGCTCTACGTTCCCTTGAAATGGTTCCGGGGCACCGATGCCAAGGCCGAAGTGGCCTACGGCAACGCGCCGTCCTATCCCTATATGTCGGTATTCTGGGAAAACGGGGAATTCAGCCTTATTCGTCTCTATCTGCACGAGAGCAAGAACCATTCATCCTGGGACAAACTGGACTCTACACCCGAGATCATCGAGCGGTTCAATGTGGAGAGTTTCGAAGCGGATTTCTAACATGCCTTCGATCGAATCGATCAGAGAGGCCATCCGGAGCGAAACGCTTGCCGGATGGCTTTTTTATAACTATAAACACCGGGACCCCTTGAGCGACCGGATTTTAGGCGTCCCCGCGGATTCGGTCAACACCCGCCCGTGGTACCTCCTCGTTCCCGCCCGAGGCGAGCCGGTCAAGATCGTACACGCCATCGAAAGCTCCCTCCTCGCTCATCTTCCCGGAAGGACGCGTTCCTACGCCTCCCGGGAAGAGCTGAAAATGATCCTGACCGAGACCGCCGACGCGGTCGACGGCAGGGTGTGCGCCGGGTACTCGGAGCTCCTTCCCGCATTCTCTTTTCTCGATCACGGTACCGCCCGGCTTCTCGGCGATTGCGGCTTCGAGCTCGTTTCTTCGGCCCGGTGCCTGCAGAGGGTCCTAGGGGCCCTGTCCTCTGAGGGCAGGGAGAGTCACCGGCGGGCCGCCGGACACCTCTACGAGATCGTTTCCATGGCGTGGAAGCGGGTAACCAAGGACCTGTCCGAGGGGAGCCCGGTAACCGAGGGATCGATTAGGGACTACATGCTCGCGGAGCTCGAAAAACGGAACCTGACGAGCGATCATCCCCCCATCGTCGCCGCGGGGCCGAACTCCGGCGACCCCCACTACGCCGCGGCGGGAGCCGGGTCCGCAATAGAACGGAACAAGGTTGTTCTTTTCGATATCTGGGCCAAGGAAGAAGGCCCTGAGAGCGTGTACGCAGATATCTCCTGGATGGGATACACCTCTCCCACCCCGCCGCTTCGCATCGTGGACCGCTTTCAGACCCTGACCCATAGCAGGGACTTGGCCTTCTCCTACATCCAAGAGCGGTGTACATCAGGAGAAAAGGGCTTTCCCACCGGCGCCGAGGTGGACCGGAGGGTCCGGGAATACCTCATCGAACAGGGGTTCGAATCCTTCCTCCGTCACCGGACGGGGCACGCCATCGACACCGAATGCCACGGCTTCGGGGCCAATATCGATTCGGTGGAGTTCCCCGAAGAGCGGCGACTCATCGAAGGGTCCTGCTTCTCCCTCGAACCGGGCCTCTACGGCGGGGAGTACGGCATGCGCACCGAAATCGACGTATTAATAGAAAACGGCCGCCCTACCATAACAGGCGGCCGCCCGCAGACCGAATTGCTGACGCTTTAATCAACAATCAATATGGCTGCCCATATCAGCTTTGACATATTGCCATATTCAAGATTATACTTATACTATGAAAACGACTATTGAGCTGAACGATACACTCCTAACCAAAACCAAGGAAACCGCACGGGAAAAGGGAACAACAATGAGAGAGATAATCGAATCAGCCCTGAGGCGGTACCTTGCGGAAGAGACGGGAACAAAAAAACCCTATCATTTCGAGAACCATCCCTTTGATGGAGAGGGTGTTCGTGAGGGTATCGTCGAGGGAAGCTGGGAAACCCTCCGTTCCCGAATCTACGAGGGCCGCGGCGGGTGATAGCCGTAGACACGAATATCCTGGTGTATTCCCATCGAGCGGATTCGACCTTCCACGCTCCAGCTGCGTCGGTCGTCCGGGACCTCGCCGAATCGGGACGGGGATGGGCTGTCCCCTGGCCGTGTATACACGAGTTTTTAGCGATTGTCACTCACCCCCGGATTTATGTCCCCCCTACTCCTTTGAAAGACGCGATCATTCAGATCGAGCGTTGGCTGTCCTGCCCCACCCTCGTGCTCCTGACAGAAGGGGATATCCCTTACTGGAAGAATCTTAAAAACATCCTAGAGACCTCGCGCGTTTCGGGGCCTCAAATACACGACGGCCGGATCGCCGCACTGTGCGTTTCCCATGGAATCGACGAATTATGGACGGCGGACCGGGATTTCTCCCGTTTCCCCTCCCTCCGGGTGAGGAATCCTTTGGTTGAAGCAGGCCGGAAGTTCAGTCGAGAGGAGATGAATGCGAGGTAAATTCTTCATCTACCCCTTTCAACAGAAAGCGAAAAAAAAGCGGGGCTTTCGCCCCGCTCGATCGCTGGTATTTCGTTCCTACTGATTTAAAACTCCATGAGCGACGCGTTCTGAAGGAGCTCCATCGCATCGTCTTCGGTATACGTCTGACGGTCGATTTCGTTTCCACTGTTATCATAGAGAATCAAAGTCGCGGTAAAATCGGTCTCCACAGGAAAGGTGGTCGAACTGAGCAATGTGGACGAACCGCTCGAGATTGTCGTCGGAGCGAGGCTCTCGGTCATCTCCATGTTCAGGATCAATCTCCCGCCAGGTCCGCCAGTTCGATGAAGAGCTAAACCCATCTTGAGGGCGAAATAGATGTTGTACGATAAGGTGTAGTCCCCTGTGCTCGTATTAACCGCCAGGGTTGCAGTACCGTTTACCCCGAGATTCACCTTACCGTCGTCGATAACGATGTCGTCGTACCCATTATAGAAACCGTCGTACAAGACCGTCCCCTGTGCCCAGAGGTTTCCGGTCATACTGCTTCCGTCACCCGCAATGCTGTAGCTGACGTCGTTGGTGTAGCTGTCGATGGTCATTGTTCCACCGCCCGAAAACCCTGAGTAGATATCGTCCCCGTTTATCGTCTCGTCGGTGATCACGGCCCGGTAATTCCCGGAGAGCCCGTCGGGACTCGTGCTGCCGGTTACGGTGACATCCTTCGATTGTACGGAATCCGCGTTGTTGGCGAGACCGTCGAGGAATCGTCCTCTGAGATCCGCGACCCGGACGTCTCTAGACTCAGCCTCATCGACACCCTCTCCGAGTGTTCCGGATGCCGTCTTGAAGTCGCCGCTTGCCGTGGTTGCATCGGGGTAATCAGAAGTACCGTTATGGCTGCCGATCTCTCCAATCGTAATATCGTCTGCTGATGGATTTCCCGGCCCGCAGGCGGCAAGAACCGCGATCAGTGCTACGCTTCCAATCACGATCAGAGTCTTTAGAATTCTTCTTCTCATACATTTTCCTCCCGTATGTTATATTCTGCTTTTAATATACAACAATAATACTCACATATCAAAGAAACGAGGCCTTTTATAAGAAAATCTTCCCCTGGCCAATGCCGTCAAAATGTGGTTAAATGTGTGTCCTATGGCTGAACAACGGAAGCACAAGGGCACGGGGAAAAAGCGGCGGAAGATTAGGAACTCTAAGATCTTCAATAAGATCCTGCAGGGGACCATCGGGACCTGGCTGGAGCGAAACTGTAATGTGACCGGTGAGAATCTGGAAATTTTCGAGAGATTCGAACCTCCCTATTTTATCATGTCCACCCACAACTGCGTATTCGATCCCTTTATGATAGCCGACTTCGTTCCAGCCCCGATTTCTTACGTAGTCGGAGACGCCGCCTTTCGGTCTCCCCTCATGGGGTGGGCCTTAAGTCTTGTCGGATCGATTCCCAAGACCAAGGCGGTCTCCGACAGCTCCACGATCAAGCACATCATGGACGTCAAAAAGCGGAAAGGGGTCATCGGGTTGTTTCCCGAGGGGCAGAGCCCCTGGGACGGGCACAGCCTCCCGGTAGTCTACTCTACCGCGAAGCTGATCAAGCTCTTGAAAATCCCGGTTATTATCGCCGAGAAACAGGGGGCCTTCTTTTCCAAGCCCCGGTGGGCCAAGGAGAGGCGGAAAGGGCGGGTCACCATCCGTTTCGCTGAAGGATTTACACCAGAGGAGCTCAAAGAGAGCTCCGCCGACGATCTGTACAAGAAGCTCACCGACCTCCTCGAGCACGACGAGTACGAGCTCCAGCGCAGGGACATGGTCCGCTTCGAGGGGAAGGACCGGGCCGAGTATCTCGAGCTCGCCCTATTCGTGTGTCCCGAATGCCGCGGCCTCTGTACCCTTCGCTCGGAGGGGGATGAGCTCGGATGCGGCAGCTGCGGATATACGGTACACTTCAATGAGTACTGCTTCTTCGAACTCCGGAAGGGATCTAAGCTTCATCATGATTCGATACGCAACTGGAACCTCTGGCAGACCGACTTTTTGAAAGGCTACCTTTCACGAAACGGATCGGGAGGACGCAATACCCCGATATTCACCGATGAGGAAATCGACGCCCACACCGGGTACATGACCGATCCCATGGTGGAGAGGGGACGGGGAACACTGGAGTTTTATACCGACCGGGTCGATTTCAAGGGAAACAAAGCCGAGTATTCCTTTCCCATAGATAGTATCGAGGGGGTCAACGTGCACGAAAACGAAAAGCTCGAGTTCTATCATGAGGACACCCTGTACCGCTTCGATTCGGATGATCCCCGTAAATCTATCTATAAGTGGTATCTCGGCATCAAGCTGCGGCAGGGCGGATTATAGACGGACCGATAATTAAATTTTGCCCGTCACCGGGGATTTTATTACATATTTGGTAAGGATTTTGATGGGCAAGTTATTACGAAGCAGATACTTTCGCAGGCACTTCTTCTCCTTCTTCCTTCTTATAACAGTCATAATCGCGGGACTCACGGCGATCCTCTATTTTCCGACCCGGCGGAGCCTGGAGAGTCAGCAGCTCCTGCTCGTCGAAAAATACAGGGACGAAGTCGTCACATCTTTGGACAACTGGGTCAGCTACGCCCGGCGGGAGATTAAGGTAGGCGCCCTCTTCGTCTCCGAATATCTCGCCGCCGGAAGAGCATCCTCCCGGGACCTTACCGCCGTTCTCGAGGCGACTGCCGAGTCCGACGGGTCCCTTTTCGTGGACCTTCTCCTGACCGACTCGGAGGGAAGGCTTATCAATTCCCGGGTTCACAGCGATGATATCGAACCGGTAAATCTCGCCGACAGGGACTATATTCGAAACGGCCTCGGGGGGAAGGCGACGGTCTCCGGATTCTTTCGGTCCCGCAATACGGGTTCTCCGATTCTGGCCGTAGCCTCGCCGGTATATGTCGAGGATGAGATAGCCGGGGTACTGGCCGGTATAGTCCGCCTCGAATCGCTTGTAAATGTTTTCAACGAGATCAGTCTCGAGGCCATGGGGATGAAGTACCTCCTCGACGAGGAGGGGTACGTCGTCTCGAGAGCGGGATTCACGGAAGCTTACATCGCGAATGACGGGGGAGCCCTCGACACGGACTTCAAGGCGGCGGACCCCGCGGCCCAAAAGATTTTCGGGACTCCCGAAGAGACCTGCGTGTACACCGGAATTGGCGGGACGGAGGTGTTCGGGAGCTACGCCCGGCTCGACCCTTTGAACCTCGGGGTCGTCGTGGAGGTCAAAGGGGACATGACCCTGCGCCCCATCTACAACCTGATGAAGATAATCCTCCTCTCCGGCGCATTCTTCTTTATCGTATCCGGTGCTTTAGTCTACAAGATGACGTACAATTTCCTGAACCCCATCGACCGTTTGGTAACCTTTACTCATCACATGGTGGAAGAGGGGAAAACCGATGCAATCGACATGAAGACCGGTTTGGAGCTGGATGTCCTCATCGAGAACTTCAATATCATGAACAGCATTATACGTCTCCGCGAGCGGCAGCTCAAGGATTTGGCGATGCGGGACAGCCTAACCGGGCTGTACAATCACGGCCTCCTCTACGAGCTTCTCAAGCGGGAATTTTCCCGGGTCTCCCGGAGCAGCGAATGCTTGAGCTTTCTCATGGTGGATATCGATCATTTCAAGAAGGTCAACGACTCCTACGGACATCAAGCCGGTGACGCGGTCTTGCAGGAGTTCGCCGGCATTCTAACGGGAGTGGTCCGTAAGGGGGACTTCGTTGGACGCTACGGAGGCGAGGAATTCGGTCTTGTCGTCTCCTGCACCAGGAAAAGCGAGATCGAGATACTCGCGGAACGGTTGAGGGAGAGGGTGGAGAATCATTCCTTCGAGACTCCGGCGGGAATTATTTCGATAACCGTGAGTATCGGCGGAAAGACGGTCCGGGACACCTCGGCGACCGGCACCGAAGAAATGGTCCGGCTGGCCGATGAAGCCCTCTACCTGGCCAAGGAAACCGGCCGCAATCGCGTAGTCCTCCGTTAGATCCCGGCGGACCGGGTTTACAACGTTAAAGATTATCGGATCTTAGGCCGATGATGAAATCGGAATATAACGAAATGGACAGACGTCTCATCCTGATAGTTTTGGTTTTTTTTTCCACCGCCCCCCTCGCGTTTTCTCGGCCCCAAAGCCTCGAGGGAGCCGACTTTTCGGACGCCCGGATGAGCATCGCGGGTCCCCGGGAAGTCTACTTGAGGAATGTGACGATGGACGGTTCCTCCTATTCGGTAGTCATCCGGGCGGAAGACGAACTCGGAACCGAATGGAAGATAACCGAGGTATATCCCGACGACGCGAACTACGCACCGGAGGGTCTCATTCTCGATGTAGCCGCGATCGAAGTAACCGGAAGGGACGGCTTGAGTTTTTCGGGAATATACTTGGACGGTGGATTCTACTCCGCGGAGTTCGAAATCGATCCCGCCGGTAACCTCGAGGTTACGGAACCCCTTTCCTCGGTAGAGACCCCCGGCGATCTCCTGGAACGGCTCGGCGGTTTCGGTGATATCATCGCCGAGATCATCAAAGAGCGGTACGAACAGAGGATATCGGCCCTCATCGAGGAATCGGAAGCGAAATCGGAGAGGATCGAATCCCTCGAGGAGGACCTCGAGTCGGCTCGGGACGAGATTGTCCGGCTCGAAATTTTAAGGGAAAAGACTGAGACGGCCGCAGCTGAAGACGCGTCCCCGGAGGAGCCGTCTCGGGACATCTTGAATTATGATTTTACCCGAACCCTCCTGACCGGCTTCACTCAAAGCGTTCCTCAGATCGGGAGCTGGACGGTGGAGGGGGACACCGCGGTCCAGACCGATCCCGAACAGTACTTCGCGAAGTTACTCCTACCCATCGAGCAGCGGACCCAGCCCACCCTCTACTCCTACGAAACGCGGTCCACCGGATCGGGATGGGTCGGGACGGGGCTCCACATCTTTGTGACCGATACCACCGGCAAGAAGGGGTACGGTCTGGGGAACTCCCTCCTGGTGTGGCTTACCCGGGACCCGGAATACTACGGGACCGACGACACCCGGCTCCAGTTGTACCGTTCCGACGGCGCCGTACAGATGGAGATGGTCTTAGACGCCGTTATAGAAGAACCGATCAGCGGCTATCTTGATATGGATATCATTTACGATCCCATAACTGAGTACATATCCGTTTCGGTCGACGGAACCGAAAAAATCAGGTACAAGACCTGGTTCGGCATCGATTCGGGCCTGGAGATCGCCTTGAGGAGTCTCGGGGACGGCGCCCGGTTTAGGAATCTTTCCGTCAGTACCGTCGAGTGATCACGCCCCGAGAGTTTAATAAAATCCTAACATTCCCCTAATACAATACCGTATTTCACTTGTAAAGCTGTACTCAATGACTCTATACTGTTGAAAGATTCAGTAAAAACCAAGGGAGGAAAATCATGAAAAAGGTTCTAACCGTCACCGTCCTCGTGATGATGATCGCGGCGATCTTCGTCACCGTCGGATGTAAAAAGGAAGCGGAGCTCGGCTCGGAAGAGAATCCGATCATCTGGTCCTTCGTTCCCTCCGGAGAGATGGAACGGGTTGCATCGGGCGCTCAGGAAGTCGCCGACATGCTCAACGACAAGACCGGCTATTATTTCGAGACTAACGTCGCCACCGAGTACGCCGGAGTCATCGAGGCCCTCGCCTCCGATCCCCCGGAAGCCCACATGGCGTCCTTGGCGACCTTCGCCTATGTTATGGCCGCCGACAGGGGTGTAGCCGAAGCGGAGTTGGTAGCGGTGAGATACGGAAGCCCGACCTATAACGGTCAGATCATCGCGGGAGCGGACACGGGTATATCCTCAGTAGAGGACCTCGCGGGACACACTTTCGCCCGCCCAGATCCGCTTTCAACGAGCGGATGGATCATTCCTATGCTCACCATGCGTGCCGCGGGCATCGAGCCCGAGGAAGACCTCGATCAAATCGTCGACGCGGGAAGCCATGACGCGGTTGCCGCGGCGGTCTACAACGGCGACGTGGATGCCGGCGCTACCTACGTGGACGCGCGGACGAGGATCGAGGGTGATAACCCCGACGTCATGGAAAAGGTTGTAGTCATCGCCCTGACCGAGGATATCCCAAACGACGGAGTTCAGTTCCATCCCTCCATCGACGGAGAGATGAGGGACACAATCGTCAACGCTCTCCTCGAAATCGCCTCCACCGAAGAGGGCCAGGAAGCCTTGGGCACCGCCTATCAGTGGAACGCTCTGGAGAAACACGACGATAGCTTCTACGATCCCTTCCGGCAGGTCCTTCAGGCAGCGGGGCTCTCGGTAGAAGAATTGATGTAATCTGAAGACCAATACGGCCGGGCGGCAGCGTCCGGCCTATAAAAAATGCTGGAAATCCGAAATCTTACCAAAATATACGACGACGGGACCCGGGCCCTGGACAACGTCAGCTTCGACGTACAGTCCGGCGAGTTCCTGATCGTCATAGGCCTAAGCGGCTCGGGAAAGTCGACCCTGCTCAGGTGTATCAACCGGCTCATCGACCCGACCGAGGGACACATCATCTGGAACGGGAAGGACATAACCAAAGCGCCGCCTAAGGCGCTGCGCGCGTATCGGCGTAAGATCGGGATGATCTTCCAGCACTTCAATTTGGTCAAACGCTCTTCGGTTATCACCAACGTTCTCGCGGGACGCCTCGGATACGTCCATCCCTGGAAGAGCGCCGTCCATAAGTTCCCCGAAAATGACCGGAAGGCCGCCTACGCGGCATTAGAGCGGGTGGGAATCTCCGACCAAGCCCGGAAACGGGCCGATGAGTTAAGCGGGGGTCAGCAGCAGCGGGTAGGCATAGCCCGGGCCCTGATGCAGGACCCGGACATGATCTTAGCCGACGAGCCGGTGGCGAGCCTCGATCCGGTACTGGCTCACACCATCTTAGGGTACCTCGAGAAGATGAACAAGGAATCGGGAATGACCATCGTCTGCAGCCTCCACTACCTCGACTTAGTCCAGCGGTACGCGACGAGGGTCATCGGACTCAAAGACGGACGGATCGTCTACACCGGCACCCGGGAGGAGATCCGGGCGATGACCGATCAGGAGTTCAAAGACATCTACGGAGAAGAGGCGGAGCGGGTCAGCGCGGGAGCCTTCTCGGAGGGCGGAAAATGATCGGCCAAAATACCCGAAAAGGGTCACCCATACCCGCCCCTCTAGCGGGTTTCTGCTCGATAATCCCCGGGGTAGGACAGATCATTATAGGGCGGGTCCAGCGCGGCATTATTCTCCTAACCTCCTACGCAAGCATCGTGGGACTCTCCATCTGGCGTATCGACCTCCTCGCCCATCGGGAGCCGATATTTTGGGACAAGCTGATCAAGGCCGCGGGGCGCAGACCCTTTTTTATAGGTCTCGTTCTGGGGCTCATACTTGTCATCTGGCTCTGGAACATCTGGGATGCCTATAGGCAGTCCGCCCGGAGGGAAAAGGGATCGCCGGGAATATTTATCTTAATCGTAGCGGCCCTGTTCGCCTTAGGCTGGCAGATAAGCCAGATCGACCTGTACAAGGCGGTGTCCGAGCTCCCCGACGCCTGGCCGCCCCTCTCGAGGGTGCTCTGGCCTTGGGAAGCGGCTATTACCTACCGTACCGACGAAACCTCGGCACGGGCGCCGGTTCTGATCGGGTGCGAGGGCGAGATCCCCCCCCTCCCAGAAAGGGATAAGGGGAAGTCCTACGTCTACACCGAGCCGCGATGCGGCGATCTCTCCGATCTCGACGAGAACAACCAGATCGTTCCCGGGACCGAAATTACCGTCTACGGCGAGGGATTCAAGCCCGACACACGGACGGAGATTTGGTGGCGGGACTCCATCGGAAACGAGTTCCGCCCCCGCTACAAGGGAGAATACGCCGCGGTAACCACCGATGCCGAGGGTTCCTTCGAGTACACCATGATTATGCCCTACCGCCTGATCCCCCCGAGCTCCCGAGGACCTCAAGTCCACGAGGTGGTAGCCAAGCAGGTCTTCCAGACGGGAGGGCCCATTGCGTCGGCCCCCCTGCTCTTGACCATCGAGCGGATGGTGGAAACCATCGTCATGGGGATGATGGCCACTATATTCGGAATAATCTTCGCCATTCCGGTCAGCTTCTTAGCCGCCCGGAACCTCATGTCCGGCTCGTGGATTACCATGGGCGTCTACTACCTGACCCGGCTTATCCTCAACGTGATCCGGGCCATCGAGCCCCTCATCTGGGCGCTGATCGCCGTGGTGTGGGTGGGTCTAGGCCCCTTCGCGGGAATCATAGCCCTTACCATTCACAGCATTGCCGCCCTCGGCAAGCTCTACTCAGAGGCTATCGAGAGCATCGACAACGGCCCCATTGAGGCTATCCAGACCACCGGGGCGAACAAACTCCAGACCATCGTCTTCGCGGTTATTCCGCAGATGATACCCCCCTTCGTGAGCTTTTCCATCTACCGGTGGGACATCAATGTGAGGATGTCGACTATAATCGGTCTGGTCGGAGGCGGCGGTATCGGCTTCCTCCTGGTGCAGTACATCCGGCTGTTGGATTACAAGGCGGCGGGAATCGCGGTATGGTTCATCGCACTGACGGTGGCCATACTCGACTACGTAAGCTCCGAGATCCGCGCCCGGTTCGTGTAGCTTTTCACTCCGCCGGGTAGCGGTACTTTTCTCCCCCCGGCCCCTCGAGAATATACCACTCCCCTTCCCTTCCTGCGATAGACCGATCGTGGAGAGGGATCTTCCCCCCTCCCTCGGGGAGGTCCACGGCGTAGACCGGCATGGCCAGCCCCGAAATCAGTGACCTCAGCTCCCGGACGATTTCTAATCCCTCCTCCAGATTCACCCTCAGGTGTGAGGTCCCCGCGGCGAGGTCCCCCTGGAAAAGATAGTAGGGCTTGACCCGGGCGGCGACTAAGCCGCTAAAGAGCTCGGCGAGGGTCTCCGGCCTGTCGTTTACCCCCTTCAAGAGCACCGCCTGATTGAGGAGGGGTATTCCCGCATCGATAAGCAGCCCTACCGCCGCCCCGGCCTGCGCGGTGAGCTCCGCGGGATGATTGAACTGGGTGACAAACCAGGCGGAGCCGGCGGCGCTCAGTCCCGCGGCGAGCTCCGGCGTCACCCTATCCGGTACTACCACAGGAATACGGCTCGCGATGCGGACTGTTCGAAGGGGAGCCGCCTCCGTATCGAGGGGCTCCGCGCCCCGACCCGCCGCCGCCCGAACGACGGCAAAGAGCCTTTCATCATCGAGGGTCAAAGGGTCCCCTCCCGAAACGATGACCTCCCGGATCTCGGGATGACTATCCAAATATTCTCGGGCCCCGGCGAGCTCCTCGGGGCTGATCCCCGGCCCGACACCCGGCCCGCCTTCTCCGGCTCCGCAGGTCAGGTACCGCCTGAAGCAGTGTCTGCAGGCCACGGCGCACCTGTCCGCCGATAAGAGAAGCGCCCGGTCGTGATAGCGGCGGACCAGCCTCGGCACCGGGGAAAAGCGATGCTCATGAAGGGGATCGGCGTACTCGTAGGGTTTGACTTCGAGTTCCCGGGCGGTAGGGACGCACTGCCTCCGGATTCCTTCGTGAGAGGCGGCGAGATCGAGGTAGTAGGGGGTGACCGCCGGGGGGAGGACGGGGGGCACTCCCCGGCCGTTTCGAGGCGCCTCTTCGGCCGCTTCGAAAAAGGCCCTCTCTTCGGGACGCAAGTCGAGCCGTCTTTCGAGGCTTGCCCTCGAGGTAGGAGTTTCGCCTAGTATGTTTTTCTTAGAGTCCTTATCTTCCGCCATGGGTATCGGGTATTGTACCCATCGCCGGAAAGGGGTGCAACACTCGATCGATAGGCCTTCACAGGGGAGGATAGCTGCGCGGCCACAGAGAAAGTGAGTTCACCCCGCTCTACGGGGTTCGAATCCGGTCACATTGGTCGGTTCCTTCTGAAGGGCCTTCCATAGGTCCAGCTTTACCTGCATCCGAAGCCAGCTCTCCGGACTCGTCTCCGTCGCTTTTGAAATACGGAGAGCCATCTCGGGACTCAAGGATGATCTTTTATTCACGAGTTCCGAAAGCGTTTTCCTGGTAACGCCGAGTTTTTCCGCCGCTTCGGTTATAGTCAAACCCAAGGGTTTTATCACATCCTCCAAGAGTACCTCTCCGGGGTGTGACGGTTTTCTTGTATTCATAACTTTTATCTCCTCAGTGATAATCCGTATAATCTACCAGGACTACATTCTCTCCTTCGAAACGAAAGGTTATTCGCCAATTACCACTTATACGAACAGACCAGGTTCCGGCAGAAGTTCCCGATAAGCGATGAAGATGGTAACCGGGCAGGTCCATATCCTCAGGTTTTATCGAGGCATCGAGTCTATCAAGAATTCGAGCTATCCTAGATGCATGTTCCGGATTGATTCCCTTTTTCGAACCTGTTTCAAAAAATAATCCCAAGCCTTTATGTTTAAAGGATATGATCACTCTATAGAATATATTTTGTAACCCGTAACGTGTCAACACTCGATTGACACCCATCCCCCGTGAACGGTATCTCGGCCTCGAACCCGGGTCTGTATCGGTATTAGGTATTATCAACGACGAGGAAAATCATGTGAGGGTCTACATAGACCGGGAAATCCTGGACGAAGAGGTCGTGAACTTCCACCCCAACGTCAATACGGTAACCCTCACCATTCCGACGGAAGGTTTCCGGAGGTTTTTGGAGAGTCAGGGGAACGAGATAGGGCTTTATCCGGATCAATTGACCCGGCGGGTGGTGTAGACTTGGGAGACGTAGCTCGACTCGAACCCTTGGACACCCTTGAGCCAGCCTAAGAACTTTTCCGCTTCTCCCACGTTGGCGTACGGGCCGATCCGGACCCGGTAGAAGGTGTCGGAATCGACCTCTTTGCTAGTTATCCTGCTCGCGATTCCCTTCCCGGCAAGCTCCACCTTCACGTTTTCCGCCCGGGTCTTGCTGGTGTAGCTTCCCGCTTGAATCCAGTATTCTCTGACCCTCACCGACTTGGGAGCCGCTGCGGCGGTGCGTTCGGGTTCGGGCGCGGGCTGCCGGGGCTGCGGTTTTACGGAAGCGGTTTCCTTCTTCGGATCGTGGCGTTCTATGATTGGACGTTCGGCGGCCCGTTCTTCCCGCGCGGCGTCACCGGTGCCCTCGGAGGGCAGACCTTCCTTGCCTACCATGGGGGCCCTCTCCGTGACCTGTTCTTCGGCATCTTCCGCGGCTTCTTCGCCGGCGGGGGGCGGTTCGGCGCCCTCACCTTCCCCGTCCTGCTCCTTATCGCTCTCGCCGTAGACTATGACGAACTCATCGTCTTTCTCACTCTTTTCGCCCTCTTCGATACCGGGATACTCCTCATCACCCCGGACCCACTCTATAGGATCGAATTCATCCTCCTCCGCCGTTCTTCCCTCGACTGAAGCCGCCCCTCCTGCGGAGGGCCAAAAGAGCAAGAGGCCGACGCTCACCACGACGGCAACGAAGAGAACGGCGGAAAAGATTATCCAAAGCAGCTTTTTGTTTTCCATAGCTAGCGGTATCCTTCTTTATCGAGAATGAGGGAGACCCTCCCGGCGAGGGCGGTTCGATCTCCATCGTTGTATACGGTATAAATATCGACATCTTCGGCCGGGGACTGAAGTCTCATGTTCCTCTGACTTGCAAAACGCCGGATAATCTGAAGAAGGCCTAAACTATCCCGGCTCCGGGCCCTGCGGATCCGGGCGAATAGGGGGGCACCCACCACGATCACCAGATCACAGAGTTTTTCGAGCCCCATGGTAAACAGGACCGCGGCATTGACCGTGATGTCGCTCTCCGGATGTGCGTCGATAAACTCGACGACCCATGCCCGCATAGCGGGATGAACGATCGCTTCGAGGCGCTCGAGAGCCCGGCGGTCGGAGAAGACGATGTCCCCAAGCTTCCGCCGGTCGATCCGGCCGCCGTCGGCGACCTCGTTCCCGAAGGCGGCGGCGATCTCCGCCGACTTCTCTTCGAGGGCGCGGTGGCCGAGCTTGTCCACGTCGATTTCCAGGAATCCGTATTCGTCGGTGAGGATTTTCGCCAGGATGCTCTTCCCGGCGCAGTACTTTCCGGTTACGCCTGCGACCATGGCTGTCTAGTGGAGTTCGCCCCAGCTCTTTCCGTGCTCGATTCCCACCTTAAGGGGCACATCGAGATCGGCGGCGTTTTCCATGACCTCCCGGATGATAGCTTCGGTCTTTTCCACCGAGGGTTCGGGGACCTCGAAGATGAGCTCGTCGTGGACCTGCAGCAGGAGCTCGGCCTCCGGAACCTCGGCGGGAAGTTTCCTTTCGAGACCGATCATGGCAAGCTTGACGATGTCGGCGGCGGTTCCCTGAATGGGGGTGTTCACCGCGATCCGCTCGGCACCCCGTTTTTCCGCCTGGTTGGCGGAGTTGATTCCGGGGATGGGGCGGTGGCGGCCGAACATGGTCCGGGAGTACCCGGTGGCCTCCGCCTCGCCCACGGTCTTATCGATAAACTCGCGGATGCCCGCGTACCGGGCGAAGTAGGAATCGATAAAGGCGTCGGCCTCCTTCCGGGGAATGCCCAGCTCCCGGCTGAGCCTGAATCCGGACATCCCGTACATGATGCCGAAGTTGATCACCTTGGCCATCCGCCTCTGGTCTGTGGTCACCTCAGATTCATCGATGCCGAAGACCAGGGCCGCGGTGTTCCGGTGGACGTCCTTCCCCTCCTTAAATGCAGCCGAAAGGGCCGGGTCACCGGACAGATGAGCCAGGACTACGAGCTCGATCTGGGAGTAGTCGGCGCTTATAAACACATTCCCCTCGTCGGGGACGAAGGCGTCCCGTATCCGCCTCCCCTCCTCGGTCTTGATGGGAATGTTCTGCAGGTTCGGGTCCCGGCTGGAGAGGCGCCCGGTGGCGGTCCCGGTTTGGATAAAGCTCGTATGTATTCGGCCGGTGTCGGCGTTTACGAGCTTGGGCAGGCTGTCCACGTAGGTGGATTTGAGCTTAGCCATCCCCCGGTAGCGGAGGACTAGGGCAGGTACGGGGTCCTCCTCGGCGAGGGCCTCGAGGACCGAATTATCCGTGGAGTAGCCGGTCTTGGTCTTTTTGATCGGCTCGAGCTTCCGCTTCTCGAAGAGCATTTCCTGGAGCTGTTTTGTCGAGTTGATGTTGAAGATCTCGCCGCAGAGGCGGTAGATCTCGTCCTCCGTCTCGGCGAGGCTTATCTCGAGCTCCTTGGAGTACTCTTCGAGACGCTCCCGTTCTACCCGGATACCGCTCAGCTCCATGTTCCCCAATATGGGGATGACGGGAACGTCCATGGTTTCGAGGAGAGAGAGGAGATTTTGCTCCTCGAGATTATCCCGAAAGATCTCGTAGAGCCTGAAGGTGATGTCCGCGTCCTCCGCGGCATATTCGGTTGCCCGCTTCACGGGAACGATGTCGAAGCACTCTCCCTTGGTTACGACGTCGTTGAAGTGGATGGTCCGGTAACCCAGATACCTCTCGGCGAGCCCGTCCATCCCGTAGGTGGAGCTGCTCTCCAGAAGCCACGCCGCGATCATGGTATCGAAGGCGATATTCGTTATCTCGATGCCCCAGCGTTTCAAAACCTTGTAGTCGTACTTTATGTTCTGCCCGACCAGTTCGAGCTTTGGATCGGTGAGGATCCCCTCGAGGGCTTCCTTGATCCGCGCTTCCGGCAGACATTCACAGTCCGGGGCCTTAACGGGTATGTAGCAGGCGTGTCCCGATTCGACGCTCAGGGAGAAGCCGAGGGGTTCCGCTATCAAAGCGTCGATGGCGGTCGTTTCGCAGTCGAAGGCGAAGACCCCCTTCTTCCGTACCTTGGAGATCCACCGGTCGAGGGCCTCTTCGGTCAGGACCGTCTCGTAATCCGGGGCCGTGGAGGAAATATCCTTCTGCTTTTCTTCCAGGGCCTCTGCCCTGCCGAGCTCCTTGACTATACTGTTCATCCCCTCTCTCAAGAGGAGGGGGACGGTCTTGTCGATTTCGAGATTTTTAAGCTCGAGTCCTTCCACCGGGCACCCGAGTCCGATGTCCTTCTTAAGAATTACCAGATCCCGGCTCATGTAGGCGGAGTCCCTTCCCTCCTCGAGCTTGTTCTTCTGCCCCTCCGGCAGGTTTTCCAGGTTTTCGTAGATCCCCTCGAGGGTGGTGTATTCGTCGAGGAGCTTTACCGCGGTCTTCGGCCCTATTCCCTTGACCCCGGGGATGTTGTCGGCGGAGTCTCCGATCAGCGCCAGATAGTCCAGTATCTGCTCCGGGTACACCCCGAGCTTCTCGAAAACCTCCTCCCGGCCGAGCTCGAGATACTCTCCTTTCTCCGGGAGGAGTACTTTGACGGGTCCCCCGACGAGCTGCAGGAGGTCCTTGTCTCCGGAGATGATATAACACTCCCGGTCGGCGGAACCGCACTCGGCGGCTAAGGTGGCGATGATGTCGTCCGCCTCCATTCCGTCGACCCTGATTTTAGTTATACCGAGGCTGTCCAGAATTTCCTCGACCACCGGCACTTGATCATGGAGGTCCTGAGGCGTCTTGTCCCGGGTCGCCTTGTATTCGGGATACTTCTCGTGGCGGAAGGTGGGGGTCAGTGAATCGAGGGCCACCGCAAAAAACTTGGGATCGTACCGGTTGAAAAAACCGAAAAGGGTCCTGAAAAAGCCGAACACCGCGGAGCTGTTCCGCCCCTGAGGGTTGAACAGGGGATTACGTATAAAAGCGAAGTAGGATCGGTATATGAGGCTATACCCGTCTAAGACATAGAGGGGAGGTTTCATGTGGTGATGTCGATCATGGAGGAGGTGTTCGCCGAACCGCCGTAGATCGATTTGCTCTTGCGCATCTTCTTGATTTCTTTGATTTCACCGCGGATCTCTTCCATCTTCCGGTGCAGAAGGTCCTGATTCTGCTTGCTCCGTTCGATGACCTGAGTCTTCATCTTTTCCAAGGTGGTCCGGAGCTTAGGAATTTCGGGTTCCTGGGCCGGGTAGACCGCCCGGTACATCTCTTCCAAGGGATCCACGACCTTCTGAAAGGTGAAAATTTCGTGGACTATCGCCTTTTCGAGCTCAGAATGGTGGCGGAGCTTTTCGATATCATTCTCGAGAAGGTCCCGCTCCTGATGCTCGAGTACTTCCAAATACTGCTGAAATTTTGTCCGCTGATTGAGGAGGCTGTCCCTCAGCTTCTTGAGGATATTAACCCGTTCTTCGATTTCTTTTTTTGTTAAATCCATGTGTCCCCTCCCGTGGTCTCCGAGCTCTAACCGGCTACGTTGATACCTCCCTCCGACTGGTCCTGGGCTGCGTTCGGATTTTTCATGATCTCCATCCAGGCCTCGCGAATCTCGCCTACCATCCTACGCACTTCCCGTATCGGCTTGGGGTCCTTCTTCACATTGGCATTGATAAGCTCCTGATTGAAGAACATATACAAGCTGAACAGGTTTTTGGCGATTTCTCCCCCTTTGTCAAAGTCGAGGGACACCATGAGCTCGGTTATCACATCCTGGGCGCGGATTATAGCGCTGTTTACGGTATCGAAAGATTTTATTTCGCCTTCGAGCGTCTCGGCGGCGATGTCCATCTGCTTGAGAGCTTCATCGTAGAGCATAAGAACCAGTTTCGCGGAGCTGGCCGTTTTGATGCTTGTTTCCTTGTATGCGTTGAGCGGATTGTTTTTAGTCAAGTCTAATCCTCCCTCCCTGGTTTCTTATTATTGGTTTCTCCGATTATCGGCATATCGATTGGTGTACTTTAATCTTTCGGGCGCACCAGAAGTCTAATATTTTCCCGTACCGTCCATCAAGGCCCCCTCCCACCATTCTCATCTGGCATGCCTGATAAGGGTCGACACCGGGACCACATCGTATCCCTTTGATATAAGCCCGTTGATAAGAACCCCTAAATCGTTGAAGAGGTAATCGTCCCTCGTCCCCTCAGGAATCCCGACCCTGATGGGGATGATCGATCCGGGTCGCTTCTTCTCGAGAATCTTTTCCACCAGCACGGGAGCCGGATAGTAAAGACCCCCTTCGGAGTTCCGCTCGTACTCCTTGGTCACCCAGTCGAGAGAATCCACGTCCCTGCCCACATAGACGTAGTTCATCTCCCGGGAAGCTTCGATAATGAAGGAGCTCACGAAGTAGTAGGGAGCATGCCAGAGCAGAGAGAGCTCCTCTCCGGTCGCCGTGAAGTAATCTTCTTCGTTCCGGGCAAGTCCCCGCTTGATATATTCCTTGTCGATCCTGAACCTGGCATCGGTCATGTTGAAATAGGTATAGAAGAGGGAGCCCACCTCGTGTCCCGAAGAAGCTATCTCCTGGACCGCGTCGGGATGACGCCGGATAAATTCCCCGTTTACGAAGAAGGTTGCGGTAATATCGTATTCTTTGAGGGTCGTCAAGGTTTCAGTGAGTCCCTCGACTCCGTCGACGGCGTTGAAGACCACGGATACCTCCCTGCGGCGGATCCGGGAACCGTGGTTGAAGTTGGTAAAGTCCACCGGCTCCTCAGACTCGGGGAAGGGCTTATACCGTGTTTCAGGCGGATCGAAGAGGGAGAAGGTTCCCGCGAGCCCCACATTGTCCCTCACCTTGATCATGTTGGTGTAGCTCGTGGAAAAGCTTCGTTCCAAGTAGACCCGGTACTCATCGGAGTAGGCCTTGGAAACTCCTACGGCGTAGGAATCGATCGGGCTCCAGGTCCCGTCCTCTCTCATATACTCGTATTCCGTATCCGCTACTCGGACCTGGATTTTCCTGTTATCCTTGGAAAAGCCGTAGAGGTCTATCTGGGAAAATCCTATCAGTCTCTGAGACCCGTCGGAGAGATCGAAAGAATCTATAGTGTGTTCCCCGGCTAAAATCAGCTCGGTCGGGGACTTCCACACCGCCTTCATAGCGCCTGGAAAAGAAATCGTACGTTCATCTTCCCAGGAGAGGTACTTTTTGACTCGGAAAGCACCTTCCGTGACCAAGACCACCCTCCCCGAATCCGGGGAAAGAATTACATCCCGTACTCCGGCGTCGCCGGTTTCCACAAAGGAGGGTTTTTCCGCTCCTTCGGCCATATCGAGGCGAAAAATCCTTCGAGTTTCCTGACCGTCAATTATACTTCCGGTCAAAATCGTCACGAGATCGTTCCGTGACCACAGAACCTTCTCCACCCGGGTATTCCTGGGTAAAAAGAGGTAGGGAAGCGATGCGATTTCCCCGACGCTCCGGTAATCCCGGCTGTTCAATATGTAGAGGAAGACGTTTCGCCCTCCTTTGTTCAAGAGGATCTTCCCCCCCTTCGGAGAAATCCAGAAGCGGTCGAAGTTGGGATCGAATTCGAAGGGTACCTTGCCGACGATGGTGCCGATCTCGAGAAGCTGGGAATAGATGCTGCGGGTAAAGAACTCGGCGCCCAATATCTGATAGACCTGGGAACCCTCCACATAATAGAGGGTGTTATCTCCGCCCCACCTGACGCTCCGAATGGTCCCCTTCCCGATGCGGCGGTACTCATCGGCAATGACCCGCCCGCCCTCGAGCTGATCGAGGGAGTAGTAATAGAGGCTGTCGCCCTTGCTGTAGACAAAGAACTTGGAATCCGGCGACCAGACCGCGTTGGGTCCGGTCAGGGACAGTTCGACATTTTTCGTGATGGTGGTTTCGGACTCTTCGGTTATGTCGAAAAGGACCAAATCGGCGAAGGCGGGAGAGCTCTGCTCGAGGAAAAGGAGATATTTTCCGTCGGGGGATGCATCAGCCGGGTGTATCTTACCCGTTTGGATGGAATCTCCCCGGATGAAGGCGGGGAACCGCGGGACCGGCGATAGGTTTTTAAGCTCCGTATCCGTCCGAAAGACCCCGAACCGGTTCTGAACCTGGAGCTTCTCCACCTGAGGCAGATACAGAATGCGTTCGGGGTAGAAGGAGAGCTGCCTCATCGTCTCTTCCTCGAGATCCGTAGCGAAGAGAGTGTCGCAGCCCTGCCCCGAAGGAAGCTCGGCGGACGCCGTAAATAAGAGGGAATTATCTTCCGATAGATCGAGGCCGGAAAAGGTGACCTCGGGATAGAGGGCTGCCGCGCAGAGCAGCAATAACGGCAGTATCAGTCTTTTCTTCATAATCAGTGTAATTTTCGGCACGATGGGCCTATTTATGTAGACGATTTTACCGATAGGAAAACGGTGAGCTCTTCATCGAGCTCACTCAACTGGTTCTCCAGCCTCTCGAGACGTTCCATGCTATGGGAGGCGTGAAGGCACTCGAGCCTTTCGAAGGTCGAATCGATTACATCCGCGAAACATTCTCCGTCCCTGCATTGGGCGCCGCAAAAAGGGCAGTAAAAAAAGTCCTCCGACAAGCCGCTCCCACAGAAGGGACAGAACAGAATCTCCTCCATATCATATCAATTATATGTCCAAATTTATGCCGGGGCAAGGAAAAAGTACCGTCCGATCCACGTACTACAAGAGCTCAGCCGCGAGCTCAGCAAGGCGGCTCCGCTCCGACCGGAGGAGAGTCACGTGGCCGAAAAGGCGCTGTCCCTTGAAGGCCTCCACTAAGTAGGTCAGACCGTTGGAGTTGGAGTCGAGATAGGGGCTGTCGATCTGATAAGGGTCCCCCGTCAGAACGATTTTTGTGTTTTCTCCCGCCCGG
>CAZXMO010000052.1:0-26307 GCA_964641125.1 uncultured Spirochaetales bacterium
TCTATACAGGAGAACTATCTATGGTGCTTCAAACACCATTTTTCGGGGCATTAACAAAAAAAACCTTGATTTTAGGAGCAAATTAAATTATAATCTGTCGTAGTGTGATCGAGATTGTCCTTATCGATGAAGATCGCGAACTTCACGAATTCCTAAAACTTGTGTTCCCTAAAGAAATTAAACTGTACTCAGCATACTGCGGAAGAGAAGGGGTTGAAAAATGTAGTGAGTACTTCCCCGACCTTGTTCTGCTCGAGATAAATCTTCACGATTGCGACGGCTTCGACGTTCTTACTTCGATAAAGTCGACAACAAATTCGCCCTCGGTGATTGTATATTCTACGAAATCGACACCTCCGTACGTAGTAAAAGCTATGAAGCTCGGCGCGAGCGACTTCCTTCACAAGCCTCAGTCGATGTATGAGCTAAAGAATTCTCTTTTTCAAGCCGTTACGTCGCGCAGCATCATGTACGACAAGATCGATGAAGCGGTAGATATCCCGGAGCTGCGCCCTTTTATCGGGAGAAGCAAGCTCATTCAGAAGGTCAAGTACTCTATTCTCAAATATGCACAAGCTGACAGTGCTCTCCTGATCACCGGTGAGAGCGGTACAGGAAAGGACGTTGTTGCGGAATTGGTACATTCCCTTTCGAAGCGGAAGAACGGGCCCTATCTTGCTTTGAACTGCGGCGCTATCCCCGGTACGATCTTAGAATCCGAGCTTTTCGGATCCAATCGCGGAGCCTTTACCGACGCGGTCAATAAGCCGGGAAGTTTCGAGCTGGCCAACGGGGGCACCCTTTTTCTCGATGAGATCGGAGAGATGGAAATTCATTCACAGGTAAAGCTCTTGCGTGTTATAGAGAAAAAACAGGTCGTTCACGTAGGCGGGATAAGGAGCATTCCCGTGGATGTCCGTATCATTGCGGCGACCAATTCAATTCTGGAGCAGTCTCTCAAGAACGGGACGTTTCGGGAAGATCTCTATTATCGCGTCAACACCCTGACCATTCATATCCCCCCCCTTCGTGAAAGAAAGGAGGATATTCCCCTTTTAGTCGATCATTTTTTATCGAAGAATGATACGACCTATTACATATCGCCCCTCGCCATGGAAAAGCTCCTCGACCACAAATGGCCCGGTAATGTTCGCGAGCTTAAGAATGTTTTGGAACGGAGTATTCTTCTCACGGAAGACAATACGATCATGCCCGATCATATTCAATTCAATCGATGTTTCTGACGTAATAGGTTTCGAGAATCGCCGTATTCCCGCCTAACAGTATTTCTTTGGATCCTACAATTATACCGGCCACGAGAATTCTCGAGTTGGTTTCGATGAGTTTATCGGGCTGCTCTTCTCGCCGCCGCCTGCGAGCCGGAATTCTCTCGGCATACTCCTCTCCCGCAAGCCGGAGCACACAGGAGTACATCTCCACCTCTTCTGTTCCGTGCCATTTACCATTGACGATAATCAGTTCCGCTAAGAAGGTTTCCGGGTTTTCGTCGAGGACTTGGATACTCGAGACGGCCCCGTCGAGGATTATGATCTTATCGGTTAAAATTTCGTCTCGCCCGTCATCCCGGGAGTAGTACTCCTGAATATCTTCCATGGTCACGGAAAAATCGACGATTTCGGAGAAAGCGGAGTCGAACCCCTCCTGTGCGGAAAGAGATATCGACAATACGGCGAGAATTATCAATATATGAAAAAAAAATGCTTTTTTCATACCGATTCCTTACAAAGCGGGATATACTTATTGTATGATTAAAGATACCCTGAGGTCAAGCTTGTACGAGTGGATAAAAAAAACTATACTATTTGACAAAGGGGCTATTGACTTATAGTATGAAATAGATAAAGTAAATGATAACCAGAAACCAGATCTATCAGAGGCACCATGAATAACAACGATATTGTTCCAGGATTTGACGAGGAAAAAGACGACAGCCTAAAAATCCGCCTGCAGAAAGTGGACAATATTGAAGGTTGCTTAGTCCTCTATCTGACCGGATACATCGATACCTATAACTCTAACTTTTTCCAAAAACGGGTCACAAAGGCGATCGAGGCAAATTACATCAGGCTCATTTTCAACTGCAGCGGGCTCAATTACGTATCCAGTACGGGTATCGGGAGCTTTACAGCGTTTCTCAAGGCTGTGAAACCCCGCGGTGGCGACCTGGTTTTGATGGAGATCCAGCCCAAGGTCTACGAGGTATTCCAGCTCCTCGGTTTTTCACAGTTTTTCAATATCAAGGACAGCCTCGAAGAAGCCATCGACTTCTTCGTCAAGGGCGGACAAACGGGAAGCACCAACGTTTTCCCCAAGATTTTCAAATGCCCCATATGCTCCAAGAAGCTGAAAGCAACCAAGGCAGGCAGGTTCAGGTGCTCTGAGTGCAAGACCATTCTTGCAATAGACAACTCCGGCCAAGTCTTTCTTGGCTAACCGACTCACCCTCGAGTGTATCGGTCTAACACCCCTTCAAGAACAACGACTTCTTTCATACACGCCCCTCACGGATAAGGTCGTCCTCGATTTTTCCGAAAGTCCATGTTTCAAAGCCGGACATATCGTATATCTCGTCTCGTCCGAGCTCATCCCCGACTTTGTCTCCGCATTCGACCGAATGGGGAATTCTATTCATTTTCTCGTAACAGGCTCAGTGCACCACCTTGCGGCGGCCTTCGCCGCCGGATGCGATGATTTCCTCAAAGAACCGTGGGATCCGGTGGAGCTCTTGCTTCGGCTCAATCGTTCCATGAACTGGGAGTCCTTTCTGCCCCTTCCCCAGACTTTTCATCTGACCGAGACTTCCTTGGAATGGGCGGGTAAAAATGTTCCCCTCTCCTTTCAAGAGTACGTTGTTTTCAAGATGCTGGTGACAAATATGGGTCACACCGTTACCCGTGACGCCCTCTTTACGAATCTTTGGGGACATCCGGGCGGCTCTTCGCGGACAGTGGATATGCACGTTTCTTCCATCAGAAAGAAGCTCTGTTTTTTGACGGGAGTATCCGGGATGGCCTTGGTCCATACCGTCCATCGAAAAGGTTATAAGGCCGATTTCACATACTGGCAAAAAAAAGTGGATAGGTTGTGGATAACCCCTTGATGAGTATAATGGCGGAATACTCAATATCTAGCACTGATAGAGTAGGACCGAAAAAATTATAATAAAATTGATTATCTTTCATAAATACTTATATTACAAGAGATTAACTATCTATGGTGCAAATTTTCCAGTCGAATAACCCATGTGGGTTACCGCCTTCGGCTTCCAGCGATCCGTCGAAAAAATGTATGATCTGTGGACAACTTGTGGTCCGGGGAGTGGATTATAGGGTCCCCAGCCTTTACCGGACTGAAGAGGTCACAAAAGGGTAAAACTTGTAAAATGACGAGAGCCATGGTAGATTTGTTCCAGTGAAAGAGACCGTCGGAACCATTCTCGTGTTCGCCCTCGCGCTGGCAGCCGTGCTCTGCGGTCTGCTGGTGCTGTATTTCTTTCCCCTCTATGGAGATTTCTTCGTTCCGGGTCTCGGGGCTCCCGCGGTAGGAATCTACCTGCGAAGGTACATACCCGAAGTTCTGATCCTTACTACGATAATCTGCCTCTTCCTCCTCTTCGGTAGACTGAAACGAAAACCGGGGAGACCTGCTATTTCATATACCCTTATTCTCGCGGGATCCTTTATAATCGCCGTCGCCGCTCTCGACTTCGAACACATCGATTACGCGGAACCGGAGAACCCCCTGCTCTCCGAATCGATGCATCCGCTCACTGGAGGAGATCAGCTCTACGTGCACGCCGTGGACGGAGAACGAATCGAAAATGTGGTGCTCTCAGGACGTAATACTCTCGGGGCGCGGCGCTTCCAATCCTTCGATTCGGGAGAAGTGGATATGCGTCGACGGGTACTCGAAATACCCGAAAGGGGAATCACGGTTCCCATCGAGCCCCCGAATCCCTTTTTTTCGAGGATGTTTATCCAAAACCGCAGCTTCGCCTGGTTACTCGGGCCCATCGGTTCGTTTCTCGAAGCGGCGACGGGAGACTCCTCCTCCGGGATTTTTACCCGGCTGAGTCGGTTGCGTGGAACCGAATACCGGTATTTCCTTATCGCTTCGGCTTTCATCCTGATCCTTACCTCTCACTGGCTCATTCGCCGTAACGACTGGCCCCTCGGAAACGCGGTTATCACCGTGCTGCTGTTCTGCGGATTTTTCCTCCTCTTCGCTCTCATGAGGTCACAGCTCCTTAATAATTTCCTGTTCCTTGTGACGGGAAGGCGGATAACGGAGCGGATAGAATCCTTTCTCCCGCTTCTGGGAATGTGGTATTTCAGCCTTGTCTTTCTTCTATCCCGGGGAAAGGCTTATTTCTCATCACGCAGGATCCAAAGAAGCCTATGAAATCCCCATCAAATCCAACGCCTCCCGGCAGACGGCTCCTCTCGATAACCCTCTTAGCGGTCTTCATTGCCTTTGTCGTCTTTCTGTTTCACGCCCTGTTCACCTTCCCCCGGGGCGATGTATTTACTCTCTATACCGGTAAATGGGTTTTTTCCTTTGCAGCACTCAGACTCCTCAGATTCCTGATGCCGGTGCTTTGTTCGGCATATATGATCGCTCTTTCATTAAAACCCGGCTATATCATCCCTAAAGAGAGCGAGAGGAGCATCGGGAAAATCCTCCTCTTCTTCATCGTAATTACCTTCTTCGCGACTTTCTTCAACGAGATTTCGGTACCCCTGCTCAACCGGCGCATATCCTCCATGCGGACGGCAACCGAGACCGCCCTGGATTTCAAAGAGAGGGGATTAGAAGAGCTAAAGCGGGAAAACTACCCGGAAGCGCTAACGTACTTGAAACTTTATTCTTCCATGAATCCCCCGGATACATCCATACAGCCACTCCTCGACGAAACCCAATCTAAGGCGCAGCGTCAGCTCACCGCAGTTAGGGAGGAGGAACCCCGGCCACGTCCGGATGTCCGCCGGGTAACCGATATGACCGCCGAAGAGCTTGCCGAACTGGCCGAGGATTATCTCGAACGTGAGGATTATCGTTCCGCGTACTACTACAGCGGCATTGCCGAGCGGTTGGGATACGGTGATGCCGCCCGGATAAAAAGATTCGCCGCCGGCAAGCTTGCGGACACTGAGCCGGAAAAGGAAACCCGTGAAATCTGGAGTCTCTACGAACGGGAACAGGAAGGGCTATCCCTTCTCGAATTCGAGCGGTATATCGAGGCCTACTATCACTTCTTGAATCTGTCCATCCTCTATCCTACCGACCCGGACATCCAAAAATATCTCGCGGAAAGCAGGGAACGCGTCCGGGAAGTCGCCTTTTTCTACGAAGATATCGAGACATATCTGCTTCACCCGGGAAACCGGGATCTCATACTCTTGAACCGGAGGACCGGCGAGTACATCGAATTCATCTCCATCGGTATTTTTTTCCGGGATACTGAAACTGCCTTCTTCGAAAAAGTCGAGGTCTTGAGAATTGCAACTTCCGGCGGTAACAAAGGAGATGTTCTTATCCACTTCTCCGCCCCCTACGGAAAATTTCAAAACGGATCGATCAACCTCACCTGCATAAGCCGAAGAGACCCTGAAGTTCGGTTCCTTCCCCGGCATCTGTCCGATTCCCCCGGAGGTCCCCTCGACAATGCGGTCCCCTTAGGGGTGCCTCTCGATAGGGTAAGCGGCTTTACCGCAAACCCATACTCCTTCGAGGAAACCGGGCTCTTCGAGCTTATCGATTTTATCGATCTCTTTCCGGCCCATGGACTGCGCAGCGAACCGGTCATGAGCGAGCTCTTGAGGAGGGCGATGTACCCCTTCTCGTTTTTAATTATGGTACTCCTCTTTTCATCCGCGGGACTTCACTGGAAGAGGCGGGGATACACCGTTTCCCTTCTGTCGTACCTCATAATCCCCGCGATCCCCGTCGTCCTCTTTTTCCTCATCCAAGGATTTCTCTCCATCGAGAAGAGCCTCCTCGATTTTATCGTGCTCAAGGTTGGGATTCTTTCCGCCTCCTTCGTCTTCTTAGCGCTCCAGGGAATCCTTACTTTCTTCGCGGTGGCGGTCTTTATACGAAAGGTGCTTAAGGAGCGATGATATTTTTCGGGAAAATAGCCGGGGGAATCGGGGGATATTTCCTCTTAGGCTGGCCGGGGATCCTCTTCGGTCTCATCGCGGGACATATGCTCGACGAGCTCATCGACAGCCGGCTCCTCCTGAAAAAGGCGGAAACCTTTTTCAAAGATCCTGAAAACAGCTCCTTTCCCGGAAGGTATCTCCACCTCGTCTCATCCGCGGGGACACTCGGCGCCTTTATCGACGGACCCCTCTCTCTCGAAGATATCCATGGGGAAATTCGGGGCTCCTTTCTTACCTCTATGCTGAATCTCCGGTTCAGGGAGCTCCAGATACTCAAGAATCTGCTGGGGGTTTACTTTTCCCTCCCCTCCGGAGAAAAGGAAACCGGATTCTCTCCCTTTGCACGGATCCTCCGCTTCCAGGGCTCCTACGAAACCCGCTACTCGGTGTGCGGAGTGCTCTTTACCCTCACGGGTCTCTCATCCCCGAAGATACCGCCGGATGCGGCACGTGCCCTCGAAACCCTGGCATCGGACCTCGAGATAAAACGATTACATTTCCGGGAGCTCAGGTTCACTTATATGCCGGAGATCCGTGAGGAATACGAGATTTTAAGGATTCCCCCCGGAACCGATATAGGGGGGATCAAAAAGGGTTATCGAAGGCTCGTCATGGAATACCATCCCGACGCCCACGCGGAAGCTGACGAAACGGAGAGACGGCGGCTGGAACGTGAGTTTACCAGAATCCAGGAGGCCTATTCCCATCTCATGCGGTCGGAGAAGCCGTTTACCCCGGATTGAGACTCACGGGTCTTTTTCGGGGTCCTTATCCCGCCTGATCCGTGCCCCGAGTTTCTTGAGCCGGGGGATCAAGTTCTCATATCCGCGCTCGATCTGATAGACGTTGCGAATGATACTCGTTCCCTCGGCACAGAGGGCGGCTATGACCATTGCCATACCGGCACGGACATCGGGACTGACTAGATCGGATCCGGTCAGCCTGCACGGCCCGCTGACCACCGCCCGGTGGGGATCGCAGAGGATGATTCTCGCTCCCATACCGATCAGCTTGTCCACGAAGAACATCCTCGATTCGAACATCTTCTCGTGGATGAGAACGGTCCCCTCGACTTGTGTCGCCACCACGGTCATTATGCTCACCAGATCGGGGGGAAAGCCGGGCCACGGGGCATCATCGATCTTGGGAATCATCCCGCCCATGTCGGGAACTACGCGCAGATCCTGTCCCGCGGGGACCTTGATGACCGTTCCGTCGGTTTCCCAATGGATTCCGAGCTTGTTGAAGGCAATCTTTGTCATCCTCAGGTCTTTCGGACCGGCATTCTCGATCTCCACCTCGCCCCGGGTAACCGCGGCAAGCCCGATGAGCGAGCCCACCTCCATGAAATCACAGCCGATGGACACATCGCATCCACCGAGCTTTTCGACTCCCTCGATGTAGAGGATGTTCGATCCTATCCCGGTAATCTTCGCCCCCATGCAGCAGAGCATACGGCACAGGTCCTGGACATGGGGCTCGGATGCGGCGTTTTGGATGATTGTCTTGCCCGAGGCCATCACGGCGGCCATCACCGCGTTTTCGGTGGCGGTGACCGACGCCTCGTCGAGAAAGAGGTCGACCCCGACGAGCTTGTTCGCGCTCAAGCGGAACACGCCGTCTACCTCGACCCGGGCACCGAGCTCGGAAAACGCTATGAAATGGGTATCCAGCCGTCTCCGCCCTATGACGTCACCCCCGGGAGGAGGAAGGAGAACTTTCCCGGTCCGCGACAGCATGGGCCCCGCGAACAGGATCGATGCCCGGACCTGTTTGGCGAGGTCCATCGGGATCTCACAGTCCTTGATATCTCGGGTTCTAAGAGAATAAACGTTGGATTCTAACTTTTCGACGTCCGCGCCGACCGCCTTCATGATTTCGAGCATGACCCTGACATCTTCTATGTCGGGGACATTTCTCAAGATCACCTCGTCGTCGGTCAACAAGGCCGCGGCAATGCAGGGCAGGGCCGCGTTCTTGTTTCCGCTGGCCCGGATCTTTCCGCTTAGGGGATAACTTCCCTCAATTCTGTAGATGCTCATAGTTGATTACAAAGCTAAACTGTTGGTTTCGAAAAGGATTTTCAGTCATGCGTATGCGGGTAGAATAGAGGAAATCTCCCTCTTGTGCAATGATTTTGACGTTTCCCGTGAAATGGAAATCTCCCGTTTCCATTCGTTGAAAGGGATTCTCGATTATCTCGGGGAAGATGACCCTTTCGATATCCAGGGTATGGACAGGAGGCGCTTCGCCGGCCTCCCCCCGGCTCGGATCGGGCGCGAAGATCCCCTCGGCGATTCGAGGAGGGGTAAGATCACGCGCGACCGCTAAGGAGCTTTCTTTCGTATCGAGAGCATGAGAAGCCAGGAGGCTCCACTCGCCTTCGACGACGTACTCGCCGGTAATCCTCAAGAACTCCTTCAGGTTGCGAACCACATTGATCGTTTCGTACTCCTCAAAATTTCTTCCGTTCCAGCGATACCAGATAATAAAAGTCTCGTATCCGGTACCTTCCTCGAAACTCTTTCGAAAGACCAGGACGTCGGTTACCCCGTCCCCGTCCACATCCCGGACCTCGAATCGGGTAGTGAACGTCTCCCTTAGGGTAAACCTATTTACCCGGTCGGGAAAGATAAAGAGCCACTCCTCGACCGATCCCTCCGAGGATATGAACCCGGCGGAAACGCCGTAGGGATGAGATTGGGAACGGGAGAGGGCAATCTCCTCGAGATGGCTGAACCCGACACGCACACCCAAATCTACCGTACGGGTAGGGTGCAGCCGGAAATTTTCTTGACTGAATACCCGGAGGGTACACTGAAACGGGGGAATCGACTCATCGTAGAGTCTCGAGACGCTGCCGACCTGCTCGGTATCCGCCATTTCGAACTCTTCGACCCCCACGAAAAGGGCCACCGCGTCTTCGGTACCGTTCCGGTCGATATCCTGGAGGAGCACGATGATCCGTCCGTTTCGATGGATCGGATAGCTTCCCGGTTCGCCGTATCGTCTGAGAATCGAGTTGATCTGCCAAAAACTAAGATTCTGAGACGGTTTTTCCTCCGTTCGGTCCGCCTCGCCGCCCTCCTCTTCGGGGGGGCCGGGACTACCGGCAGGATCGGCTTTTTCCGCCGCGGACCCTGCGGAAACGACCCCGCTCCCTGCCCCCGCCGCCGGCTGAGTATCCTGCTTCGGGAGTTCCGCGCAGGAAAGCATCAAAACGGAGAAAACGGCGATGAGAAGAACCGTCCTTTTCATGGTAATCCTTACTCCAAATACTACCAAGGAACAGTTCCGTTTTCCATTGTTTTTTCGTTAAAACGGGAGGGGATGGAAAAAAATTGAGAAACACTATAATAATAGGGGCCATGGTTATTATGAAGTTCGGGGGAAGCTCCCTCGCCAACGGTGAGAGGATGGAGCGGGTGGCCGGTATAGTGGAATCGCAGCGTGAGAAGAGCGAGGTCTCGGTAGTTCTCTCGGCTATGAAGGGTGTAACCGATACCCTTATCGAGCTCGCGGAGATGGCCGAAGAGGGGGACGGGTCCTGGAGAAAGAACTTGGAGGCGCTCGGAAAACTGCACCTGGACACCGCAGAAAGTCTCCTCGCCGATACCGCGGGGGTGGAGAAAACCGTCAAAGAAATCGAAGGGCTCTTCGGCGAGCTCGAGATGATCCTGACCGGGATCGAGCTCGTCAAGGAATGCTCTCCGAGGAGCCTGGATCTGGTCGTGAGCTTTGGAGAACGCTCGAGCTGCACCCTCTTCGCCGAATACCTCGGATCCCGGGGAACTCCCGCCGAGATGGTGGATGCCCGGGACTACATCGTTACCGACGACGGATTCGGCGGCGCCTCGGTCGATTTTCCTCCGACTTATGCCAATCTCAAAGGATACTTCGAAGGAGCCGGGAAAACCCCGGTCATTACCGGGTTCATCGCGCGGTCCCGAAACGGATCCACCACTACCTTGGGCAGGAACGGGTCGGACTACACCGCATCCATCGTCGGCGCCGCCGCCGAGGCCGAGCGGGTGGAGATATGGACCGACGTAGACGGCGTCTTGAGCGCCGATCCGAGGATCGTTCCCACCGCCTTCGTCATACCGGAGATCAACTTCCAGGAATCGATGGAGCTGAGCTATTTTGGCGCCGAGGTGATCCACCCCCATACCATGGGGCCCGCGGTGGAGAAGGATATCACCATCTATATAAAGAACACCCTGAACCCCGAGGCTCCGGGGACCAAGATCGCCCGGGAGATCCGCAGGCACGACCGCGCGATAACCGGAATCGCCTCGATACCCGGAGTCGCGCTCATCAATGTCGAGGGAAGCGGTATGATGGGGGTTCCCGGGATAGCCTCCCGGGTCTTCCTCGCCCTCGGGAAGGCGCGGATCAACGTCATCATGATCTCCCAGGCCTCCTCCGAACACAGCATCTGTATCGTCATCCGCGAGAAGGAGGCGCGCCGAGCCCTCGACGCTCTCGAAAACGAGCTAAGACCTGAGATCACCGCGAAAAAAATCCAGAACTTCGACCTCATGAACAAACTGGAGATCGTCGCCGTCATAGGCGAGAATATGCGGGGAACCCCCGGTATAAGCGGCCGGCTCTTCAGCGCCTTGGGCGAAGAAAGGGTCAACGTCCTCGCCATCGCCCAGGGATCGTCGGAACGGAACATCTCTTTCGTCATCGCCGACAAGGACAAGGACAGGGCCCTTAATACCCTGCACCGGGCCTTTCTCGGCCGGTAAGGGGAGGAAGAGGAGAGCATAATGGTATTTGCAAGCACCCGGGACAGCGGCAGAAGGGTCTCGTTTCGGGAAGCGGTCTTCACCGGCCTCGCCCCCGACGGAGGACTCTTCCATCCCCTGGAAAAGCCCGATCTTACCCATCTCTTTCGAGAGCTCAGGGAGAATCCTTCTTTTCTCGAGATTGCGACGGAGATAACCGCGGCCCTCTTTCCCGACGAAATCGGCGGGGCCGGAGCCGAAGAAATCTGCTCCCGGGCCTTCAACTTCTCTCCAAAGATACGCCCCGTAACCGACGAGATATCAGTGCTCGAGCTCTTCCACGGGCCCTCCTGCGCCTTCAAAGACTTCGGGGCGAGCTTCTTAGCTTCCTCCATGGAATACTTCTTGAAATCGGAAAAGAGACGGGCGGTTATACTGACCGCCACCTCCGGCGATACCGGGAGCGCGGTTGCCCGGGCCTTCCACGGCAAGGACTCCATCGACGTGGTGATCCTCTATCCCTCCGGAAGGGTAAGCCCTCTCCAGGAGAAGCAGCTGACCACCGCGGGCGGCAACGTTCACACCCTCGAAGTGCTAGGTTCGTTCGACGACTGTCAGCGGATGGTCAAAGAGGCCTTTACCGATCCCCTCCTCTCCCGGGATATTCCCCTGACCTCGGCGAACTCGATCAACCTCGGCCGCCTTATCCCCCAGTCCTACTACTACATCTGGGCCGCCCTCCGGGAACCGCGGGACATGCCTCTGTGCTTCTGCGTTCCCAGCGGCAACTTCGGAAACCTGACCGCGGGTGTCCTCGCCCGGGAATGGGGCCTCGAAGTAGAAAAGTTCATAGCCGCGACGAACATCAACGACGTGGTTCCCGAGTATCTGAAACACCGGATCTTTACCCCCCGTCCCTCGGTGAGGACCTATTCGAATGCCATGGACGTGGGCAATCCGAGCAACTTCGAACGTCTCCTCGCCATCTTCGAGAACGAATGGACTCGAATGCGGAACACCCTGGAAGAAGAGGTCGTGACCGACGATGAAACCGTCGAGACCATCCGCAGGGTTTACCGGGAAACCGGAAGCTTCCTCGATCCCCACACCGCGGTGGGGTATCTCGCGGCGGAACGGTTTCTCCGGCGGAGCGGCAGCCGCGACCGCCGGGTTATAACCCTCGCCACCGCCCACCCCGGCAAGTTCCGGGAGATCGTGGAGGAAGCAACCGGGGTGACGGTCCCCCTTCCTCCGCAGCTCGAGGCGGTCCTCTCCCTCGAAAAGCAGTCGACGGTTATCGAGAACACGAAAGAGGGTTTGGGGGATTTTTTGAGGGGCGAATTCAGCTAGTTTCCAAGGTACATCTTCAAGAACTTTTTCCCCGCCGTATCCCTGAAGGGATTCTTCTTGTTCTTCAAGAACCTGCGGTAGGCCTTGCATGCCGCATAGTAATCGTCGAGACCGTGGAACCCCGCGGATACGTCGCACCGGTTGAGCTCGAGGACGAGGGGAAAGAGGGGCGACGACATCGTTTCTTCGGTCTTGTACACGGGCAGGGTCCCGAGCCCGGCGGGCAGCATGTGGTTTTCCACGAGGAACCGGACGCGGGAGGCGGTCTTTTCCGGAAAATCGAGGCGTCTCAAGAACCGTTCCGCCGTGCGGCCTCCTATCTGAGCGTGACGGAGAAACTGCTTTCCCTCAGCTTTCGGGGCTTCCGGTTTTCCGATGTCGTGGAATAGGAGTCCTAGGCTCAAGTCGAGATCGAGGGTTTTCCGGTAGGAGAGGGCGGCCAGCGTATGGGCCCAGACGTTTCCTTCGGGGTGGAACTCCTTGTTCTGTTCGATCCGATTGAGCTCGTTAAGCTCGGGCCAGTGCTTAGCTACGAAACCGGTTTTCATGAGGAGATCGAGGCCCCGCTCGGCCTGCCGTCCGGTAACGATATTCTGAAGGAGTTCACGCTGGTCATCGGCGCTCAGGGGCCTCCAATCCAACTCCCGCGTCTCGAGAGATCCGAGAAGCTCCTTCACCACCTCGTAGCCGTACCGCCCGGCAAGCACCGCCGCTTCCGAGACGATTCTCCATCCGGGATAGGATTCGAGACTCTCAGGATCGTGAAAAACCAGCGTATCGCCCCGTACGGATTTGTAGTGCCCGTAGGGGTCGAGGAACTTGCCGCTCGAAACATCGTAGAAGAGATTCTGCTGTGCGAAGGGTCCCGGCTCGAGCTCTCGTATCCGGTCGATGCACAGAACCCTGACGAAGGCCACGGGTAAGGCAATCCGGGCGTCGGCGTTCCGGTATCCCGGATAATCCAGGTCGGAAAACTGCTTCGCGAGATCGATGAGGGTGGCACCGGCGGCGGTGTATATCTCCGGGGTGCTTTCCACCCTCAGCAGCTTGTCTAGGGCGGAATATGATCTCAAGAAAAATTGAATACCCGTCGATGCGAGGGTCTGTATTATCTTTTTCACATATAAAGAATAACCATTTTAGGTTCTTTCTGTCCAGGAAACTTATCCCGGGGGGAGGGAAAAGCTGAAAACCGAGCCCTCCCCTTCGGCACTCTCGGCACATATGCGCCCGCCCATCTTCTCGATGAGCTCCCCGCACAGGATGAGCCCTAATCCCGTACCGGACTCTCCTTCGGTCCCGGGGCGCTTGAAATGGGCATCGATACGGAAGAGGAGGTCCAGTTCCCTTGTATTCATCCCGATGCCCGTATCCCGTACGAAAAAGGCGATGCCGCCGGCCGCACCGGGGGCTTCCGAGGCCGCACCGACGGTTATTGTTCCGCCGGAGGGGGTGAACTTGGCCGCATTGGATACGAGGTTACGGATGACCGTTTCCAGGGCGTTGCGGTCGCAGTATACGCTGCACTTTTCGGGAACCCTATTTACTACGGATATGCCCTTTTCCTCGATTGCCGGAAGGATAGGGGTTACCGCGCTTCGGTAGGCTTCGAGGAGGTCGCAGCTCTCGATACGGAACTGCTTGCCCCCTATTTGTATCCGCGCCCACTCGAGAAGGTTCTCTAAGAGATTGTACAATCCCCGCGCCTGGGTGCTGAGCATCTTCAGGATTTCGTCTCCGACATCGGGGGAGGCCTTGGGATCGAGGAGGAGATCGGTCCCGGTCAGGAATGTGACTAAGGGGTTTTTCAGGTCGTGAGCGAGGATAGAGAAGAATCGGTCCTTGTCCCGGTTGATCCTTTTCAGCTCCCGCTGCTGCCGTCGGATGGTCAGATGAGTCCGGACCCTCGCAAGGACCTCCTCGTGCTGGATGGGCTTGGTGATGTAGTCGACCCCTCCGGCGTCGAACCCCCCCAGCTTGCTCTCCATATCGGTAAGCGCGGTGATGAAGATGATGGGGATATCGGCGAGGGACTCCCTGCGCTTGAACTCCCTGCAGGTTTCGATACCGCTTAGGCCGGGCATCATAATATCGAGGAGGATGAGGTCCGGCGGCTCGATCTCCGCCTGATCCAGGGCCCCCGCACCGCTCTCGGCGATAAGGGGACGATATCCGGTTTCGGACAGAAGGGTGTAGAGCACCTCGAGATTAGAGGTATCGTCGTCTACTAGGAGTATCGTTTCCTTGTCACTCATCCATGTCGTATGGCCCTTAGGCGCTTTCGTTGCCCGTCCAGTCGATCTCCTTCTTCAGGAGAAGCGACGCCGTCGGGCAGACCTTCACGCATTCGCCGCAGCCGTCGCAGGTTGTGTCCACTAAGGACCTGCCGAAGGGGGCCCGCATTCTCGTAGCAAACCCGCGGCCGACGAAGCTGAACACATCGAGCCCCTTGATCTCGGCGCAGGCCCTGACGCAGCTTCCGCAGCTGATGCACTTTCCGGTCTCGCTCTTCAAGTCGGGATGGGTCACGTCCCGGTAGAACTCCCTCCGGGCCCCGGTGAACAGTCCCTGATCGACCTCATACCTGGTAGCGTATTCCCGAAGCTTGCACTCGTCAATACCGTCGCAGCCGCACTCCATGCACCGCTCGGCTTCTTTCCGGGCCGCCTCGGCGGAGAATCCGGTCTCGATCTCGTCGAAGGTGGAGAGGCGTACCTCATCGGTGAGGACCGGCATCTCGACCCGCGGTGCCTTTTCGTATCCCTCGAAGACCTCCTCTTCCACCTCTTCGAGGGGCCCCATGGAGGAGTTGAAGTAGATCTTCTCGCCGGTAACGTCGACTCCCTTCAGGTACTGGTCCACCGCCACCGCACTCTTCCGGCCGTTTCCCACCGCCCTTACCGCGATGTCCGCGCCGGTCTGACAGTCGCCGCAGGCGAAGACCCCCGGCCGCGTGGTCATGAAGGTCCGGGTATCGGCTACCACCGCTCCCCAGGGATGGAACTCTATACCTAAGTCCTCGATCGAGTCGGGGATGACCCGCTGCCCGATAGCGCTGATGACCGCCGACGGATTCAGGGTAAACTCGGAACCGTCCACGGGAACCGGCCTCCGCCTCCCGCTCGCGTCGGGCTCCCCGAGCTCCATCCGTACGCAGGTAACGGCGAGCTTTCCGTTCTCCCGGGACAAGGATACTGGAGCAGCCAGATACTCCATGTTTATCCCTTCGTGCTCCGCCTCTTCGATCTCGAAATCGTTCGCGGGCATCTCGTTCCGGGTGCGCCGGTAGAGGATGGTTACCTCGGCGCCCTTCCTCTTAGCCGACCGGGCGCAGTCGACGGCAGTATTCCCGCCTCCCACGACGACCACGTTACCGCCGATGTCGGGCTCGGTCCCTTCGGCGAGGGCCCCTAAATAGTCGATTCCCGAGAAGACCCCTTCCAATGTCTCCCCCTCGACCCGCATGGCCGAGGCCCCCTGAGCTCCGACGGCGATAACGAGGGCATCGAAATCCTTCTCGAGCTCCTTGACCTGCACGTCCTTCCCGATCTCGGTATTGTACCGGACCTCGACCCCGTAGTCCTCGACGGCGTCGAACTCGGCGTGTAAGGTTTCGTCGGGAAGACGGTAGAAGGGGATTCCGTAGCGGAGCATTCCGCCGGATTTATCGTGTTTCTCGAAGACGGTGACCGCGTGGCCCATGGCTTTAAGAAAGTAGGCCGCGCTCATCCCCGCGGGGCCCGCGCCGATAACCGCCACTCTTTTTCCCGTGTCCGGAGCGGCCTCGGGAAAGACCGGCTTCCCCTTCTCGGCAAGCTCGGTGTCCGATATGTAGCGCTTCATGAAGCAGATGGATATGGGCTCCTCCACCCGGTTCCGTCTGCAGTCGGTCTCGCAGGGGCGGGGGCAGATCCTTCCCAAGGCCCCCGGGAAGGGCGCCTTCTCCCGGATGAGCTTTGCCGCCTCGAGCTCCTTTCCTTCCCGGACGAGCTGGAGAAAGCCCCGGATGTCTATCGACGAGGGGCACGCCTCATTGCACGGCGGCAGGCAGTCGCCGCAATGGTCGCTCACGAGGAGGCTCAAACACATTTGTCTGCTCGCGTTTATCTCCTCCGATTCCACGATGACCGACATCCCGTCGGCAACCTTCGTGGCGCAGGAAGGGACTAGATTCCCCTTACCCCCCTCGACCCGGACGGCGCACACGAAACAGCTCGAAAAGGGAGAGAGCTTTGCGGTGTGGCAGAGGGTGGGAATATCAAAGCCCAGCTTTTCGGCGGCTTCGAGGATGGTAGCCCCTTCCTCGACCCGTACTTCGGTACCGTTTATCTTTACAGTTACTTCAGCCATTACACAACCTCGATAGCGTCGAATCTACATGTCTCGATACACACCCCGCACCGGGTACAGATCTCCGGATCGATGACGTGAACACTCTTCCGTTCACCGGAGATGGCCGCAACCGGACAGACCCGTCCGCAGGCGGTACACCCGGTACACTTTTCGGGGATTATCTGAATCGTTATAAGGGACTTGCACACTCCGGCGGGGCAGCGGTTCTCCTTGATATGGGCATCGTACTCGTGCCGGAAGTATTTGAGGGTGGTCGATACCGGGTTCGGCGCGAGCTGCCCCAATCCGCAGAGAGAGGTCTTACTGATGTGTCCGGCAAGCTCTTCGAGAAGGTCCAGGTCGTGGACCGTCCCCTCTCCTTCGGTGATTCTCGTCAGAATCTCGAGCATCCGCTTGGTTCCGATCCTGCAGAAGGTGCACTTTCCGCAGGACTCGTTCTGAGTAAACGCGAGGAAGTACTTGGCTACGTCCACCATACAGGTCCGGTCGTCCATGACGACCAGTCCCCCGGAACCCATGATGGCGCCGGTGGCGTTGATGCTGTCGTAATCGATGGGTGTGTCGAAAAGCTCCGCGGGGATACATCCCCCGGCGGGCCCGCCCATCTGGACCGCCTTGATGGGCCGTCCCGAGGAGCTTCCGCCTCCGACTTCTTCCACGATCTCCCGGATGGTGATCCCCATGGGGACCTCCACGAGGCCGCCCCGCTTGATCTTCCCCGCTAAGGCGAAGACCTTGGTCCCGAAGCTCTTGCCGTAGGAGTACTTTGTGTAGGCCTCCGGGCCGTTGACGATGATCCAGGAGATGTTTCCGTAGCTCTCTACGTTGTTGATATTGGTGGGATATCCCTTGATTCCCGATTGAGCGGGGAAGGGGGGCCGAAGGCGGGGCATTCCCCGCTGTCCCTCGATAGAAGCCATAAGCGCGGTTTCTTCACCGCACACGAAGGCCCCCGCGCCCTCTTTGACGTGGAGGGTGAAGGAAAAACCGGCGCCCAGGATATTCTTGCCTAAATAGTTCTTCTCCTCCGCCTCCCGGATCGCCTTATTCAAACGCTTGATCGCTAGGGGATACTCGGCGCGGCAGTAGATGTACCCCTCATCGGCGCCGGTGGCGAATGCCGCAATTGCCATACCCTCCACGACCGAGTGGGGGTCCCCCTCGCATATTGAGCGGTCCATAAAGGCCCCGGGGTCTCCCTCGTCGGCGTTACAGACCAGGTACTTCTTTTCGGCCTCGGCTTTGGCCAGGAAGGACCACTTGAGACCGGTCAAAAAGCCCGCTCCTCCCCGTCCGCGGAGCCCCGCGTCTTTGACCGTTTCGATTATCTCGTCCCCGGTCATGGACTTCACCGCCTTCGTGAGGGCTTCATATCCCCCGGCGGCGAGATATTCGTCGATGCTCTCGGGATTGATAACCCCGCAGTTCCGGAGCACGATCTTGACCTGCCGTTCCTGATAGGTCCGATTCTCCGGATCATCGTCGATCCGATGCTCCACGGGCAGATCGCCCCCGGAAATCATCGCCGCTAGCTCCCGGGCGAAATCGGTATCCACTCCGCCGTAGCGGACCAGCTCTTTTTCCCGATGCACTTCCACAATCGGCTCGGCGTAGCACATTCCTATGCAGGAGGTTATATCGATATCTACCTTTTCACCTGCAAGCTCGTCCTTGAATATGTCCAGGACCTCCTGCGCCCCCGCGGCTATCCCGCACGAGCCGAGGCCCACCACGATCTTAGTGTTATCAGCGCTCATTCCGTATATCCTTTGAGAATCTTCCGTATCTTCGCACCCGACAATTTTCCATAGACCTTGTCGCCGATCATGACGACCGGTGCGAGGGAACAGCACCCGAGACAGGCCACCGATTCGAGGGAGAACAGCTTGTCTTCGGTTGTTCCGCCTTCGCCGATCCCCAACTCGTCGCTGACCGCGGAGAAGAGGATTTCCGCACCCGCCACGTGGCATGCGGTCCCCTTACACACCTTGATCAAGTACTTTCCCGAAGGGGTAAACCTGAACTGGGAATAAAAAGTGGCCACCCCGTACAGATCACTTACCGGAATTCCGGTTACCCGGGCAACAGCCTCGAGGAGTTCTTCCGGCAGAAATCCGTGCTTTCGCTGGATTTCCTGGAGAAGGGGAATCGCCTTTTCCGGTTCCCCGCCCACCTTGGCGACAATACCGCGGGCCTCATTCAGTTGGGCTTCATCACAACAACACGACACCTGGTTCCTCCCGATTTATATTTCAGCTTAGAAATTGACGGATTAAATTTATTTGCTATAATAAAGATATTATAACGCTCTCGTTCTTTTCCACGAGCATACCATAGAGAGCCTAAAAACGCAATGAAAGGAAATGCGACATGGTCATCCTCGAGCAGGGAGGCTCAGTGCAAGACCTCCCCAAAGCTTGGGGGCGATAGCAAAGGAGCAACCAATGGCAGATATCATTATACGGAATGCGCGGCTTCCGAAATTTTCCCGACGCCCGGAATCCGCTAAAGGCGGCTCCGGCCTCGTCGACATCACCATCGAAAAGGGGAAGTTCAAGGCGATAACGCCCGCCGGAGGCTCTTCCCCGGAAGAATACCCGGGAAGGAGTATCGATGCGGAGGGACGGCTCGTTTCACCCCCCTTTTCCGACCCCCACCTTCACCTCGACGCGGTCCTTACCGTCGGCGACCCCCGCTACAACCAAAGCGGGACCCTCCTCGAGGGTATACGGATATGGGGAGACAGGAAAAAAAGTCTTACCGTGGAGGATATCAAGCGGCGGGCCTATCGGGCGGTATCCTGGGAAGTTGCCCAGGGAACTACCTGTATCCGGACTCACGCCGACGCCTCCGATCCGGAGCTTACAACGGTCAAAGCCCTTACCGAACTCAAAGAAGAGCTTACGGGGTTCGTGGACCTCCAGGTGGTCGCCTTTCCCCAGGACGGCGTGTATACCCATAGTCAAGGGGAGACTCTTATGGAGAAGGCCCTCGACCTCGGGGCCGATGTGGTGGGAGGAATCCCTCACAACGAGCTCACCCGGGAAGACGGAATTCGGGATGTGGAGTTCGCCTTTCACCTCGCCTCACAACGGGGACTCCTCGTGGACATCCACTGCGATGAGACCGATGATGATCAGTCCCGTTTCATAGAGACCGTCGCCGCCGAAACTCTCCGCAAATCAATGCCGGGAAGGGCGGCTGCAAGCCATGCCACCGCCATGCACAGCTACAACAACGCCTACGCCGCTAAGCTCATCGGAAATCTCGTCAAGGCGGGGGTATCGGTCATCGTCAATCCCTTCGACAACTCCATCCTCCAGGCCCGGGGCGATTCCTACCCCAAGCGGAGGGGTATAGCCCGGGTGGACGAGCTCCTCGCCGCCGGGGTTACGGTTGGAGTAGGACACGATTCGATTATGGACCCCTGGTATCCTTTGGGGCGGGGAAGCATGCTCCAGGCGGCGAATCTCCTGCTTCACTTCGCGCAGCTGAGCGGTTACGATCAAGTCTTCGAGGTGTTTCGGCTTATCACCGAAGGGTCGGCCCAGGTTTTAAACCTCGGCGGGACCTACGGGATCGCCGAAGGAAATCCCGCCGATCTGATCATCCTGGACGCAACCGACGAATTCGAAGCCCTGCGCCTCGTCTCCCGGTGCATCTACGTGATCAAAAGGGGAAGAGTCATCGCTACCTCCGAACCGGAAGAGTCTATCGTCAATCTGCCCCGGGGTGAATCGGCGGTGGATTTCAGGAGGAACGAAAGAAGCTGAGCCCGTTTTCCGCTGCGGGCGCAAGCCGCTGAATCTACATGTTTTTAATTATTTCTAAAAGCTCTCTCTTTGTTTCCTCGTACTCCTTTGACGACGCTCGCCCCGGCGCGCCCGATGGATGCCTGTAACCGCCGCGATCATACTGAACCAAACGTGCTTCCGGACGATCTCCTGGGCCTGGGAGTCCTTTTCGTATTCCATTATATCCTCCGGTAATAGTATAATCTTCCCTAGGATGAGCTGCAAATGCCGTTTCCGGCACGAGATGAGAGAAGACTTTTTCAGACTTGCGGATGTTCTGACAATAATGTACAAAAGAACCGGTACGCCGACATGATCACAAAGACAGCAATAGTCAAGAACAACATGGGTATTCACGTACGTCCTACCGGGGTCATTATCGATGCCATGCATGATTCACCCGCGGAAATCCGAGTAACCGCTAAGGGGATAGAAAGCAATCTTCGGGACCACATAAGCATCCTCGCCATGGGATTGTGCAAGGGGGACACGGTGGAGATTACCATTTCCGGTGAGAACGAGGAAGAGACGGCGGATCAGATTGTAGAGCTCTTCGAGCGGGAATTTGATTTTCCTCCCAGGATTTGAGATGAGTGCCCCAAAGCTATTCTTGACGGTGGAAAAATCCTGTGGTAACTTCCGCACAAGTAATGTTACATAAGGAGTCAGCTTATGAAGACCTGTTTTCTCTTCCCGGGACAGGGGGCGCAGTACCCCGGCATGGGAAAAGATCTCTACGAGGCAAGTCAAAAAGTAAAAAACCTGTTCGAGCTCGCTTCAGACCGAACGGGAATCGATGTAAAAAAGCTGCTCTTCGAAGGAACTGAAGAAGAACTCAAATCCACCGATAAAACGCAGATAGCGGTTACCCTCATCAACCTGAGCGTCGCCGCCGTTCTCGAAGAGCGGGGCATTTCCAGCGACGGATGCGCGGGATTCAGCTTAGGTGAATACTCCGCCTTGACCGAGGCGGGAGTCATCGCGGAGGAAGATGTCTTTCCCATCGTCAAGGTGCGGGGGGAGATCATGGAAAAAGTCGCAAAGTCGCTGGACACCGGATCGGGAGCCCCCGGAATGGCCGCGGTCATCGGGCTCGATCTCGGCCAAGTGGAAGACGCCGTCACTCAGGCGGGAATCAAAGACCTGTATCCGGCTAACTACAACTCGCCGAATCAGATCGTGCTTTCGGGGACCAACGACGCCCTCAACATGGGCGAAGAGGTTATCAAGAACGCGGGGGCAAAACGGTACATCCGGCTCAAAGTTTCCGCTCCCTTCCACAGCCCGTTGATGGCAAAGGCCAAGACCGAGCTTGCGGGTGTTCTCGCCGATTACGATTTCAAGGACCCGGTCAAATCTGTCTATTCGAACGTTACCGCCGAACAGATCGTAAGCGGCACCTCCGCCCGGCAGCTCTGCGTCGAACAGGTAATTGAAATGGTCCGCTGGGTGGACGAGGAGAAGGCCCTTCTCGCGGAAGGCTACGATCGGTGCGTCGAAACGGGTCCGGGAAAGGTGTTGACCGGTCTATGGAAATCAGTCGGCGGCGACATCCCCTGTTCGCCGGCGGGGCAGACGGCCCAGATAGAACTGCTGTAACGGAGGAAAAAATGCTGTTAGAAGGAAAGAAAGCCCTGGTCACGGGCGGCGCGCGAGGTATCGGCGGGGAAATCGTCAAAACCTTTCTCAAGGAAGGAGCCTCGGTCTATTTTATCGACTTGAATCCCAGTGAGCACATGGACGAGTACACCGCTTTGGCCTCGAAGACCGGCGGAACAGTCGTCTTCAAACAGGCTAATGTGGCCGACGAAGAGAACGTAAGCGCGGCGGTGGATGAAATACTGAAAGAGAGCGGGGGCCTCGACATCCTGGTAAACAATGCGGGAATCACCCGGGACAATCTCTTCTTCCGGATGTCCGCCAAGGATTGGAACGATGTCCTCTCGGTCAATCTGACCAGCGCTTTTTATATCTCCAAGCTAGTCGCCCGGCAGATGGCGAAGAGCAAATCGGGATCCATCATCAACATCGCTTCGATCGTCGGGGTGATAGGGAACGCCGGGCAGGCCAACTACAGCGCCTCGAAGGCGGGAATGATCGGGCTCACCAAGAGCTTGGCCAGGGAGATCGGCTCCCGGGGTGTCAGGGTCAATGCGGTCGCCCCGGGATTCATCAAGACCCCCATGACCGACAAGCTCAACGATACCCAGAAAGAGGCGCTCCTCGGCCAAATCCCCATGCAGCGCCTCGGTGACCCTGAAGAGGTTTCTTCAGTGGTGACTTTCCTCGCATCCGATATGGCGTCCTACGTAACCGGCCAGGTTCTCCAGATAACCGGCGGTATGGGCATGTAATAACGGGCTTGAATTTTTAACCGAAAGTAATACAGGAGTAAGAGATGAGCAAGCGTGTAGTCGTCACCGGCTTAGGGGCCATAACCCCGATCGGAAACAGCGTAGACGAGTTTTGGAAGAGTATACAGGAAGCGAAGTCCGGAGTCGGCCCGTGCACCAAGGTGCCGAACCTAGACCGCTACCCCTCCAAGGTCGCGGGGGAGGTCAAGAATTTCGATCCCAAGGAGTATATGGACCGGAAAGAGGCCCGGAAGATGGACTTCTACGCCCAGCTCTGCGTGGCAGGCGCGGCCCAGGCGATGAACGACGCCGGCTTCAAAGACGGTGAACTCGACCCCGAGCGGTTCGGGGTCATTATCGGAAACGGGATCGGCGGGATCCAAAATATGGAAGAATCCTATCTGTCGCTCTTCGAAAAGGGAAGGATCCCGGTGATGGTGGTGCCGAAGATGATCAGCAACATCGGCCCGGGCCACATCGCCATCATCCATAACGCCCAGGGGCCCTGCTACAGCATTGTCACCGCCTGCGCCTCGGGAACAGATGCAATCAGCCGCTCCGCCGAATGGATCCGGAGCGGCAAGACCGACGTCATCATCACCGGCGGCGCGGAAGCCCCGGTCGTGGAGATCTCCGTTGGGGGTTTCTCGGCAATCCAGGCGTTGAGCACCCGGTACAACGACAATCCGGAGGTAGCGAGCCGCCCCTTCGACAAGGACCGGGACGGCTTCGTCATCGGCGAGGGAGCGGGAATCATCATTCTCGAAGAGTACGAGCACGCCAAGAGACGGGGAGCGAAGATCTACGCCGAATACGCCGGGGGGGCTATGACCTGCGACGCCAATCACATGACCGCCCCCCACCCGGAGGGCCGGGGAGCGGCCAAAGCGATGCAGCTTGCCCTCGAAGACGCGGGGATGAAACCGGAGGACATTGACTACATCAACGCTCACGGGACCTCGACTCCGATGAACGATCCCATCGAGACTCTGGCCGTCAAAAAGGCCTTCGGAGACCACGCATACAAGCTCAAGGTATCCTCTACCAAAAGCATGACCGCCCATCTTATCGGCGCCGCCGGGGGCGTGGAAGCGATCGCCTGCATCAAGGCGATCGAAAATCAATTTTTCCCGCCCACCGCGAACCTGGAGAATCCGGACATCGAAAACGGATGCGACCTCGATTACGTCCCGAAGAAGGGAGTAAACGGAACCATCCGCGCAGCTTTGTCCAATTCCTTAGGCTTCGGCGGACACAACGGAACGATCATCTTCAAACAGATAAGCGACTGACCTGACCCTGCGGTGAGCGGCACGCCCCTTACCGCAGGGGACATTTCACACCCACAGATCCAGAATCTCCTGCCGTCCGATATCCACCAGGCCGTAGTCGGTGAGCTTGAGCTCCGGGATGACCGCGAGCTGAATGAAATGGAGCGGCATCAGGATGTCCTTGTCGGTCCCCATCTTTCGAATGGCCCTTTTTATCGCCCCGAGCTCCCCAACCACGGTGTCGAGGGCTGCATTGGACATGAGCCCGGCAATCGGCAACGGCAGCTCCGCCTCTACCTTTCCGTCTACCACCACTACAATACCGCCGTTTAATTCCTGCACTCGTCGGACCGCGGCGTACATGTCTACGTCGCTCATCCCCATCACCGCTAAGTTATGGGCATCGTGACCTATGGTTGTCGCCGCGGCTCCCCTCACCACACCGAATCCTTTCGCGAAGGCCCGGGCGACCTTCTCGCCCCGGTACCGGTCGAAGACCACCACCTTCGCCAGATCCCGCTTAGGCTCGGCCGCCGCGTACCCGTCCCGGACCGTCGCCTCCTCCTCGAGAGAATCGGTGTAGAGGTCTCCCTCCCGCATACCGATGACCCGGATGCGGGGCGTCCGCGGCCCTCCAGCGGCCCGTGATCCGCCGGACTGATAAGAAACCGCCTCCGGGACCGGCACCCGGAAGGTATCCAGATTGTACTCCCCCAAGTGTACCCCGCCGAGCTGTTCGGGAAGGTCCTCGTGGAGGCCAGTCACCGGCGCCGCCACCTCGCCCTTCTCCGCAACCACCTTCGAGTCCTTGATCACCATCTTGATGTCGAACAGCTCGAGGTCTCCGACAACCACCAGGTCGGCCTTATAGCCGGGGGCGATGGCCCCCATACTCCTGAGATTGTAGTGGCGGGTCGTATTCACCGTGGCCATCCTGAGGGCGATAATCGGATCGAGTCCTAAGGCGATACCCTTCCGGATCAGGAAATCGATATGCCCCTCGTTTATTATGTCAATCGGTTCCCGGTCGTCGGTGCAAAAACTGAAAAAGCTGTGGTTCGCCATGTCGACTATTTTTACAATCGCCTCGAGGTTCTTCGCCGCGGTCCCCTCCCGGACTAAGACCTGCATTCCCCGTCCCACCTTCTCCAACGCCTCCTCCGCGGAGGTGCACTCGTGGTCGGAGCGGATGAAACCGGTTATGTAGGCGTTTAATTCCTTTCCGGTGAGCCCCGGGGCGTGGCCGTCTATCTTTTTGTATTCGTGGCGGAGGATCTCGATCTTGGTAATCAGTTCGTTGTCAACGTTCAAGACCCCGGGAAAGTTCATTACCTCGCCTAAGGCGATAATCCGCCGGGGATACTTGTCCACGGTGCTTACCATGTCCTCCGGACCTAAGCGCGCCCCGGAGGTCTCGAAGGTTGTCGCGGGGACCGCCGAGGGCAGGGCGATGTAGACATTCAAGGGAATCCCCTCGGTGGAGTGGATCATGTACTCGAGTCCCGCGAGCCCGAGAACGTTGGTAATCTCGTGGGGATCGGCGATGACCGTGGTGGTCCCCTTCGGAAGCACCGCCCGGGCGAACTCCCTCGGCGCTACCATGGAGCTCTCGATGTGCAGGTGGGCGTCGATGAACCCCGGCACCACGTAACCCCCCTTTACGTCGATGACTTCCCGCCCCTCGGTATAATCTCCTATTCCCGCGATGCGCTTACGGAAAAGGGCGATGTTCCCCTCCTCCACCCTGCCGGTAAATACGTTGACGATCTTTCCGTTCTTGATGAGCACGTCGGCTTTTTGCTTTCCCAGGGCCACCGGGACGATATCGCGAATTTTCATGATTTAATAATAGACGAATTTTATCTTTCAGGCAATTCTCAGGAAGTGCCCCCGCCGGAGTCATCCTGCGGGTGGATTAAGCATGTATTCCCTTTAAAATGAAAGAACCAAAAGCGTAATGGTAACTAATCGAGACCTAAACGAAATTGAAAATTCCTAACAGGGCCGCGAGAAGTGTAAACCCTATGCCCATAGACCACTGGAGCTGAGAAAAACGCCTGTCCATATTGTGCTGTAGACTTTCGAAATTATACTGTAGACTTTCAAACCGCTTGTCCATGCTGTACTGCATGTCCTCGAACCGTTTATCGACCTGCTCGAACCGTTTATCGACCTGCTCGAACCGTTTGTCGACCTGCTCGAACCGCCTTTCCATCTGCTCGAACCGTTTGTCGACCTGCTCGAACCGTTTGTCGACCTGCTCGAACCGT
>CAZXMO010000053.1:0-26280 GCA_964641125.1 uncultured Spirochaetales bacterium
GAGGCTCCTCGCGCTCTTCATCCTCTTTCCGGTCTTCCTCGGTCCGGTCTTCCTCGGTCCGGACAATCCCTTCGATAATTTTTTCGGGATCGAACCGGTTCCCCTCAATACCCTCAATACTATAGGATCCCACAAGGTTTCCGCCGGATTCGTAGACCCACAGAAAATTCTCCCTGTGGGGACTCCGGAATTCCCACCGGGGGCCGGGAATCAGGCGGGGAAAGACGAGATCCCCGTGTCCGGGACCTGACGAAACAAAGAAGCGGTTCTCGTCCCTCTCCCCCGCGGCATCGATAAGAACGACGCGGTAGTTCCCGGGGGGAAAGGCCGACTTATCGTGCATGACGATATCGTTCGTTCCGATCCAATACCCGCTGTCTCTCTCGTCGGAAGACCACATCTCGTCGGTGAGCTCCCAGTAAAGCTCTTCCTCGTCGTTGATAAGATAGAGATAGGCGAAGTCCTCCGTCCCGTCATCATCGGAACAATTGATCCACAGACTCATCGATTCGTAGGTTACATCGAGCTCTACATCGAAAACGACATTCTTCTGCCGGAAGAGCTGCAGAAGCTCGGGAGGGCTCCCTCCACACCCGGAAAGCAGCGCCGCGGCGGCGCTTATCGTCGTGAGAAGTGCCGTCATAAAGACGTGCCGGGAAAAAGTCACCGTTCCCCCAAAATTTCCTTTTGGTTCATCAGAGGCCGCGCATAGATCTCGTAGGCGACCTTCCGCACATCTTCGGAAAGGGAAGCGAACCGTTTGACGAAGGCCGCCTTGTCTTCCTCGGTATATTTGTCCGCGTACTCTTCTGTCCCGTAGCACAAATCGTATGCCGCGTAGGCGGTGGGCCAGAGTTTGTAGTTCAAAATGATCGAACGTTCGATGTCTTCAGCAACGTCCTTCGGTTCCTCCCACGAGCCTCTCAGGGGAGGACAGAAGGCGAAGTGGACCCGCCCCTTCGGTTCGTTGATTCCCCTCAGGATACTTATCAGGTCTTCTCGAGGGCTCTTGGAATAGCCTCCGGCCATCCTCGACATATAGACCTCCCGTGCCTTCATCTTGTCGCAAGGATCGTACTCGTAGGATATGGAGACCGGAATGATGTTCAGCGCATTGATGAACTCCGAGAGCCCCAATCCGCCCTTGCGCTGCGAGAGATAGAGCATCTTGATGACCGACGGGGCCGTCCGGTCGTCTCCGTCTTTGGCGCGCCCCGCTCTTTGGGCCAGCCAGATCGATTCCCCCTGCCCCAACCGGTACCAGATATATTGGGAGAGCCTCTTCGACTCTTCGATCTGCCGCCTCATGGGGAGATTTCGCTTGACGATGAAGCTCTTGTTCATCCGAATCAGATCGGCAACGAATGGATTGATCATGAGGTTGTCGCCGAAGGCGATCTCCGGGCTTCGCATCCCGTAGCACATCAAGCCGTAGGCGAGAAAGGCGGAATCGAGGACAATGTCCCGGTGATTGGTTATGAAAAGGGCCGGATCGTTTTCCTTAGGGTTCTCGACTCCGGAGTACGTCAGCTCCGTCATCGTCCGCTGCTCCACCCACTCGAGAACGGTTTTTTTTACGAACCGCTGGTGCCAATCGTCGAGGGTATGGATCCCTACGAGGCGGCACCTCAGGTAGAACCGTACGAAAGCCTCTACTAAGGGCACGAGAAATTCGGGGGTATTGGGCCAGAAGAACCGGCGCAAAGCCGACACGATCCAGGGGTTCTTGCGGACTCTTTCCAGAACTCCCCTGATTTCGTGATCCCTATAGGGACGGATGTCTTCGAAATCGGCGTCGGAAAACTTCGTTCGATCCATATGTATGCGTCTTAATCCTCTTCCTCTTCGACCACCTTCCTATACCCCGCTGCATCGAGGAGGGTGCTTTCATCGAGTTCCCCGTCCATCTTTATCTTGACGATGAAGGTGTTGTAAGGATCCTGGTTTATTATTTCAGGGCTTTCCTCGAGATCGCCGTTTACCTCTTCGACGGTGCCCGAAACCGGGCTATAGATAGGAGATGCCGCCTTGACCGATTCGATAGTGGTAATTTCATCCCCCCGGGAAAGTTTCTTGCCCTTTTCAGGGAGCTCGATGAAGACGATGTCTCCAAGGGAATCCTGAGCGTGATCGGAAATTCCCACCGTTGCTATTCCGTTGTCTAGGGTCACCCATTCATGGGTCTTCTGGTATTTCCGGTCGTCGGGAATGTTCATAATAGCCTCCTTTAATCTTAATGCTTCGTTCGTCCTGGGTACACATCCTATCCCGTTTTCTAAAATTGCTCTGCAATTTTAAAAAACGGGGCGGTCGGCCCCGTAAATCTCGATTTTCCATTACGAGATACCCACGATTGCTTTTATATATTGAGACCGTTCGTAGGCCTCGGGGTGTTCGCTTCGTTCCTGACAGAGCATTCCGTTGAACTCGGGTATAGTCGAAAACTCATGTCGCTTCATCCAGTTCTCCAGGCCCGACAGGATGGTCCGCAGGAAGTCTATTCCGTGTCCGTAGAGGGTCGAGCAGAGCTGGGTCGTCTTGGCCCCCGCCAAGAGCTGTTTGACCACTCCGTTGGAATCGTGGATGCCCGTCGTTGCCGAGAGATCACAGGCCAGCTCTCCGGACATCAGGGCTATCCACTGCAGGGACAGGGCTATCTCCTCCGGGCTGGAGAAAACTTTCGCTGGGGTGAGCTCGAGCTTTTCCACATCTATATCGGGCCGATAGAAGCGGTTGAAGAGAACCAGGCCTTCGATACCCCGGTCGCAGAGGTCGTGCATCATAGCGCTCAATCCGCTGAAATGCGGGCCGATTTTCATGGCCACCGGAAGATCGACCGTTCGTTTTATCTTTTTCGCGATATCGAGGTAGGTATTTTCGATGGCCCTTCCGTCGTTCTTGCTGTCGGCGGGCATAATGAATACATTCAGCTCCAGGCCGTCGGCACCTACCCGGCCGAAATCTTCGGCATAATCGATCCACTTGCCCGCGGTAATGCAATTGAGACTCGCGATGACCGGAATATCTAAGGTTTTTTTAGCATCCTCGACCAGCTTGAGGTACTCGTCGAGATAGTATTCCTCACTCATCACCTGAGTATAATCGTAGGCTTCAGCGTGGACCTGAGCATTCAGGTTCTCGAGCATCTGTCCCGAGTCGGATACGATTTGCTCTTCGAAGAGGGATTTCAATACAACAGCCCCCGCCCCCGCGTCCTCGCATTTCTTGAGCGAGTCCAGGGTGGAGGTCAATTTCGAGCTTGCAACGATTAAGGGATTTTTCAGTGTTAGTCCGAGGTACTTTGTCGATAAATCTGCCATGGAGGCTACTCCTTTTCCTATCTGTAGGAAAGGTAGTTTACCTCCATGGCTTTGTCAATATTGAGGTATCTACCTCCGCTCCACCGAACCGAGCCCGTGGAGCTGGACCGTCTGTTCCGCGACCTCTCCAGCGTAGCTTATCTTGCATAGTCCGTCTATGCGTCCGGAGAGGACGCCGCCCGCCATGGTGAGATCGACGTTTCCCGCGCCGTTGATGACAATATGGGCGTCGGTACAGGTACTCTCTTTGAGATTTACATTGACGGCGCCGTCAACGGTTATCGAAAGATCTTCGATGATGTTGTCCTTCCCGGTAATATCGCCGGCTCCGTCGATGGTTATCTCCATCTCCTCCGGATCGAATCCGGAAAAGAAGAGGTCCACCGCCCCCATGACTCGGATATCGTGAAGATCCGGCATACTTACGTCCACCGAGAGCTTGGTAATCCCTGAAATAGTGTAAGGCTCCACTTTCACGATCAAATCGCCCCGCTGAGTATAGATATCGATCCGGTCCCGGTAGTTTTTAGGTATTCGTGCCCGCACCGAATACTCCTCCCCGTGAACGAGGTTGACCGTCCAGGGGCCTTGGATTCTCAAGGAATCGAAGCCGTCCAAGGGAAAATCTTCGGTCGTGAGCTCCCCGGGCCTTTCCGCTCGTGGTGAATACTCCCCGTTTTGGGCGTCGAATCCCAGCCGGGCGAAGCAGATACGGAATCCGACAACGGCTATGATGATGACCGCGGCCAGTACAATAAAGATTGTCAGTAATACGGCATTACTCGTTTTCATGTAGCTCTCCTTTTTTGTAATCGGAATAGTAATTCTTCACATCGTCGAGATCCATTCCGAGGAGATCCATGATCTTGAAAACCCTCGGCAGCTCCCGTTCGATAAAAGCTCTCTTCTTGATGTCCTGCACCTTCTTATATCCTCCATCTGAAACGAAATACCCTATACCTCGCTGATTATGTATGACCTCCCGGTCCTGCAGCTCGTTGTAGGACCGGACAACCGTATTCGGATTCACTTCGACCTCCACAGCCATTTCCCGTATCGAGGGGATTTTGTCCCCTTCACTCCATACCCGTTCGAGGATGTTTTCCATCATCCATTCAGTTATCTGAAGATAAATCGGCTCATTGCTCTCGAACTGCATCACCTTACCTCTATTTCTCTGAATCGTATGTAACTCAAGACCCACAGAGCGGGGGGGAGGCAGTAGCCGAAGAGTATCGTTGTCACAACCTCCAGGAAACCTCCGAACCTGAGCATTCCGGGAACTTCAGCCATGGAAAGAGAGAAATCGCCCCACGCGGCATTGATGATCACATCCCGGATCACTCCGAAGAACATCGCCCCCGCAACGAGACCCGCGAAGAGGGCTATGACGATCGCCGCGAGGATCACCGAGAGGAGGGTCTTAATGAAAGCACCCTTTTTGAAGAAGACGGCTCCGAAGAAAAAGACGGCGTGTACCCACAGATATCCCGCTATGGCCTGCCGGATCCGAAAGTCCAGGGGATTGAAGAGCCCCGGACCGTGCCCGAAAATGAGGGTGAAAATGCCCTTCATCACCGCCGAGAACACGAAGTAGATGATCAAAGCCGCAAGCACGTATCCGATCGTCGTTATAGACCACTTACTCAAAAATTTTTCAGCCCTCGAGGCGGGATAGGTCAGCGTCGCGGTGCTCATGGTTCTGTCGTGATACTCGTTGAAGCTTACGCTGGTTGCGATAATTCCCGCGATGAATAACCCGTTCGCGAACATGAGAACTTCGGTGTTTCCCGCGGTCGCGTATGAAATCAGCTCCACGAGGAAGTATATCCCTAAAATAATCGATATGGTAATGATTGCACCCTTGTACTGAAAAAAGAGGTCTCTTTTGAGTACATGAAAAAAGCGCGGCAGGTTGAATTCTTTGTTTTTCACTGTTTTCCTCCGTTTCCGGATTCAAATGCATCCCGTACTCTGTCCGGCCGGGTAATAACGGCGTTAAAGAGCAGTTCTATGTCCACATTGGATTCGATACGCGCAGTGTTTACTTCTAAGACTGCATGTCCCCCTATCACCTTCTCCGCGTACAGGAAGTCTCCCTCATCGAGCTGCTTCTTTATTTCGACACTCAAGGCCCGGGAGATCTCCTCTCCGGTATGATTGAACACGATTTCACCGTCGTGGAGGATGATGATCGGATCGATGAGGCTCTCTACGTCTCTGACCTGGTGGGTGGAGATGATAAAGCTCCTCTCCTCGGTCAATCCGGACGCGAGGAGCCTCCGGAACCGGCTCTTCGAGGGAATGTCCAATCCATTCGAGGGTTCATCGAAGATAGTCAGCGCGCAGTTAGTTGCTATCCCGAAGGCGGTCAAGAATTTCTTCTTCTGCCCGTAGGACAGATCGGTAAGCATGAGGGCACAGTCGATCTCGAACTCAGCGGCCGCTTCCCGGAATAGAGTATCATCGAACCGGGGATAGAAGGGCGCGTAGAGCTTGACGTAGGTATTTCCCGAGAGCTTCGGAACATAGAACTCTTCGGGAAGAAAGTAGAGATCTTCGAGCATCTCCGCCTTTCGATGCCCCGGAGTGCATCCGAATACCGAGGTGTCTCCCTCATTTGGAAAGATAAGACCCGCTAAAATTTTCAAGAGGGTCGTCTTTCCCGCCCCGTTTTTGCCGAGAAGCCCGTAGATGTTTCCCGGTTCTATTTCGAGGCTCAAACCTTGAAACAGCAACTGCTGGGAATTGTAGTAAAAACTTAAACCTTTGATTGCTACCATAATTGTCTCCTTGCTATATTAGTGTACTATCGTTGTAGCACAGTAGTAATCTACAACAGACCTCCGCCGCCGTCAAGGGGGAATTTCTTTTTTTTTATATTTCTAGTATGCTTTCCGTCGGGAGCGGAAATGGAGTATAGAACGGAAAGTGATTCCCTAGGAGAAAAGCGAATCGAAACGGATAAGTACTGGGGGTGCCAGACGCAGAGAGCCCTGGAGAACTTTCCTATAGGAAGTGAACGGTTCCCCAGACAGTTTATCAGGGCCCTAGGCATCGTTAAAAAGGGATGCGCCCTCGCCAATAGCGATTTGGGCTCGTTGAGCGCTGAAAAACTTACATCCCTGGTAAAAGCCGCCGACGAGGTCATAGAGGGGACCCTCGATGATCACTTCCCCTTGAAAATATGGCAAACCGGAAGCGGTACCCAGACCAATATGAATGCTAATGAGGTTATCGCCAACAGGGCCATCGAACTTCTCGGGGGCGGAATCGGAAGCAAAGACCCCGTCCACCCCAACGACGACGTTAACAAGAGCCAATCCTCCAACGACGTTTTTCCGACGGCCATGCACATCGCGGCGGTCGAGGAATGCCTCGGCTCCCTCCTGCCGGCGGGTAAAGATATGCGGGAGGCCCTTACCGGGCTCTCCAAGCGCTTCAGAGATATTATCACATGCGGACGCACCCACCTTCAGGATGCTGTTCCCATTACCCTCGGACAGGAATTTTCCTGTTTCGCCGCGCAGATCGAGGGATGCCTCACCGCGGTCGCTGCGGACGTTCAGGAGCTGTATGCAGTCCCCATCGGCGGGACCGCCGTGGGAACCGGTTTGAATACCAATCCCGAATTCGGTCCGACCGCGGCCGCTCACATCGCGGATATTACGGGGCTCCCCTTCCACTGCGGAGAAAACAAGTTCGCGTGTATAGCGGCACACGACGGGTTTGTCAGGCTGTCCGGGAGCCTCAATACGCTCGCCTGCGCCCTCATGAAGATCGCCAATGATATTCGCCTTCTCGGCTCCGGCCCACGATGCGGGCTCGGTGAAATTACACTTCCCGCGAATGAACCGGGAAGCTCGATCATGCCCGGGAAGGTAAATCCGACCCAGGCCGAAGCTCTTACCATGATCTGCGCGAGGGTTATGGGAAACGCAACCGCGGTAAGCGTCGCGGGGGCATCGGGACACCTCCAGCTGAACGCCTTCAAGCCGGTCATCATATACGCGGTTCTCGAATCGGTCCGCCTCCTCGCGGAGGGAATGGACAGCTTCACCCGACGCTGTCTCGAGGGAATCGAGCCCAACCGGGAAAAGATAGACGAATACGTAAGAAACTCTCTCATGCTCGTGACCGCCCTCAATCCCCACATCGGATATGAAAAGGCCTCCCGGGTCGCCGGCCTCGCCTACCGGGAAAATTTGAGCCTTCGTGAGGCGGTCGTCCGCCTCGGGGTGCTCTCGGAAGAAAAGTTCGATGAGATGGTCAGGCCCGACCTCATGACGGGACCCAACCTATGAAGCGTGACTATTACGAAGTAGCTCTCGAGGCGGCGGAGGCCGCGGTCAAAATCCATCTCGACTATTTTACAGGGGGATTCACGACCGCTTCGAAGGCGGAACAACATCACAACTTAGTTACCTCCGCGGATGTGGAAGCCGAAAAGGCGGTGGTCGAGGTTATTCGAGGGTACTACCCGGAACACAACCTCTTCGGCGAGGAAGGTGATTACCCTTCCACCTCCTCCGATTTCGCCTGGTATATCGATCCCCTCGACGGAACTAACAATTTTTTCAAGGGAATTCCCCACTTTTCGGTCTCCGTGGCCCTCTACCGGGGTAAGGCGGCGGTTGCCGCGGCGGTCATCGACTCGACCCGAAACGAGCGCTTTTGGGCTCAAAAGGGAAAAGGCGCCTACCTCGACGGCCGGCGGATCGGAGTCAGCACCCAGGATACTCTCAAAAACGCCATGCTCTACACCGGTTTTTACTACGACCGGGGCGATAAGATGCGCATGACCCTCTCGGCAATCGATAGTTTCTTCAGTGAGGGGATTATGGGTATCAGAAGATCCGGGTCGGCGGCCCTCGACTTATGCTATCTCGCCTGCGGGCGGTGCGACGGCTTTTGGGAGCATTACTTGAGCCCCTGGGATACCGCCGCGGGACGGTGCATAATCGAAGAGGCGGGAGGTATCGTCACGGACCGGAATCATAGGCCCCTTCCCCTCGACCGGGGCTCGATGGTTTTCGCGAGTAACGGTCTTCTCCATGATGAGCTTATCCGGCGTGCGGCCGGCTCGTACAGTCCCGAAGGCAATCCCCACGATCGGGGGCTATAAAAAAAAGGACCGCGTTTTCAGCGATCCTCTTCGATTAGTAATTTCTCATATTCTGCAGCTTCCGCAGCTTCTTCATCTGCTTCCGCTCGAGGGCTTTCCGCTTCTTATTGCGGATGGTAGAAGGCTTTTCGAAATATTCGCGCTTCTTCCATTCCCGGATAATACCCTCTTTTTCGACCATGCGCTTGAAACGCTTCAGGGCTTTTTCAAGCGGCTCTCCGTCGTCGACTCGTACTTGAGCGATATTAATCACCCCCTTCTTTGGTATTTTCGTCTCCACTATTGCCTTTTATCAGCTCTTTGTCAAGGAGAGGCTCCTTCACGAAGAAGAAGGGATCGACGGGGATTCCCGACACCCTGACTTCCCAATGGAGATGAGGTCCCGTTGCCAAGCCGGTCATCCCCACGGTTCCAATCCGCTGTCCCCGGGTAATCTCTTCCCCTTCACGACATTCGAGGGAGTCGAGATGATAGTAGAGACTGTAAATCCCGGGGAGGTGTTCGATTACCACCGTAATACCTGTGAGCATCCTATCGGCGGCAAGTACGACCCGTCCCGAACCGGATGCCTTGATCGGAGTTCCCGTGGGAGCTGCGAGATCTATGCCGGTATGTATTGCCGGAGCGGAGGTCCCGTCGCTGTAGCGGTAGGTCCTCCGGTCGCCGAACTGGGAAGAAATCCTATAGGAGTCGACGGGTTCGAGGAATTTTCCCATCTCAAAAAGGGATTCCTTTTCCCAACGCATAAGTATCTCTGAAAGCTTGCGTGATTCCTCCCACTTACGATCCGCGTCGTCGGTCCTCAGTCTGGTGAGCCCGGTATTCAGCAGGATATCCTCGTTGGAAAATTTCCTTTCCACAATGTCCAGGAAGACCGTTTCAGCTTTCTCGTACACGGGTCCGCTGTTTCCCGCCGTCTTCGAGAGAATTCCTACGGTAAGACGCCCGAGCCGCATATCCGGCGGTATTCCCACGGGAATTACCCAAAAAGGCCTCCACTCATCGGTGGTAAAACCTCGAAAAACATTCGACCTGCCTTCACTGAAGAAGACCTCCGCCGAACACGAACTGAGGGGCTGCTCCTCCCTGACCCGGATCAAGAGGACCTCTCCGGGCTCGGCCTGGGGCCGGCAGAAGACGGCGGGTTCGGCCGTTCCAAGAACAGCACCCGCGAAAAGGAGGACCAGGAAAAATACCGCGGCGGGAAATCCGGCGCACGGGCGGTGTAACTTCGAGCGGGAAGATGTTCGATATTCCGTGTATTCAGTCGTCATACTCTTTTAATATCGATCACCGTGAGCTGAAACTGTTCGGTGTTTTGAAAGAAATTTTTTCCCAGATTGAAAACGACCTCGACAATGTCGCCGCTGTCGAAATCCTTTCCTACCCGGTCCGCGGCGTTCCAGTAGACAGCGGGCCATTTATGCTTCCCCGCGTCGAAGAGGAGCCTCACATGAGACTTATCATTCTTCCCGATAAGTTTGATATCGAGGATTTTCGCATTCCGGTAGAGAAAATTGAGCTTATCGTTTTTCTCACCGTAGGGCTCGAAGAGTTCCACGATCTTCATGAGATCCGGGTTCATATACTTCCCGGGCAGCTCGGCGTCGATGGGTATAGATTCGATGAGCTCGATTTCACAGACATGGTTCTCTACCTCGCTCATGATGAAACTCTTGAACTCCTCGAACCGGTCCGCTTCTATGCTGAAGCCGGCCGCGAAATCGTGGCCGCCGAAATCGATAAAGAGGTCCGAACGCTTCTCTAGAATATTTTTCACGTTGACCTCTCCGGTCCCCCGGACCGATCCGATGGCGGTCCCATCGGTAAAGGCGACGGCGACGGCGGTGGTATTGAAGTAATTGAGAAGCTTCAAAGCAATTGTTCCGGTGATACCGCGCTGGATATCGTCGCCCGCCACTATGACGAGCTTCCCCGCGCACTCCTGATAACTGGTGTGGGCGCGCTGATAGATCGAATTCCACGCGGCCTCGCCGACCGCCTTCCGCTCCCGATTCAAGTCCATGATTTCATCGGCAAGTCGGTTTCGCTCGGCGGGATCATCCTCGAGGAAGAGACGGACCGCCTTATCCGGCACCCCCATTCGGCCGGTCGAATTGATGAGCGGAGTTATCTGCCAGGCGATCTCGTGTGTCCCGATCTTCTTGAGGAGCAGACCCTGCTTCTGCAGCAGCTCATGGAGCCCCTTCCTGGGGCTGGTGTTTATGGTGTCGAGCCCGAGACGGACCAAAATTCGGTTCTCATCCACCAGGGGCATGAGGTCGGCAACAGTGCCTAAGGCGACCAGATCGAGAAGAGACTCATACTCGTCGGACAGGGACTTCTCTTTTTTCAAGAAATAGGTGATGAAGAGGCTTAACAATACGTCGAGCTCGCTCTGCGTCGCTTTTAGATAGCGGGCGGTGGTGCTCAGCTCCCTGATACGGAGGAGACTCTTCCCCTTGAGCTGAGGAAACAGCCGAGTTATCTCCGGCTCCGCATCGAGGAACGACACTTCCACGTTCTGCCCGAAGATCTTGTGAAAGAGTCTCGTTTGAAGCTCGGCATCGTAGACGTAGATTTCCTGATCGGCAAGGAAGCGGTACAGCCGGGTCTGATCGATGCGGACCACCCCCGGAACGAGGGTCTCATGAATCCGCTCGACCTCCACCAGATTCACCATCTTGATTGCGGTTACTATGTAGGAATCATCGTTTCCCGGTTCGATATTGAGAAGACACACCGGATGGTTGTACATCGGGGTCCGTGCGAATGCGAGGGCCCAGATGAACTTCACGGCTACCGCGCATCCGGCTAGTCCTTCGAACTCGTATCCCGAGTCCTCGAGCTTTGGATCGATTATCGCCCAGGCGTTGGGTGTTTCCCGCTGGGGGTTGTGATGATCGAGGACCAGGACATCGATACCGAGCTCCCGGGCGTAGTCGATTTCCTCGATACTCGAGATTCCGCAATCCACGGTGATGATGAGAGTCCCGCTCCGCTCCGCGAATCCCTGGACCGCCTCCTTGCTCAAACCGTATAGATCATTCCCGAGGGGTACCTGCCACTCCACGTCCACTCCCAGCCCTGCGAGAGCCTCGTAGAGTAGCACCGTGGAGGTGATGCCGTCGGCATCCCGGTCGCCGAAGATAAGGACCCGCTCCCCCTCCTCGATAGCCTGAAGCGCCCTGTCCACGGCATCTTCCATCTCCGAGAAGAGAAAGGGATTGTGGAGATACCGGAGGTCGCTCTCTAAGTAGTAGAGAAGCTCACCAAAATCGGTAATACCCCGCCTGACCAGAATCGCGGCGGTCAGGAGATCAACTGAGAACCGGGCGGATAATTCCCGCACCTGGTCCTGATTTATATCGTTTTTAATCCATTTCATACAGTTTTATCACCTAGAGGGTAGCTTTGAACGAGACGGTACACGGGTCCTTCGGGAGTGAGTTTCGACTCGAACACGCCGAAAGAAGAGACCTCGATCCCGCCGGAAATCTCCTCGTAGGAGCCGGGTCTCGGATAGAAGCCTTTCGCCTTTATCCGCCCGAGGGTGATGTGGGGGATGTACGGCTTGGCGCCGCCCCTCCCGCCGAGCATGCCGGTCATACGGCTCCACACCGCGATGCATCTTTCCGTTCCCGCGGTTATCCGGGAATAGATCACCTTCGGCTTCCCCCGGGGAGGAAAGCACTCGACCCCCCGATACTCAACGGTAAACCGGGAAGGCCGGGGGTCCTTCGGCTCCGGGTGCTCCGGATCGTGGGGAAACGCCTCTAAGGCCCCTAAAAGCCGGTCCAGCTCCTCCTTCGTCATCTCCCCGAAAAAGATCAGGGTTATATGGAGGTTCTCCTCGGCAACCCATTTTACCCCATCCAGATCTTTCCTGACCCGTTCGTACCCGGCGTAGAGCTCCCGCCGAGCCTCCTCTTCTATGGGAAAGGCGGTAAAGATCCTCATACCGGCTCCTCAATAACACTCAAGCTCTTCAAGGGGGTTTCGAGGAGCGTTTCCGCGGCCCCGACCAGGACGTGCTTGAGCCGGCTCCGATCGCGGCCGGCTAAGCGTACTCGGACCGCCTGCGTCAGAGTCAGGGTTTCGGTGTGCCTGAGGTATCTCACCGCCCCAAGGGAGAGAGCGACCGTTCCCGGATCGGTACAGTCGGCACAGGTGAATCCCCCCTCCCGGTTGGAGTAGTAGATCATTTCCTCATCGACGATACCGTAACCGCAGCGGATGCAGCTGTCGAGGTTGGGACTGAACCCGGCTATGTGGAAGAACCGCCACAGGAATTGGATGCCCCCGTACCAGAGGTCAGCCTCGTCCAGTCTTTCGAGGGCCTTGAGGGTCTGTGCGGTCAGGTGAAAGGTCCGCCGGTGCTCCCCCGCCCCGTAAGATTTGAGAACAATCTCGGAAACCAATGAGGCCATCCCGAATTTAGCGATGTTTGTTTTTATCCCTTCATGATAAACCACGTCGCCCGCTTCCTGGATCTTGTAGTTGTTCTTCACCGGTTCGTGGTAGAGCATCAGAACCATCGAATTGAAGGGCTCGATCATCCCGGCGAGACGGCTCTTCCCCTTGCACGCCCCGTAGGCGGCGGCGTGTAAAATGCCGAATCGTTCGGTAAGGACTACGGCCTGTTTGTGAATTTCTCCGAATCGGGTCGTCTTGAGGACTACCCCCCGGGTTTTTTGGAATCGCTGCACGCTTTATTATAATACCCGATTCGTAAGTTTACACAAGGGTTTGCCTGTATCGGAGATTATGAATATATTAGGTTAAAAAACGGAGCATAGAGGAAAAACCACATGCCGGAAAAGCAAATATTACCAGCAAATATGATACTGCCGAACAAGCTATTTATAATACCCCTCTCGGGAAAGCCGGTCTTTCCCGGTATCTTTACTCCCCTGATGGTCACATCGGAAGAGGATATCCAGGTAGTCGACCAAGCCATGGAGGCCGACAGCTTAGTGGGCTTGAACCTCCTCAAAAACACCGAGACGGAGGAGCCTGCGTCGGAGGATATCTTCCGGATAGGAACGGCGGCTAAAATCGTCAAGAAGATAAACCTCCCCGACGGGGGATACAACATCTTTATATCGACACTCAAACGGTTTCGGATAAAAAAGTTTATTACCGCCGGCCAGCCCTTCAGCGCGGGGGTGGATTATTTAGACGATAAAAACGAAGACACCGACGAGGTCAAGGCCCTGACCCGCTCTCTGATTACCGAGATGAAGCAGATCAGCGAGAACAATCCCCTCTTTTCGGAGGAGATGCGGTTGAATATGGTAAACATCGACCAACCGGGAAAGATCGCCGACTTCATCACGTCAATCCTCAACATCGACCGGGGGGACCAGCAGAAGATACTAGAAACCACGGATGTACAAAAACGGATGGAGATGGTCCTCGTTCATATCAAGAAAGAGCAGGAGCTCCTGAAGATCCAGAAGAAGATCCAGAAACAGATCAACGAAAAGATCGAGAAGAGCCAGAGGGAATATTTCCTCAAGGAAGAGCTCAAGGCGATCAAGCAGGAGCTGGGGATGCCGGTGGACGCCAAGAGCAGCGAATATCAGCGTTTCAAAGAGGCCGTCGATAAGCTCGACTTCGATGAGGAAACCCGCAAGCAGGTGGGTCAGGAGCTCGACAAGTTCTCATTGATGGATCCCAACTCCTCCGAATTCGTGGTAACCAGGAACTACCTCGACACCATCGTCAATCTCCCCTGGCACACTCCGGAAGAGAAGGAAATCGATCTTCCCCGGGCGCAGAAGATCTTGGACGAGGACCACTACGGACTCGAGGACGTCAAGAACCGGATCGTGGAGTATCTGTCGGTGCGTAAGTTGAAAAAGGACACCAAGGGATCAATTATCTGTTTAGTCGGACCCCCGGGGGTCGGAAAGACCAGTGTGGGAATGTCTATAGCCAACGCCCTGGACAAGAAGTATTTCCGCTTCTCCGTCGGAGGTATGCGGGACGAGGCGGAGATCAAAGGACACCGGCGCACCTACGTGGGGGCAATGCCCGGAAAGATCATTCAGGGCTTAAAAATAGTAGGGACCAAGGACCCGGTTTTTATGATCGACGAAATCGACAAGCTCGGCGTTTCCTACCAGGGAGATCCTTCCTCGGCCCTGCTCGAGGTCCTGGACCCCGAGCAGAACGTGACTTTCCGGGACCACTACCTGGACCTCCCCTTCGATGTCTCCAACATCCTCTTTATCACCACCGCGAACACCCTCGACACGATTCCGAGGCCGCTGTTGGACCGGATGGAGGTAATCCGCCTCTCCGGCTATATCGAAGAGGAGAAGATAGCCATCGCCAAGAAGTACCTTATTCCCAAATCCTTAGACCGGGCGGGATTGAAGAAATCCCAGGTCAAGTTCCAGATGTCCGCCCTCAGGGGTATAGCCGAGAGCTACGCCCGGGAGGCGGGAATGCGGAACTACGAAAAATCCTTGGACCGTATCAACCGGAAGATCGCGAAAAAACTCGTAACCGACGACGCCGAGCCGCCTTTCCAGATTACCCGGGAAGAATTGAACGATTATCTCGGCAAGCCGGTCTTCCGGGACGAAGTTGCCAAGCAGATTACCCGCCCCGGGATGGCGGTGGGGCTCGCATGGACCCAGATGGGAGGGGATACGCTGATTATCGAGGCGGTGGAGAACCCCGCCAAGGAGGGGTTCAAGATAACCGGACAGATGGGGGATGTAATGCAGGAGAGCGCCGGAATTGCCTACACCTTCATTCGGCACATCGCCGGCGATTTCGGAGTAGACAAGGAGTTCTTCGAAAAACACATGATTCACCTCCACATTCCCGAAGGGGCGACGCCGAAGGACGGCCCCTCCGCGGGCATAACAATGGCGAGCTCTCTTCTCTCTCTCGCCACCGGCCGGATGATCAAGAGGCGGCTCGCCATGACCGGGGAGCTATCTCTCGTCGGGAACGTTCTTCCCATCGGGGGACTCAAGGAAAAGACTATTGCCGCGAAAAGGAACAATATCCGTGATATAATTATCCCCGAAGGTAATGTACGGGACTTAGAAGACATCCCCGAAAAGGTAAAGAAGGGACTCCGCTTCCATCCCGTCAAGACCATGAATGAAGTAACGGAGCTGATCTTTTGACGCGTACATTCCGATTACGCCCCGCACTCCTCTCCCTCGCGGTCCTCATCCTCGGGTCCCTCGTATCGTGCTCGGCAAGGGACACTGACGGAGGAGACACGGAGCCTCCCGAAGAGTCTGCGCGCGCAGAATTGGCGGAACTGACGGCGGAGCTCCCTCAAACTATCCGGGAGAGAATCACCTCCGACCCGCGGAGTTTTCTCGAAGTCCTCGCTCCGGTCCTCGAGAAGGACCCCGATTTTTTGCGCCTCGTGGACAAGAATCATCCTCTCGAGCCCGATTACGAGCCGGACGACCTCGTCCTCCTCGACGATACCGGCCTGAGCGTCAGCAGGCCCGGACACGAGCTGAGGCGGGCGATCCTTATCGATCTAAACCGGATGGACGAAGCCGCCCGAAAAGAAGGTATTACCCTGCTCATCTCCTCGGCCTACCGCTCCTATTCTTATCAAGAATCGGTTTTTGAACGGCATGTTGAGGCGATGGGACGGGACGAGGCCTCGAGGGTGTCCGCCGAGCCCGGAAAATCACAGCACCAGCTCGGGACCACCATCGATTTCGGGAGCATCACCCCCGAATACGCGGCCACCCCCGCCGGTAAATGGCTCGGAAAAAACGCCTGGAGGTACGGCTTTTCCCTCTCCTATCCCGAAGGAATGGAGGCCGAAACGGGATATATGCACGAATGCTGGCACTTCCGCTACATAACCCCCGAGGCAACCCTTCTCGAAAGGCTCTACTTCGACGGTATCCAGCAGTACATGCTCGAGTTTCTCCACGAGAACCGTGAAACCCTCGAGGGCGCGGCGGTGTCCCCCTCTCAGGCCGCCGAATAAATCCATGGAGCTCCTTTCCCCGGCGGGCAACATCGAAAAACTCACATACGCCTACGAGTACGGCGCCGACGCCGCCTACATCGGGCTTAACCGCTACTCCCTGAGGGCAAAGGCGGATAATTTCGCGCCGGAGGACGCGGCCCGAACAGCCGCCGTAAAGGGCGGTAAGAAGCTCTACGGAGCACTCAACATATATTTTCACCCGGGAGACCTCAGGCATATAGAGGGGTCCCTGGATCTCCTCCGCCCCTTTCCCTTCGACGCCTTCATCGTGAGCGATATCGGCCTGGTCCCCCTCCTCCGGCGGGAGTTTCCGGAAGTCAGGCTCCACTTGAGCACCCAGGCCAACTGCGTCAACGCCGAGGCGGCGAAGCTCTACCGGGATATGGGTTTTTCCCGGATAATTCTGGGAAGAGAGCTTACTCTCGCCGAGATCGAAGAGATACGAAAGGGAGTCGGAGACGATTTAGAGCTCGAGTGCTTTGTTCACGGGGCAATGTGTCTTGCCTATTCGGGGAGGTGTTTTTTGAGCGCCTACATGGCCGGAAGATCGGGCAACAAAGGAGACTGCGCCCATGCCTGCAGGTGGAACTACCGTCCCTTAGTGATCGAGGAAATGGAGCGCCCGGGGGAGTACTATCCCCTGATCGAAGCTGAAGGATTTACCACCCTTTTGAGCTCTAAGGACCTCTGCATGATAGATCATCTTCGGGAAATGAGAGACGCCGGAATCGACTCGGTCAAAATCGAAGGGAGGATGAAGTCGATCTACTATACCGCCGTCGTCACCCGGGCCTACCGCAAGATGATCGACGCCGAGGTTTTTGGGCTCGATGTGCCCGGGCTCGAGGAGTATCGAGGGGAGCTTTTTTCGGTGAGCCACCGGGAGTACTCCACGGGTTTCTACTTCGGCCGGGAAGATATAGCGGTGCCCACCGAAAGCTCCTATCACAGAGAGTACATCCTCTTAGGCTCCCTGGGGAAGCGAGCTAAAGACGGAAGCTTTTCTCTCGATGTCCGGAACAGTATCCGGACCGGGGAGAACATCGAGTACATAGGCCCCGATGTTGTCGGAATCGAGGACTCCTCGTTCCGGCTCTACGATGCCGAAGGCAGCCGGGTAGAGGCCGCCCATCACGGGAAACCCTTTTTCCTGGAAACCGAGGCCCCCGTGCAACCCGGGTACATCCTTCGGCGGCGGATGTGATCTTCCGGCGCCCCCCTATTTTTCTTTGTATTTCTAGTGAATTTTCCGCACCGCCCCGAGATCGGCGGAAGTCGCGAAGACGGCGTACATCTCGAGGGCTTTGGAAACTGTCCGGCTCCGTCCGGAGGGCGTAAAACCGTTCTTCCCCTTCGCCCTTTCCGCCCGGAAGCGCGCTTCGAGCTCCTCCTTCGTCACGTCCAGTTCGATCTTTCGGGCGGGAATGTCTATGACGATTGTATCTCCGGTCTTCACCAGAGCGATGGCCCCCTCGGCGGCGGCCTCGGGGCTCACATGGCCGATAGACAGCCCCGAGGTCCCTCCGGAAAACCGCCCGTCGGTAATGAGTGCGCAGTTCTTGTCGATATGCCGCGCCTTGAGATACGAGGTCGGGTAGAGCATCTCCTGCATTCCGGGCCCCCCTTTAGGCCCTTCGTACCGGATAATGACGACCTCCCCTTCCTCGACCTCGCCTGCGAGGATTCCCTCGCAGGCTTGCTCCTGGGAATCGTAGACCCTGGCCGTGCCCTTGAAAGTCAGTATCGATGGATCGACGCCGGCGGTTTTGACGATACACCCCTTTTCGGCGATGTTGCCGAAGAGAACGGTAAGCCCCCCTTCGGGATAGTATGCATGCTCGACGCTTCGGATGCATCCCTCTTTCCGATCGGTATCGAGCTCGTCGTAGCGTGTATCGTGGGACGCAAAGCTCAAGTTTCTTCCCTTTCGGCCGGGAGCGCTCCGGTACAGGTTCAGGGCTTCTTCGGTTACACTCTCCCTCCCGAGGTGATAGCGGTCGAGGGCCTCACTCAGGTTGAGCCCGTCGACCCTGCTCACATCGGTCTTGAGAAGCCCCGCCCGATCGAGCTCGCCTAAAATAGAGTGGATCCCTCCGGCCCGGTTCACATCCTCCACGTGGTACGGGCTGCTCGGAGCTACTTTACATATGTTAGGGACCTCGCGAGAGAGTCTATCTATATCGTGGAGGGTGAAATCGACCTCCGCCTCCTGGGCCACCGCGAGAAGGTGCAGCACCGTGTTCGTAGACCCTCCCATAGCGATATCGAGGGACATAGCGTTGAGAAAGGCGTCCCGCGTCGCGATGCCTCGGGGAAGGACCGATTCATCCCCGTCCCGATAATAGGCATACGCCATATCGACTATTCGCGCAGCCGCATCGATGAAAAGTTTCTCTCTGTTTGCATGGGTGGCTAAAACCGTACCGTTTCCCGGAAGGGCCATACCGAGAGCCTCGTTGAGACAATTCATGGAATTGGCGGTGAACATTCCCGAGCAGCATCCGCAGGTCGGGCAGGCGGCCTCTTCCACCGCGGCGATCTCGTCGTCGCTCACCGAACTGTCGGCGGCCATCACCATGGCGTCGACCAAGTCGTAGGACTTATCCTCTACTCGTCCCGCCTCCATAGGTCCTCCGGATACGAAGATGGTAGGGATATTCAGGCGCATAGCCGCTAAGAGCATCCCGGGGGTCACCTTATCGCAGTTACTGATGCATACCAGGGCGTCTATGCAGTGGGCGTTGCTCATGTATTCGAGGCTGTCGGCTATGAGCTCCCGGGAAGGAAGCGAGTAGAGCATCCCCTCGTGCCCCATGGCAATCCCGTCGTCTATCGCTATGGAATTGAACTCGGCGGCAAAGCATCCCCGCTCTTCGATGAGGCGCTTCATCATCTGGCCGACTTCGTGAAGATGCACATGGCCGGGGACGAGCTGGGTAAAGGAGTTGGCGATTCCGATAATCGGCTTTCCGAACTGTTCCCGTTTCATGCCGTTGGCGAGCCACAAGCTCCTCGCTCCCGCCATTCTCCGTCCTTCCAGGGATTTTGCGCTGCGCAGGGTGTTCTTCATTTCTCTCTCTCCTCTTTCTGTTAGACAAGGGTATCCTTTTTTTTGGTCCTATACAAGAATTGCGGGGAGGGACGGGGAAGAAAGGAGTTCGGTTTACTTTTTTTCCCGGCGGGGCTACTATTTCTACAGTACAGAAGACTGCTAGGAGGAATGACGATGATTGTTCGAGGAATCCGGGTGGTGGTAAAAGAGAGTGCCGTCGAAGATTTTAAGCTGGCCACCGTGGCCAATCACAAGCTGTCGATCCGGGAACCGGGGGTCTTACGGTTCGATTTTCTCCAGTCCGCCGACGATCCCACTGTATTTTTCCTCTACGAAGCCTACTCCGACGAAGCTGCGACGAAGGCTCACAAGGAGACCCCTCATTACCGGGCCTGGAAGGGGGCCGTCGAGGCTATGATGGCCGAGCCGAGGAGCTCGGTAACCTATATTCCGGTGGCCCCCGAAGAGCCCTCGGGTTGGCGCTCGGACGCTTAGGGAGCGCTTTGGAGAAGTCCCTGTATGATGAGCTCCACGGCGTCGTCTTCATCGATCCCCCGGGCCATCAGGGTCTGGAGCTGCTTCGAATCGACCGATCCGATGGCCGCTTCGTGGGTAACATGGGCCTTGGGATGATTGACCTGGACCACGGGGACGGCCTTGGCAACCGCCTCGTCCTGGACGATCTCCTTACAGTCCACATGGCCGGTCGCGTAGGGAGCATCCGCGGAGAGATCGTTGTAGATCTCGGCTCTGGACTTGTCCCTGAGGGCTATGTGGGAAACAAGCACTCCCCGGGAATGCTCACCTAAAAGCTTTCCCGCTTCTCGAATCTTTATAAAGTCGTCGTGGGTTGCGATGATCCGCGCCCGCATCTCCATAACCGAATTGGCGGCGCACTCGGTTTCGTAGTCGATATCCATGTATCCGACCCGGCCCTTCAGAAGCTCGAACTCGGTCGAAAAAGTCGCCCCTTCCGCAAGATAGATCTTTGCCTTAGGGATCACCTGAATGCCCCCGTGCTCACCGTGGACATGCCTTTCGAAATACTTGTAGGACCCCCCTTCCTCGACCCGGATTACGGCGTTCATGATGTGCTGAATATCCCGGGCGTTGGGAAAGGTGCAGTGAGCCAAGAACTGTCCCTTGGCCTCTTTCTCGACGAGAATATCCATATCGATTTTCTGGATGCCGTTTTCCGGAATCATCCCGAAGCATAGATACACCGGGTTTTCGAGGACGGTCCCCGCCCTGAGCACCATCCGAGCGGATATTCCCTCGTCCTTCTCTTTGACATCAATTTCCAGCCCCTCGACGAGGGAAGATCGTAAGACCTCGTTCCCGTGGATCTCGATGTGAGCGGTATTTTCGTCGAAATGACTGTGCATGCTGATAGAGGATAAAAGCTCGTCTAAGAGTTTCTTGTCGCTCATTGGGTTACCTCTAACTCACTCTCGAAGGGAGCGTTCTTGTGGGTACAGGGAATACATTTCCCCTCGAAATAGGCGCGCATCTTTTCCACGGACCCCTTGTCCACGAGCTGCCCGTGACAGAGGAGGAAGGCGTGGTCCGCCTGCTCTAAGACCTTGAGACTGTGTGTTATGAGGAGCACCGTTACTCCCCGGCGCTTGAGCTCATGAATGACCTCGAAGATATACTCGATTGCCTCGGTATCGATCCCAGAGTCGGGTTCGTCCATGAGGACCAGCTCCGGCTCCATGACCAGAATCGAAGCGACCTCGATACGCTTCCGTTCCCCCCCGCTCAGGGTCTTGTCCACCGCCCGGGTCCTGTACCGGTCCGGATCGAGGCCGACCATGTCCAGAGCGCTATCGACGGCGGATTCGTCCTTGTTCTTCGCCGCGGCGCGGAGAAAGGTCTGTACCGGAATACCGACGAACCGAGCGGGCTCCTGCCACGCCAGGGTAATTCCCATTTGAGCGCGTTCATGGACCGTCTTGTCGTTCAAGGGCTCGCCGTCGAAAACAATCTTCCCGCGGTGGTTCCGATATTCGGGAAGCCCCATAATCGTCTGGGCGAGGGTCGATTTTCCCGCGCCGTTCGGTCCGACCAGCGCGTGTACATGACCTCCCCAGAAATCGATGCTCAAATCATTGAGAATCCTCTGTCCCCCCAAATCGAGGGAGATATTTTCCAGTTCCAACTGTCCCATCATGTCCTCTCTTTCTCTTTCATGAGCCGTTCCGCGAGCATCTCCATGTAGTACCGCCCCTCGACCCTCTCACGCCCGATCCCCAGGTCGTCGAGACGCTCAAGGAGCCTTTCCCGGACCGCTTTCCGCTCTTCCGTGGAAATGGTTTCGTCGGTCAGCTTCTCTATCTCCACAAACCAGCCGAGGTCCTTGACGTAGCTGAGCTCGACGGTGAGGTCGTTGTCGCGATACACCCGGCTCGTCTTGACTTTTTCGATATACTCGGTGCAGCCCAGATCTCGTATGAACTTTACAAATTTTCCCCTGTCGGAGACGGTAAATTCGGTTTCCTCGTTCTCCTCGACCCCGTCATACACGTTTTTGGCCTTGAGGGTGACGATCTGACTATCTCCCTGGGAACGCAGGCGAAAATACCTGTCTCCTAAGGGAAATCGGAAGTAGGTATCGTACTTGGAATACTCTCCTACGGGGGTGAACAGTTTGTCGAACCTGTCTCGGATCCCGTCGGGATCGTCTATCCAGGATTTTAGCTCTATCTCCAGGGCCATAACTTATCTCGGTAAATTTACGAAAAAACGAGGACACTCGGATCGTAATCTTCCGGGGGCTCGAAACCCAAGAGCTCCATACAGGTCGCCGCGAGAGAGCTTATCCCGAGCCCTTCCTCGAGCTTAGCGCCGTACTCCTCTTTTTCCTTCTTCTTCCCCTCCGGGTCGACGATAATACAAGGCACGGGGTTGAGGGAATGGGCGGTTTTCGCCTGAGGCGTTCCGTCCTCCTTCAGTTTAACCTCCCCGGTCTTCTTGTCGTGTTCGAACATATCGTCGGAGTTTCCATGGTCCGCGCTGACCACCATGATTCCTCCGGCTTTTTTTACCGCCCGGTAGAGACGCCCTAAGGCGATGTCCAAGGCCTCAATGGCGCAGATAACCGCCTGATATATTCCGGTATGCCCCACCATATCACCGTTGGGGAAGTTTATGCGGATAAAGTCGTAGCCGCCCGATTCGATCGCCTCGATAACCCGGTCGGTTATCTCCGCGCTCTTCATCCAGGGACGCTGTTCGAAGGGAACCCGGTCGGAGGGAATCTCGATGTAGTCCTCCAGCTCGTCGTTGTACTTCCCGAGCTTATTACCGTTATAGAAATACGTTACATGGCCGTATTTCTGAGTCTCGCTCAACGCGAGACTCTTTACTCCCGAGGCGGCGAGATACTCCCCCATGGTCCTGTCGATCGAAGGGGGAGATACCAGGTACTGTTTCGGAATGTGGAGGTCACCGTCGTATTCCATCATTCCCGCGTATTCGACATCGAGTCTGCCGCCGCGGTCGAACTTGTCGAAATCTTCAGCTTCGAAGGCCTCGGTAATCTCCAGGGCTCTGTCGCCCCGGAAGTTGAAAAAGACGACGCTGTCTCCGTCGGTAATAGGACCCACCGGCTTCCCCTCGTCGGCAATGACAAAGGGAGGAAGATCCTGATCGATTGCTTCGGTTTCCGAGCGCAGGGTTTCCACCGCTTCCCGGGCACTCGAAAAATAACGCCCCTCTCCTTTCACATGGGTCTTCCATCCCAGCTCGACCATGCCCCAATCGGCACCGTAGCGGTCCATGGTTATCTTCATGCGCCCACCGCCCGAAGCGATGCGGTAATCGGTATTCTCGTCGTTCAAATCGGAGAGAAACTCTTCGAAGGGATCTATATATTCCAGGGCGGAGGTTTCACCGACGTCTCTTCCGTCCAAGAGAATATGGATGCGGGCCTTCGCCACCCCCGCTTCTTTCGCTTTCTCGAGCATCGCCCTCAGATGAGCCACATTGCTGTGTACATTGCCGTCGGAGAAGAGCCCGAGAAAATGGAGGGTTGTGTTTTTATCGATCACGTTGTTGATGAGCTTCTTCCAGGTCTCTTCCTCAAACATCTCGCCGCTCTCGATGGCCTGATTGACCCGTTTCGCCCCTTGAGCGAATACCCTGCCGCACCCTATGGCATTGTGTCCGACCTCGCTGTTTCCCATGTCGTCATCGGACGGAAGACCCACCGCGGTCCCATGGGCCTTGAGCCTGGTATTGGGGTAGTTTCGGTGCAGATAATCCAGGGTTACAGTGTCGGCTTCGGCGGCTCCGTCGCCTTCGGTATATTTTCCATATCCCACCCCGTCCATGAGGACGAGGAGTACCGGTCCTCTTCGGGGGGTGAATCGGTTGTTTTTCGAGAGGGGTTCTACCATGCGTGCTTCCTTATGTCGCTTAACTGTGTTCTTCACACTAAAGAATTATACCGCTTCAGTCAACGTGCAAAAATTGAGTGATTACCCTCGTATCATCGTGTATACTGGAGCTATAATGTGAAATCATCAAGGAGGAAATCATGTCCACCGGCAACTCGACTTCTTCACGAATCGGTGAGAATCTCGTAGCCATCGGGGCGATGACTATGGATCAGGTTAACGACGTTCTCGGGAAGCAGCAGGCCGGAGACGGCCGCCTGTTCGGAGAAATAGCCATCGAGTTGGACTACATCGACGATGAAGTACTTGCCTCCTACCTCGAAGGAAAACATTCCTCCTAGCTCATAAAGACTATGATATAGGTAGTAGTGCTTGCTGAAAAATAAATAGGAATTTACAGGATAAAGAACTAAGGGTAAAATTCTCCTTGTGAAGTGCAGAAGAAAAGGCGGGAAAGACAAGGCCGCAGTTGAGTTTGGAGCCAATATCTCGCTTTCAATGGTCGACGGATATGCGTTCTTCGAAAAATTGAGCTGGAATGTTTACAATTAAGCCAAGGAATTGATCCCCTACATCGAAGCGTATAAACTCCGGTTCGGATTATCACGGATTAAGGCGAAACTGAAAGAAACCAGTGAAACGACAATTTCATTGACTGTCCTGGTTGTGAATTTGGAGAAAATCGCACGGGATCTTCCTTTGCCCATATTATCTTTTTTTCAAAAACTTGGATTCCGACATTTTTTATTTGGGAATCAGTAGCAAATACGGCTTCCTGATTTTTTCAGCGAGCTTTAATTAATGAAGGCAAATATTTGTCAACAGTAGGCTATTTTTTACTGGTGAGCGCTTTTCGATTCCGGCCTTTTGCACCAAAAAATACACCGGTGAGCACGGCGAGCGGGGTAAGAGTTGTCGTAAGACCGATAACGTTTTTTCCCGTGGCCAAGAGGTAAACACCGCTTCAGATTACCACCAATGCGAGCGTAAAGGCGAGTTTTTGACCTAATCGTTCATTGCGAATATTCGAGGTGACCACCTTTTCTTCGAGACCCCGTCGGTGTTCGGACTGCTTCTCGAATACTGTAATTATTCTATCAGCGGCTCCAGGGCAAATTTCGTTGTACCTTCCAAGATCTTCGGGACGAGGCAAAGGACCGGAATAGATCTCTTGTCGGATCTCCCCTCTTACGATCTGTTGGAGTTCCTGAGGCGAGACATTTACCCGTTCCTTAATGTCCCTTTTTGCCAATTAGTCGATCTCTTCTCGGATTGCCTCGAATGCCGCGCTTAGATCCTTCCTTACTGCAAAACCGTCTTTCATCAAAGCCCGGGTGTCGGCCTCTTCCGGGGTTTCGCTAATATTGTATTCCGTCATATTTCCAAAAAGATCAACGTTTCTTCCCACCCCGGTGAGAAAAGAGGGCATCGAGAAAAGAAAATCACTGTCACTCATAATTGAAAGCCTCCGATAAAAATATACTGCAATGTATATTCGTTTGCAAGTATCGGCTGTTTTCACCGTATTAATCAAGCGCGATATATCTTTTTTCGCGTGCACAAAATTCCGCCTTCCGATCCTCTCCGTTAGCCGCCTCCGGGTCTAGTACATCAACCGGGCTCAAGGAATCGTGAAAACAAATCTTCAGCGTAAGTGAAACATCCACATGTCCGATGTACTCGGACACCGCTTGGCCCCCCCGGTTTCCCGAACTTTCCGCGTCGCGAAACTATGATGGAGCCCGTGATCACAGATCCGGCGGCCCAGAACGGCGAGGGTCAATTTTTCCCAGTTGATTCGATATGTATGACCGCAAATACCGCCGCCCGGCGCCGGTCTCGAATAAAAACACAGATCCCTGGAAGGTGTCGTTGATTCTCTCAAACATCGCCGCGTTTATAAACACCCGCCGCTCCCTTGCGGTCTCCTCGACTATGGATCGACTTTTCTGGTTCTGCCGCTCGATCCATTCATGGGCGCGGTACTGGTTCGTCTCTCCAGTGGAAACCGTTTTGACGACATTTCCGGCAGGATCGAGAATACGGGCATAGTAAATTTTCTTTTTTCCTGAAGATCTCTTGAAGAAACGATACTCGGCGGACATAAAATCCTCCTCCCGGAATCTCCAATTTCTATGGTAACAATTCCGGTAACAGTAAGGGATTTTTGCCGCCGGTTTTCCGGTAGGCTTTTATACTTCCTTGCAACACAAGGTTTTATAATTGGGCGGTGAGGGACTTGAACCCCCGACATCCTGCTTGTAAGGCAGGCGCTCTCCCAGCTGAGCTAACCGCCCGTAAGTCGACGCAATCTATCACACCTGCTCGCAGCGTGTCAACTGTATCGATATCTCACCTATTTCAGTAACCCTTATCCCGGTCGAAGACCGCCA
>CAZXMO010000054.1:0-25148 GCA_964641125.1 uncultured Spirochaetales bacterium
AATGCTCCTACTTCAATTTCCGGCAACACCGATGTGATTCATAGCATAGATTCGACCTATTGACGCCGGCACCAACTCCGGTGGCGAACGCGCGCATACCGGCAAAGACGATTCTCCTTCCTTGTCTTACACATTCTTTTGTGTTTCTTTTTACACATATGGAGAAATAGTATGGCCACAAAGTTGGCAATAGATGACAGTTTATTAGTAGAAGCCCAAGGAATTTCGGGGCTTAAAACGAAAAAGGATACGGTTAATCTCGCATTAAAAGAGTTTATCCAACAGCGGAGACAAGCTGAAATAGTAGAACTTTTCGGTAAAATTGAATATGTCAAGGATTACGATTAAAAAAAAATGAGAAGTAGAAAATGAAAATTCTCGTTGATACTTCTATCTGGTCTTTAGCCCTAAGAAAAAACGGTATCCAGGGGTCACATATCGATTTTCTGATTTACGCCGCGGCTATTAATCACCATTTACCAATTTTCACCACGGACAATGATTTTGAGAGTTACCGGAAAATAATCGATTTCGATTTGCATGAAATAAGAAATGAGCTGAGGCATCAGTGAGCTGTTCCCCCTACTCCTTCCAGGGGAAGAGCATCCCCTTCAGGGTCCGGGTCCCTACCTTTTCCTGCTCTTCTTTCAACAGATGGCCCCAGGGGATCTTGCGGCGGCTGACGTCGGGGTGCTCTTCCAAGTAATCGTACTTGTAGAGCCTGAGCTTCAGCCCCGCCTGATGCCACAGGAGAATACCGGTGATTCCCGGCAGAAGTAGCGCGGTGAAGAAAGAGATAATAAAGGTAAAGAGTGCCGCGATCCCTAAAAAAATCGAGAACATGGTGTTGTCCAGGAGGAGGACGAAGCTCTTCTTGATGACCGAAGAATTCTTCCCCTCCATCCGGGAACGGATCGGATAGTAGAACTGGGACGCCAGGGTCCAGGCGACGCTTATCCAGAAGATGACCGCGATTGCGATGAGTCCTAGGAAACCGCCTAACCGGATATAAAAGGGAAATCCCACCAGGTAGAGGACAATCTGAGCGACGGTAATCACCGAGAGGACTATACTCGACTTCCAGACCTGCTTGAGATAGTCCGTAAAATCGGCGAAGCCGGGGGATTTATAATCGGCCAAGTCCCGGGCAAAGAAGGAGGCCGCGCCGGTGTAGTAGTTGAAGACACAGACAAAGAAGATGAACACCAGAAATGATACGACCGGATAGGCGCGAGTCAGGTAGGGAATAAAAATGCCCAATGACAGGATGACATTGAATCCAAGATTGACTAAAACGATGCGGAGCATGTTGTCCCAGAGGTCAAAGAAAGCCTTCTTGATGAGAAATCCTATCATGACCGCTACTCTACCAGCTTTTCCGGTATCTGTAAAATAGAAAAAGACGCCCGAGATACTCTCCCGGACGCCCTTTAGAAAGCGTAAACTCAGTTGTCAGCCGATGGTCTGAACGGCCGCGTCCGCCGCGGAAGCCGCGTCGGGCGCGTAGATGTCGGCGCCGATGCTCTCGCAGTAACTCTGGGTTACGGGCGCGCCGCCGATCATGATTTTGACCTGATCCCGGATACCCGCTTCCTCGACCGCTTTTACGATGTTTTCCATCTCGGTCATAGTGGTCGTGAGCAGAGCGGAACAGGCAATGACATGTGCCTTTTTCTCCTTGGCGGATTCGATGAATTTTTCGGCGGGACAGTCGATGCCGAGGTCGATGACCTCGAGGCCCTTTCCTTCCATCATGATCTTGACCAGGTTTTTGCCGATGTCGTGAAGGTCGCCTTTTACGGTACCGAGTACAACCCGGCCCTTTGCTTCTTCGTCCTCTTCAGCCATTACGGGCTTGAGGACTTCGATTCCGGCATTCATAGCACGGGCTGCGATAAGGACTTCGGGGACATAGACTTCGTTCTTTTTGAACTTTTCACCGATTATTCCCATTCCGGCCATAAGACCTTCATTGAGGACCTTCTTTCCCTCCATTCCCTCGTCTAACGCCTTCTGGACGAGTTCCTTTACCTCGTTAGCTTTCCCTTTCTGAAGAAATTCAGAAATCTCGTTCAAAATACTCATAGGTTCCCTCCATTATGTTTTTATCCGGCACGTTGTCCGGATTGGTTCGCATGTTTTCGGCCCTTCGATTCTCGATATTTCCCGGGACTTATTCCGGTCATTTTCTTGAAGACCTTTGAGAAGTAGCTCTGGTCCTCGTATCCGGTCAAAAAGGCAATATCCACTAAGGATACCGAATCGTCTAAGAGGAGCCGCTTGCTCATGGTGACCCGCACTTCGTTCAAGTAGGTGTTAAAATTACACCCCATCTCTTCTTTGAAAATCTTGCTGAAATACGAAGGACTTATGTGAGCAACATCCGCGACATCCGCTAAGGATATCTTGTTCATGTAATTCTTTTTTATAAACTCCAAGGCTTTGTAGATCACGTCCACGTGCTTGACATCTTTCAGATCGAATACGCAGTCGGAAAATCGGATCATTATTCTCGAGAGCCACATGGCTATCTGATCGACGCTCCTGAAGTCTTGGATCTGATTGATGTACTTATAGTTGAGTCCGAAGATCTCATCGACGCTGGCGCCGCCCTCGAGGGCCGCCCGGGATAATAGAACGATGAGCTCCAAAACTCTCGCTTTGATCACGTCGAAATTGTTGGCCCGGGAAAAGAATACATGACCCAATATTTCGTTCAGGGCGCTCCTCGCTCCTTCTTTATCTCCGGCGGAAATGTAGTGGAGGAGCTCCTTCTCCTTGTCCAGGGGATATTCGTCCCCTTCGATTGTCCCCCCCATCGATTTAAGAAGGGGCAGATAGGAGTAGAGCGAATCGTCCCTCTCCTCCTCCTGTTTCTCCTCCTCGGATGCCCCCCTCTCTCTCAAGACTTCGGTAGTCTGTCTCGAGATATCGTCGGCCACCAGCATGAGAAGATCGGAGAGCGCCTGGACTCTTCCATGGGAGAGCTTAGGCACCTCATCGAGAGAATGCCTGAGCTCGAGAACCTCTTCCTCGGATATTCGGTATTTCCTGATAAAATCGAGGAAGAACTCTTCCTTATCTTCTAAGAGGATAGGTCCGGCCAGAAGCGCGGCCTGCATGGCCCCCCGGACCATAATCGGAGCCACCCAATGGATAAGCCCGAGGGGACAGAAAAAGGTATACTTTCCTCCGAACCGCTCGGCCTGATAACTCCCGTAGCGGTGGGCGTGATAACAGGACAGGGAGTCTCGCTGGTTGCTGCCCACGGCAAGTGAGCAAAAGCGGCACATCCCGCGGTCGTATTCGCCGTTTATAACGGGTTCTCCGCTTCCGTCTATGAGGGTACAGTGTATTCCCGTAGCAATTGAATAGTCCTTGACCGCCTTTTCCGCTGTGGTGAGGTCGAAATCGTAGCTGTGCTGCAGGATATCCTGTTCTGTTTTACCCATATACGCCGAATTTACATTTTTTTCCATTCTATAGTACACGTAAGTTATATTCAATGTATTGGAATTTATTATACTCTTTATAAAAACCTTGACAATTATTGTGGAGTCGGCCGGAAAAAACTGCACATGAAAAGCTTTTTAGCGGCGACTGGACTCGAACCAGTGACCTAACGGATATGAGCCGTTTGCTCTACCAACTGAGCTACACCGCCGATTATCAGAGGGGTACTATACCAGCAGGTGTTTTTTATGTCAATATTTAACTCTATGAAACACACCTGCACCCTAGCTGTACGTTCATACGAATGTGACGGGTACCGTCATGTCAACAATGCGGTTTATCTCAATTACCTCGAATTCGCACGGATTGAATTCCTCCGGGATATCGGATTCGATTATTCCCGCATGCTGGATATGGGGTTCGGTATCTTTGTAAAATCGATTAGTATTGAATTCAAGTCCCCCGCCGAGACGGGAGATACCCTCACCATAGTAACCGAACCGATCATGAAGAAACGGGCGAGCGGTATTTTCCGGCAGATAATATACAAAGGCGGCGCGGTTTCGGCGGAGGCGGATGTAACCTGGGTGTTGGTCGATTCCTCGGGGAAACCGGCGAAGATTCCCGTCGAGCTCGACAGACCTCAACTGGCACCGGAGATGTAGAAAGAAATGGCGGCGCATCTGTTTTTCCGCGGCAAGCGATACCGGAAAATAAGCTTCATCATCAAACGGGACGCCGATTTCGGAGAAATCCTCAATCTTTTAAGCTCGATCGAATTCGAAGGGGTCGAGCTTCCCCTCAAAGCTGAGCAGATAGCCTTTGCCGTCCTCGAGCTTATCAATAACAGCCTAAGGGCACATAGGGAAAAGGGGGTCGAAGAACCGGTCCGCCTCCGTTTCGCGGGAAAGGACTCGGGTGTCCATATCCAGGTCCAGGATTGGGGGGGAGGCTTCGATACATCCCGACTTCCGTACGACCTGAACACATCGCCCGAGGAGATAGACACCAATGCCGATCAATTCCAGGAGTATCGGGAGAACCACGGATACCTGAGGTTCGGAATCGGACTCTACGTGGCAAAGCGGACCTTTGACCGGTTCGCCCTGTACTTCATCGACGAGGAGCTCAATGAGGTCCAGTGGGGTGAAGACAGGTGCAGGGGCACCCAGATAGAACTGGAGATAACAGGAGTATCCCGTGAACGATAAGAGCAAGAGCAATGCCGCACGAAAGGAACGTGAGAGATGTTACGCCAAGGTCATCTTCAAAGACACCAACACCCCCGGGTATGTGCGGGATATCAGCACCGGCGGTTTTCGTTTCGAGCTCCTTAAGGATGTGGACTGGGAAATAGGAAGCACGCGGAAGGTTGTCATAGTTCCCGAAGAAGAAATCGGATTCGCTCCGGTTCACGGAAGCGTGGAGATCCGGTGGAAACGGTCCGAGGGTGTATTCATCGACATCGGGGCGAAATTCGTTTCGGTCCAGGACAAGTACTCCCTCGAAAACTACAAGCTTCTCATGAAATACTTCAAGACCCGCGTCCGGCCGGAGATAACCGGCCGGAATCCGGATTCATAAATCAATCGTCGAAAAGATCCAAAGCGGGCGGCGGTGCACCTCCCTCCCAGCGGTTTTCATCCTCCCGCGTGAACTCCCGTCCGTAGATGTAATCGAAGAGGTATCTGAAGTCCTCCGGCTGTATCTCTAAAAAGAGAATCCCGTAATAATAGATATCCTCCTCCGAGAACTTCCGCATGACCCGGGAAGGAATGGTCATCTTCCGGTTCTTGAAGCTCAAGACGAGATCGAAATCGGTGTACAGACCGAACTGGTCGGCTAAGTGCGGCGAGCTATGCGCGAAGAGCATCCCCGATGCCGAGACGTCCACGATCTCCGGCACAAACTCTTCGTCCGTCGGCTTTTCTCCCTTGAAATAGCCGTGGAGCTTGAGGGAATAGGCTAGGACCTTAGAGAATTGGGATACATAATCGACGAGCTCCTCGCTGAAGCCCTTTCGCTTCTCCTCGCCGTTCATGAGGTAGATGTATCCGGTTACATAATCTTGGAAAAGGATCGGACAGTAGACCTCGGAAAAGATCCCCTCGTCCGATTTCTCGGTCAATATCGCCGACATCCTCAGGTGGACGTTCTTGGGATTGGTGCCCTCTTCGACGAGTACCTCTTTCAACATATCCCGGGAAATGATACGGGTCGAGCCGTACATCTCCTCCTGAATGAAGGACATGTTCGTATCGGGAATGTAGAAGACGCGCCCGAACCGGGTTATACACCGCTCTTCAAAGGTCTCGGGGTCTTTATCACGGAACATCCGGATTTTATTGTCCTCGGCTATGCTCTCTATCTTGGAGCGAAAGTTATCGGTGAGCTTCTGAATGCTGGTGACATCGAAATCTTCGTCGAACGCCGGCTCGTTCAGGGGTTCATAGGTGCGGCTCCGGGGAAAATCGAGGACTATCTGTTGTCCCTGAACGACGAAGGAGGCCTCTGCACCCTCCGGCGGAGGTACCCGCTCGTATTTTCGTTCCAAATTCTTGACCATAAGCTTCGGGTACCGGATTTGCATCAAAGACCGCTCGGTATTTTCGACGGTACTCTCGAAGGTCATGGTGTGCCCGTAATATGAAAAGAAGATACGTATCGATTCCTCTTCCCGGTAGTGAGATAAATCACCGTCTTCTTTGATCAGGCTGATGCTGCCTTCGTCGAACCGGAATATTTTGGCGGTATCCAGCTTTTTATCTCCATGGATATCGACGGGCATTCCCTTGTCGCGGACGGCTGAAAGGACAAACTCTTTTTCGATTCTGCCGATTGGTATTCCCACTGCTCCTCCCGAATTAAAAGAGATCGGTCATATCATACATTTTCGGTTCGAAACGCCCGTTTACATTATAGTCCTCGAGTAATTCGTACAGATCAGCCTGAAAATCGGTTATCTTCCACCCCCCTTCGGGACCGGATTGGAGAAGGTAGATCTCGCCGGAGCTTCTGCCGCGATCGGATAAGAGCCGCACATTGGCCCGGGCGGTTCCTCCTTCGATGAGGATCTCACCTACCCGATATCGTTTCGGAATCGCCCCCTCCCCGATGGGACCCTCCAAAGAGCTCTTCACAAGCCAACGCCATTCCTCCTCGATGATCTTATCTTCTACCCTCCCCTCGGTGAGTCCTTCCAGAAAACCGGTGATGATCGAATATACCCGGCCTATCCCGGGCTCGGCGTAAGGAGCGTTAGATTGGAGTGTTCCGATTTCGGTGTCTTGGGGAATGATCGCCTCTCCCCCCGGAAGGGCGAGTAGGGCCCTCTGTCCCGATTCGAGCCGGGTGAGAACGGCGGCCTCGTCTTTTTCTTCCGGACCGGTCTTTTCCATTTCCAGGATAAGACGCCCTTCCTCCGGTGAGGCCTCTTCCACCGCCCGGCCGGAGGATTCTCGAGCGGCAGATTCCTCTTCCCCGTCCTTGACGCATCCGGAGACGAGCACGGCGGCCGCGCATAGGAACAACAGATAGCGCTTCACGATTCATTACTATCAAAACCCGGCACCTCTGTCCATAGTGTAGACACTCCAGATCAGACCGATTAATATAAGCGGATAACTATTACAAATTTCAAGGAGCCGCCCATGGGCCTGACAGCCGCGGAAAAAATTCTTAAAAATCATCTCGTGGAGGGGTCCTTCGATCAAGGAAGCACCATTGCAATCCGGATCGACCAGACCTTGACCCAAGACGCCACCGGAACCATGGTCTATCTGCAGTTCGAAGCCATGGACATACCCAGAATCCGGACCGAGCTCTCGGTGTCCTACGTCGATCACAATACCCTTCAATCCGATTTCCGGAACATGGACGACCACATCTATCTCCAAGATACCGCCCGAAAATACGGGCTCAGTTTTTCGAGGCCCGGTAACGGGATCTGCCATCAGGTCCACCTCGAACGGTTCGGCGCACCCGGTAAGACCCTCCTGGGCTCCGATTCCCATACCCCTACGGGCGGGGGCCTGGGGATGATAGCGATAGGAGCGGGAGGACTGGACGTGGCGGTAGCCATGGCAGGAGCCCCCTTCTACCTGACCCGCCCCGAAATCGTGGGAGTCGAGCTTACCGGAAGCTTGAATCCCATGTGTTCCGCCAAGGACGTCATCCTCGAGCTCTTGAAGCGGGAAACCGTAAAAGGGGGAGTCGGAAAGATCTACGAGTACTTCGGCGAGGGAGTTGCTACACTCTCGGTACCGGAGAGAGCCACAATCACCAACATGGGGGCCGAGCTCGGAGCCACCACCTCCTTATTTCCTTCCGACGAAGTAACCCGGGACTTCCTTGAGCTGCAGGAACGGTCAGAAGTGTGGCGGGAAATTATCGCCGATCCGGATGCCGGGTATTCCAGAACGGTGGAAATAGACCTCTCCGCGGTGGAGCCCTTGGCGGCGGCGCCGCACATGCCCGACAATGTGGTCTCCATCCGGGAGCTCGAGGGCAAACGGGTCGATCAGGTGGCCATAGGATCGTGTACGAACTCCTCGATCAACGATTTAGGCGTCGCGGCGGACATCCTCGACGGCAAGGTAATCGCGCCTAATGTCTCCTTAGGCGTTTCGCCGGGCTCCCGGCAGACCCTGGAGAACTCCATCGAGGCGGGGATCGTGGAGAAGCTGGTCAGAAGCGGCGCCCGGGTCCTGGAAAGCGCCTGCGGCCCCTGTATCGGAATGGGATTCGCCCCGTCCTCGAAGGGGGTGAGTGTGAGGACTTTCAACCGGAACTTCAAGGGACGAAGCGGTACCGCCGACGCGGAGATTTACCTGGTCTCACCAGAATCCGCCGCCGCCGCGGCGCTCGAGGGGGAATTCTTCGATCCGAGAAAGATCGAGGGAGTTACCAAGAAGGACTACACCTCCTATATCAAGGCGGACGAGAACCTTATTCTTCCTCCCCTCTCCACGGAAGAGGCGGCCGACGCTGATGTAAGGAGAGGTCCCAATATCCAGCCCCTCCCGAAGGGGGAACCGGTACAGGAGCACCTCGAATCGAAGGTCCTTATCAAGACCGGAGACAACATAACCACCGACGACATCATGCCGGCGGGTTCCCGGATCCTCCCCTTGCGCAGCAATATCCCCGAGATCGCCAAGTACGTCTTCGAGGCCCTGAATCCCGATTTCCACAAGGCGGCCAAGGAGGCCGGTACGGGAATTATCGTGGGAGGCGATAACTACGGCCAGGGATCTTCCCGAGAGCATGCCGCCCTAGCCCCGATGTACCTGGGGGTGAAGGCGGTGGCGGCCAAGAGCTTCGCCCGGATTCACAAGGCGAACCTGATCAATTTCGGCATTATCCCCTTAGTCTTCGCCGAGCCCGCGGACTACCAGTGGCTCGAGGAGGGACAGGAGATCGTCCTTCCCCGGTTGAGGACCAACCTCGAAGCGGGAGGAGGGATCAAGCTCCAGATTCCCGTCTTGGGCCGGACGATTACGACCCTCTGCGAGATAGACGAGCGCTCTAAACAGATCCTCCTCGCCGGAGGGCTCCTCGCCCATACCAAACAGAGGATCAAAGAGGAAAAGGCGTGAGCTGGAAGGAAACAATCCTCAAGCACCTGGATCAGGACTTTACCGAACCGGTTCGGGACCCCATCTGGCAGAACATCCATCTTTCGCCGGGACTCAAGGCGATAACCGCCCACGAGAGCTTCCAAAAGCTCGGGAGGATCAAGCAGCTCGGTCCCGCCTTTCATGTTTATCCCGGGGCCACCCACACCCGTCTGGCTCACAGCTTCGGGGTGCTCATGATATCGCGCAGAATCTTAAGGCAGCTGCTTGCCTCGAGTGAGTGCATCGAGCTGAGCCCGGAGTCGGTCAGGGGTTTTCTTTGCGCCTGTCTTCTTCACGATTTGGGGCACTTTCCCTATGCCCACAGCCTGAAGGAGCTCCCCTTGAAAGAGCACGAGGCTCTGACCGGCGAGCTCATTCTCTCGGATCCCCTGAAATCGATGCTCACAAATGCAGCCGGGGCCGATCCTGAGACGGTGGCGGCCATCATCGATCTCTCCATGTCGGAGGGAAAATCGAAAGAAATACCCTTTTTCAGAAACATCCTGTCGGGGGTCCTCGATCCGGACAAACTCGACTATCTGACCCGGGACGCCTTCTTCTGCGGAGTGCCCTACGGCATGCAGGACATCGATTTTATCGTGAGTCGTATCGTCCCCCACCCCGAATCGGGCCTGGCCATTGAAGAACAGGGGGTGACCGCGGTGGAAAACCTCCTCTTTTCGAAGTATCTGATGTATCGGACCGTGTACTGGCATAAAACGGTGAGAATCGCAACGGCGATGATCAAGAAGGCGGTATTGATGGGCATGCGGGCCGGAGCGGTGGTCCCCACCGACCTCTACAGTATCGACGACGAACAGTTCAGCCGACTCTTCTCCAAGCTCTACACCGTGGCGGCGGGGCTCGTCGACCGGGTGACCCACCGAAACCTCTACAAGATGGTCTTCGAAACCAACTTCGACGGTTCCGAGCAGCTCCATCTCAAGCTCACCAACGTCCAATCCCGCCTTCAATTCGAGCAGCACCTGGCAAAGCGCCTCTCCAAGCTCTGTGGAATGGAGGTCGCGGAGGAGCAGGTGATTATCGACATACCCGAACCGATATCCTTCGAGGTGGACCTGCCCATCCTAACCGACGATGGATTCGTCCCCTTTCCGAAATCGGGCTCGGTCTTTACCGGGCCGGTGGTGCAGGGATTCACCCGGGCGCTCAGGAAGCTCCGCCTCATCGTAGCCCCCGAGGTGTACGGCCCCCTGTCCAAGATAGATCCTCAAGAGTTTTTAGGACTCTCATGACCGGAGCTCTCGAACGGACCCTCGAGCGGCCCCCCTCCTGGTTTACCCGGTTCGTCAAGAACGCGGGACGGGGACTCAACGAATTTTCCATGATCGGGGAGAACGACCGGGTCATCCTAGGCGTTTCGGGGGGTAAGGATTCTCTTGCCCTGGCCCTGGCTTTGAGCTTCCGGAAGCGCTGGCTTCCCATCGACTACACCCTGTACGGAATCATGATCGACTGGATCGAATACCCCATGGGCGGTGCGGCCCGGCGAGAATTGGAAGACTTCTTCGCCTTGGTCGGTGTGGAGCTTACCGTGGTCCGGGCCCACATGCACGCCGAATCCTTTCAGGGCAAGTTCAGCTGCTATCTGTGCAGCCGGAACCGGAAGCGGATCCTCTTCGAGCGGGCGGAGGAGATGAAGGTCTCGAAAATAGCCTTAGGACACCATCTGGACGACATTGTGGAGACCACCCTCATCAATCTCTGCTTCCGGGGCCAGTTCGCCACCATGATGCCGGTGCAGGAGTTCTTCGGAGGTAAGCTCCACATCGTCCGTCCCCTGTGCCGGGTCCGGGAATCGGAAATCGATAAAGTGGTCGGCCGCCTCGACCTTCCGGTCTACGAGGTAGGGTGCCCCTACAAGGAAACCAATATCAGGACCCGGATGAAGCCCATCGTCCGCGAGCTCGCCCGGATGGACAAGCAGGTCCGGGAGCACATCTTTTCAGCCCACACAAACATCATCGAAGGCTACTCCGGTTTCGATTCGATTCGGCCGAAAAATCACGATGAAGCACCTTGATTGATAGCGTGATCTGGAATAGAGTTAATACCGGAACCCACTATGAAATACTCCAAGATCATGAAGGAACGGATTCGGCGGGTCCGGGTCCTGTTCAAAGAACTAGGCTACGACATATTCGAGGGTGAAAAACAAGAAGACAGCTATTCCGCGGGAATCGACGACAACAACGAATTTCAGTGCGGCTTCTTTATCGATAACGACAGCAAGTTCTTGGAAATTGCCTTCACCTTCGCGTTTTCGGTTAAAATGGGGCAGTTTCTCCAAAGAAATCTCGAGGAGATGCTCAAGGTCTGCTACGAGTTCGGCTGTTACATGAACATCTTCAAGAGTGAAGAAGAGATCAGCTTCTCGGTATTCTCTAAGCTCTACTTCGCCGGACTCAACTACTATGCCCTGAGGGACACTATGAACGACTTCAAGGCCTGCGTCGAGGATTTAAAGAGCATCCTTGATATTCAACCCGGCGACGAGGAAGACAGGCATGAAACCGCGTAACCTGATGGAAGATATCGTCATCGAAAAGGTGAACGAGATCTTCGATGAGGAGAACATCTCCCGCCGGGAGGGATTGTGCAGGTGTTACCAGTGCCGGATGGACGTAGCCTGCTACGTGCTGAACAGGATTTCTCCCATGTACATGACCTCGAGCCGGGGGCTGGCTCACCTCAGGACCGAATATCAAAACAATCTCCAGAAGGCGGCCGATCTGGTAAGCCTGATCAAAGACGGTATCCAGCAGGTTTTCGAAACCCAGCGCCCCCACTACGATTCCTCCTGCGAGCCGGCATCCGAACTTGGCGAAGGGCCCGTATACAACTTTCCCACCATTATGGGGAGGATATTGAACGGCAATACCTTCGAGCCGATGACCGGGATCAAGGTCGATCTCCTCTCCAAAGGCAACCCGGTAACCATGCTGGACAAGTCGTGGCAGAATCCCTATCTCTTGATCGAACAGACCGCGGGGACCTATCTCTTCTGGCCTTATCCGGTAAGCGCCGAGTCATTGAAAGAGTCACGGGTTTTCGAGTTCGAAATTTACATCGATGAGAAGGGGTATGATGAGCTCCATCACTTTTTCGAGATGGAGCTTACTCCTGAAGAAAAGGTAAACGATGTCCTCCACATGGAAAAAACCTACAAAGTCGAAGATATCTATCTCTTCCCCGTATTGAGCTCCTAGTAATATTCACTGTAGATTTCCACATCCTGGATTCTCCCCGGCACCTCGTCCTCGACAAAGGAGAGGACCTTATTCATCACCGATTCCCCGTGGGTGCGGGAATTAGTAACGAGGACCGCGCCGATCTGGGTAAAGCACCGGGACTGGTGAAGATCCACCTCCGCGGCGGAAACCTTGAACTTGTTCTGGAGTTTCCGCTTAAGCGAATTGACTATCCCGCGCTTGTCCTTGATCGATACAACCTCATGGAGTTCCAGGATTATCTGAATCATCGAGACGACCAAAATGTGATTTCCCGTGCGGTTTATTCGTTGTTTACATCGGAGTCGAACAGATCTCCGAAATCGTCCATTGAGAGGCCGCCCGGGCTTCCGTCTTCTTCCCCTCCGGCGCGGTCTTTCAGCGGGAGATATTCTTCATTATACAACGAAGCGAGACGAAAAACATCATCCGAGGCGTAATTCGGCGGAATTTTTACCTCGAGATTGTAGGTGGGGTCCTCGAATCCCTTTTCCATGACGTGGATCGGATCGGTAACGGTCATTGCAAAATGGGGGCTGTAAATGACCATAAAGGCCGCAACCAATACCACCACGATGATAAAAAACAGGAGGTTTTCCCGGGACTGCTGCTTCAAAGCGGTTCTGAGGTCGAAAAAAAAGCCGAAATTCCCCACCCGGGCGTATCGGTAGTCGGCGGGACCGAAATTGTTTCGGTAGTATTCGTTGTCGAACCGGCTGTATACGGTGTCTCCTCTGTGTTTGACGATCAAAAGATCTTTCTCGGCTTCGGCGATTTCCAAGGCGGTCCTTTCCCGATCTTCGCGCAGATTCTCCGCCACCTTTAAGGCGGTGTTTTCAAAGGACTCGTTATACTTAGCGTCCGAGGCCGGCAACCCGGTCAAAGATGCGGCCGCCGAATAGAGGAAGATCAGGAAGACGATGGTCGAGATGGTGATGGTGGTAATCCAAGTGATATGGCGCTGAGCCATGGGACTGTCGGCGTACTTGATCTGCCTGAATATCTTGAGTATTCGGAGCAGCCTCAATATCCGGGCTATTCTGACCGCTTTTACAACCTTGAGGATGTTCAACACCCCGCTCAAGCCCACAACGGCGGTTCCGCCTAAAAGCAGTGCGGCGGCCTGGGGTCCTGAATTGAACAAGAGAAGAGGAATCGAGGCCAGGAAATCTATCCACCCTCTGTTGCGAAAAAAGTACTCCCCCGCCCGTTTTTTGAAGGCGGCGCCTATAAATCTGGTCAAGAACTCGACGGTGAAGAGAAGATCGAACCCGAAACCCGCTAAGATGAGGATCCTCCGCCATTCCCAAGACCACTCGGCGAGAATTGCAAAGTCCTCCAAGAAAGTCTGCACGAGGACGAGGATAATTGCTAGGATAATCAGGTTCTCGAAAAAAGCGCGAACACCCCTGTGTTCTTTCATATTTTCTCCCATATTCCTACCATCCGTTCTCCGCCGCGATTTTATAGAACTCGTCGATCATCTTGACGTCGTACCCGTAGAATTTGTAATTTTTCCGGGCGATACTGAACCAGCTTTTGTCGGGGGTGTCCGCCCCCCGGTCCACCTCGACAGCCGGGCTATAGCTTCTGCACCGGGAAGAAAAGATTGCGGTTATCCTGGCGGTGGCCTCGATGAACTTGTTCTCGAAAAAGCTCACATTGGAATTGACGGCACTCGTCAAAAGCTCCTTGGGCAGGGTCCTGAGACCCTTTCCCGCCGCCTCAACAACTTTGTCGGCATACTGCGCCTGAATGGTGCCGGTAGTACTCTCGTGCTGCCTCGGCGCGGGACTGATCGACAAGATATGTATGATCGGTCTCAAAAGTAAGGAGGCGTTAATCATGTTCTTGATCGGGCCCTTGCCCATATCGAGCCGCTGAACCTTGGTCAGCTCGAAGTGGACATACTCTTTCCTGGCAAAGACCTGGTCCAAATACCGCTCGGCAACGTTATAATATAGGGCGGTAAAGGGTCCGGTAAAGCTTCTCCGGGCCTCGGGTCTTTCTATGATCCGGGTAAGAAAAGAATAGACCTCTCGGCGGATTTCGGCCCCGGAACCGTATCCGTTTCCGAAAAACGAGACAAAGGAGAAATCTACTCGCTCCCCGATGATCGTCTGCAGGGCCGGGAAGAGACGGCCGTTAATGTCCTCTACCAAAACACCGGTCAAGGCTGCCCAAATCTGCTCCCAATTCGCCCCGGGAAAAAAATTAGCCGACGAGAGGGTCGGAAACAGCTGAGATCCGTTCTTAGAGAGAAACTGAAGAATCTGTTCTTCCTGTTGGAGGGGGGTCAAACTCTTCAAGGCGGGGTTGGTCAGGAGGCGCCGGACAAAGGCCTGGGCTTTCTCGTTCCTCATATTCATTTTCTACTATATCGACATAACCTTCATTTACATGAACCCCTATTTACTCAATAATACCTGAGGTGAGTCTTTCGCGCATCATTCTACCCGTACTGATACTCTGTATTACGGCTGCGAGCGGTTCCGCGCAGGAGCTCGTACCCGAGGAATCCCCGAGCGCCCTCTTCGCGAGTGAGATCGGAGACACCGACGTGGACCTCTTTTTTACCGGCTTCTGGAAGGCTTCGCTCATGGGGTCCTTCTCCTTCGGGTACGACTCGGATCAGGGGACCCTAGTCCCCGCCGTCTTTCCCGATTTTGCCCCCGGTTTCCTCTTCCGGCAGATACCCGATCTGACCCTCTCCCTGTGGATCCGGGAGAAATACTTCTTCGAGACCACCATACAAGAAGACTCGAGCCTGAACACTTTCATGCTCGGATACCGGGGAGCGCAGGACGAGTTCTTGCGGTCGGTCCTTATCGGAAACACCGGGGTACAGATGGGGACATACGGATTTCTCAACTTCCCCGACCAGCCCTCCAACAGCCTCGGGGCTTCCGCCTTCATGCGCTCCGAGAGTACCGTGCACGAGCTGATGATCCGCTACGAGCCCTCCGAAACAACTACCGTCACTTTCTTAGGCAATAACAGGAGAGAAGAGAGCCTTGTAGGGCTCCCGGAGTATCTATCCGACCGGAGATTTCTCCTCCCCGACGGTAATGTGGAGGGTCTTATCATCTATATCCAGGATACCGAGGGGACGCTCTCCGGCGGGGACGGCAACCGGTACCGCCGGCTCGAGCCGGGAGAGGCCTACGTCTCGGAAACCGACGGGCTCATCGAGTTCGTCGAGCCGCGGACCGGCCGGGTCCTGGTGTACTATACCAAGGGGCCGGACGAGGTCGGCGACCCGGCCCTCGGCACCGGTTTTCTCGCCGGGGAGGACGGAAACATCATCGATATTACTCAGCCCGCGGTGGATTTCGCTTTCGGGATAACTTATCTTAACATCCCGCCGGGCGATTGGGGCTGGCAGGTCACCATCGAGGGGAACGACGCCCTCATGATCTTCGAGCCGGGGAGTTTTTCCCCCTTCGCTCTCCTGAACACCTATTCCCTCCCGGAAAACGCCCCGGCCGAGGAATGGCGAAACTCCTGCGTCCTCCTGCCTAAGGACGACCGCTACGCCGACGGGAGCGCGGTCCCCATATCGGTGGATACCGGGGCGGGCTTCTTCACCGTCGAGTCAGCAGGCTCGGATCTCCGCGATCCCGCCCGGCGCTATCCCTTCGTGGTTGAATACCCCCTCCTCTACGGACCTAAGCGGGAGATATCCGAGGGATACTACGGGGAAGTCCTCGAGCTCACCGTTTTAGAGCCCGCGGAGGGGTTCTTCATCGATCCCGGCGCGGTCCCCGGCTCGGTCTCCGTCAGGATAAACGGAATTGCCGAACCCCGGTTTACCGTGGACTACGCCGTCGGCGAGGTGACCCTGGGGAGAAGGATCTTTCCCGAGGATACCGTGGAGATCACCTACCGCACCACGGGCCCGGGGAGCGGGGGGAACATCATGATGGGGATCGGCAACCGGTTCGTCTTGAATCCCGCGTGGGAGATCGATCTTGCTCTGGGGCTCAACTGGAACCTCGCCTCCGGTTCCTACACGACGCGGCCGGGAGAGAATCCGGGGAGCGTTCTTTTGACGTCGGGTTTCTCCTACGGCAGCGACCGGTTTAACGCCTCCTTCGACGCGGGATTGAGCTTCGCCACATCAGACACCGGGGGGCTCTTCCGCGGCCCCGGTATGGAGGAAGGGGGATTCTATATCGGAATAACCGAAAAGAACATATATCCCTCGTCGGTTCCGGCCTCGAATGTCGGCGGCCACGCCGTCGGCAGGGCTAATCGCGGCAGGCTTATCTACACCAACTTCCGGACCTCTTCGCTTCTGACCGGCTCGGTCCTCATGCCCTACACCTGGGACGCTCCGGCGGACCAGGTCTACAGCTACGAGACCGGACAAAAGCCGGGACCCGCCGCCGCGGGGTCGGGGGGAAGCTCCGCCGACAACACGGTCATGGTCATGGATTTTGAGGTCAGCTCCTCGAACCACTGGGTGGGGGCCCAGATCCCCCTGACGGCGGACGGGGGATACATCGACTTGAGCGGGGCGGAGAGTTTGAGCTTCTACTGGCTCGGGGAGGATCTGCCCGCCGATCTGGAATGCTACGTTCACTTAGGCGCGGCGGGGGAAGACCTCGACGACGACGGTATCCTCGACAAAGAGAGCGGCCCCTACGCGCGGGGATTTCCCTTCAACGATCCCGCCAACGGGGCGGTCCTTTTGGTCGGGACCGGCCCGGATAACGGGGGAGACGGAGTCGTCGATTCGGAGGATATGAACGGTAACGGAATCCTCGACGCCGAACGGAACGACCAGCTCGTGGAAAAAGGGGTCTCCCCCCTCCCCGGCTCGTCTTGGACCCTCGCGGAGGTTTCCTTCGACTCCGCCGACCGGGACAGGCTCCACGCGGTCTCCGCATTCAGGATCGTCCTGGTCTACACGGGGACCGGAGACGCAAGCGGGAGGCTCATGGTAGGGGGCATATCCGTGGAGAGCAGCCCCTATTACGGAGAGACGCCGTCGGGGAACATACACCTGCGAGAGCTCTTCGAGTTCCAGGTTTCTCCTCCTCCCCCGCAACTCTTGACCGAGGCCTTTCCCGAGGTATTAAACGATTTCCACCCCGGCGACTCGAGCCAGAAGGTCCTGGAAATCGAGTGGTCGAACATGGACCCGGGGGAGGAGTGGACGGCCACCGGCTACACCACCCCCCTGCCCCTCGAAGAATACCGCAATCTGGAGTTCTACTATCGACTTCCCGTGGCCGCCCCCACCCCTTCGGGCACGGTCTTTCTCGAGATTACCGGTTCCGACGGCAGCGGACTCAAGGTCGGCCTTCCCGCGGAGGTCCGGGATGAATGGGCGAAGGTCTCCGTGGACCTCGCCGGCGACACCGTACTGGTCAACGGGTCAGATTTCCCCGGCGCATCGGTTACCCGGACCGACACCACGGGAACCCTTTCGAAGATAGTGATACGGGGAACCGGCACAACCGACGGGACGATGTATATAGATGAAATCCATTTGAAGAACGCCCATATCGCCGTCTCCGCGGGAGCGGCCGGGGAAGCGGAATACACCTACAACGGGGAATTGGTGAGCATTAACGGGGTACCGGTGGTAAGCAACCTCCGGCTCCGGGAGCAGACCGCCTTCATCGGAGACCGGTTCGCCTCGGGATTCGCCGAAAGCTACGCCCCCGGGAGCATAAGCACCGCCACCGAGGCGGAGGCGGACATCCTCTTTGTGGGGACCGCAATCGATTTCGAGCTCCTGTGGGCTCCCCCCCGTCTCTCCCTCTCCGGGGGACACGAGCTTACAATCCCTTCGATTCCGAGTCCGGTGGTCTTCACCGATCGGTACAGCCGGCAGCACGACGGAGAGGATTACTCCTTCTCCCGGAGCAATTCCCTTATCGTCGACATATTCGGCGCGGCGGGACTTACCCTGGTCCAGGAGACGGCACTTCTCTCGAACACCTTGACTCAAGGGTGGAGCGGGGGAATCGTAACCACCCTTTCGGTACCGGTCACCTTCTCCGCGGATACCTCCTTCGAACAGGTTTCCGCCGGATATGCCGAACCGATATCGAACTACTTCGCCGGCTGGATTACGGGCTACCGGTTCTTCGCTCCCTGGCACGGAGACCCGGCGCCGGAGCAGGCCTGGGAGGCGGATGCGGGATTGAGGATCGACACCCTCCCCGTCGGGGGAAGACTCGACCATGTCCTGGGCTTCAGGCAGTACGGCGCAGCGGCACGAAGACAGCGAAACTACGCCTCCGTCGCCGGGGAGCTCCCCATGGTCTTTCTCGCCGAGACCCCCGCGGAATGGACCCTGACACCCCGATACGGCAGATCGTCAGCTCACATAATGGATACCCCCGGTGCGCGGGGGTTCGGAACGGGATTTTTTCGATTCGGTACGGGATACGCCGCGGCCGAGTACTTCTACGGAAGCATCCCCTTCTACGAGATCTTCGCTCCCGTGCAGGGCGATTACTTTACGTCCGGCAGCTCCGATTTTCTCGACGCCGACTATACGGCCGAAGCCGGGCTGAACCTCTCGAGACTCTCATCGTCCCGGATCATGGACCTCTTCGTACCCAGCGCCGCGGGCCTCGGATTCATCCGTGCCCTCGAGCGAAGGGGAATCAACATTGAGGACACCCTGACTTGGGACCTCTCCCTCCGGATGACCGCTTTAAACCTCTTCGGACGAAGGGGCCTTAGACCCTTGGTTCGGTTCTACGAAACCGACGAGTTTACCACCTTGATAGAGCTCTCTCAAACCCGGGGGATCGGGACGGAACACCTCTCTACCTCCTTCACCCTCGAGCACATCCTCACCTTCCTAGGCGGGAACAACGAGGAGCTCATCATCGATAATACCTTGGAGATAGGGAACACCGATGAAAAGGGATATTCCACCTCCGACCGGGTCGAGATCCGGTTCACCTGGCGGACCCCTGCCGAGTTCTCCCTCGATCTCGATTTTATAGATGAAAAAAACCGTAGGTCCCTCTATTTTGAGCACATCGAAACTCTGGAAACGACTCTAGGACCCCGTTTCGATCCGCCCGTAAACGGACTCGACTTCGGAATACTCGTGTCCCATTCCAGCAGTCTTGTGGTCCCCGAAACAGCCCACCTCCTGGCGCGGATCGCCCTGGGGCTCGATCGGAGCTCCGCGAGTCTTTGGGTCTTCGGGCTCCACGGGGGACTCGAGTTCAAAATCTCCTTCTGATTGACCGTGCCGGGCATTCACCGTATACTGATAGGGTAACCATAGCGACCTACTGGGAGGGGGAAGTATGGCCGAGCAGCTCATCAAAAAAAATCTCGAATTCATCAAGGTCCTGCCCGCTTGGGCACAGGACTTGTCGTACAAGTACTGTTCGAAAACCTCGAACCTCTACATCGTCAACGGCAATATCCGGGACTTTCTCCCCCACCAGCTCTACGAGGGACAGTTCATTTTCGTACGGATTCAGGATTACATCTCGGAGGTCCTCTTCGGAAACCGGGACATCATCGCCTTCTACGACCGGAGCTCCGGCGTCAACTTCTGCACGCCGGAAATGCAGAAGGAGTACCTGACAACTATGTCCGAGATGTACGAAGAGGATGATCCTTCCGATTTCATCTCGGTGGACCCCTTGAAGGGTTTCCACTACCTGGAAAGGTACTTCCTGATGAACATGAACAAGAAGAAGCGGATCGTCCTTATTATAGACTACGCCGAGACGGTGGTACCCAATACCGACATATCGAAGCTCGGTGACGACGACCGGTACTGCCTGGTAACCCTGAACAGATGGTCACACGACCCGATCTTCACCCAGGGTGATGTTTCCATACTGCTTCTCACCGAGAATCTAGTCGATATCAGCCAGAGGCTGGTCAAATCCCCCTCCACGGTCAAGGTGGATATCCCCATTCCCGACGAAACTGTACGGGCGAGCTTCCTGGAGTTCCTCTACCGGGACGAAGCGCTCCTGTTGGACAGGGGACTCAATCCCGAGCGAATGGCCAAGATCACCTCGGGACTCAATCTCTTGAATCTCAATCAGATAGCCGCGGAGAGCTTCGAAGAGGACAGGCCGATTTCCCTGGACTACCTCAGGCGGAAGAAAAAGGAGATCATCGAGAACGAGGCCGCGGGGCTGTTGGAGTTTATCGAATCGGAGCACGATTTGAAGATGATTTCGGGGCACGATTTCGTCAAAAAGCGGTTCAAGAGCGCCGCCCGGGCCATCAAGCAGGGGCGTCTCGACGTCCTCCCCATGGGATACCTCATCTCAGGCCCCGTGGGGACCGGAAAGTCCTTTATGGTGACCGCCTTTGCCGGAGAAATTGGGATTCCCATTGTAAAGTTCCGGAACTTTCGGTCCAAGTGGCAGGGGGTTACCGAATCGAACCTGGAAAAGGTCCTCAATATTCTCAAAGCCATGGCCCCGGTGGGGGTTATGATCGATGAGGCCGACGCCTTCCTAGGCGACCGGAACATGGAGGGGGATTCGGGAACGAGCAACCGGATATTCGCCCAGATAGCGAGCTTCATGGGGGACACCGAGTACCGGGGAAAGATTATCTGGTTTCTCATCACCTGCAGGCCCGATCTCCTTCCCATCGACTTAAAACGGCAGGGGCGCGCCGAAGAGCACCTGGCTCTCTTCTATCCCGAGAGTACGGATGAGAAGGAGGACCTCTTCAAGATCCTGGTAAGCAAGCTGAAAATACGCCTCTCCGGAGAAGTTTCCGGAGCGGACCTCTTCAAGAAGCACAAGAACGACTTCTCCGGCGCCGATATCGAGGCAATCCTGATCCGGGCTAAGTTCAACGCGGCTATGAACAATCACGTCACCATTACCCGGGAGGATTTGGAAACCACCATCGAGGACTTTGTTCCCCCGGCCTATCCCCATGAAATCGAGCTCCAGAACTTAGTGGCGGTCCTCGAGTGCACCAGCAGGGAGATGGTACCGAAGAAATTCCAGAACCTAGACCGGGGAAAACTGATTGCGGACATCAAACAGCTCAAAACCCTCCTCGGAGAGCGGGAGTAGAAACGAAAATAGGAGTAAGCGGCATGGAACTCAAGGAAACACAATTCGGGACCCTCGACGACGGCCGGGAGATATCCCGGTACGATCTGACGAATAAGAACGGCGTCAAGGCGTCGATCATCACCTACGGGGGTATTCTCATGTCCCTCGAGATGCCGGACCGGAACAAGAACGTAGGAGAGGTTACCCTGGGTTTCGACACCCTCGAAGGATACCTCTCGGACCACCCCTACTTCGGAGCAACAGTAGGCCGAGTCGCGAACCGGATCGCGGAGGGAAGGTTTACCTTGAACGGAAAAGAATACACCCTGGCCCAAAACAACGGGGAGAACCACCTCCACGGGGGTATCAAAGGCTTCGACAAGGTGGTGTGGAAGGCGGAAAGCGGCAAGAATACCGATTCGGCCTCGGTGGTCTTGAGCTATCTGAGCCCCGACGGAGAGGAGGGATATCCGGGCAACCTGGATGTAACAGTGGTCTACACCCTCACCGAAGAGAACGAGCTCCGGATCGACTACACCGCGGCCACCGATGCGCCCACCCCGGTCAACCTGACCAACCACACCTACTGGAACCTCGCCGGAGGCGGCTCCGTCGTGGACCACTTCCTGACTCTCTTCGCCGATCATTACGTTCCGGTGGGAAACGATCTGATCCCGACGGGAGAGCTGCAGCACGTGGGGAACGGGCCCTTCGATTTCAAGCTGGGAAAGCGAATCGATCAGGATATCGACGACGTGGGCGGTTTCGATCATTGCTGGGTCCTCAACAAGAAAGAAGGAGAGCTCGGGAACGCCGCTGAGCTCTACCTGCCGGATAACGGACGCTTTTTAAAGATCTCCACCACCCAACCGGGAATCCAATTCTACTCGGGGAACTTCTTGGACGGAATCGAAGGCCGCGGCGGAGCAATATACGAGAAACACCACGGACTGTGTCTCGAATCGGAGTATCTTCCCGACGCAATCAACCAGGAGAACTTCGACTCAGCGGTACTGAATCCCGGCGAGACCTACCGTGAAACTACCGTCCACAGGTTCGATGTCAAATAGCGTATGACCGAACGAACCTTTCTCATCAGCGGGATCTTGTCCCTCCTGCCTATCTCGGAGCTTCGCGGCGCCATACCCTACGGTATCGCCAATGGGATGAGCGTTCCGGTGGCCTACTTCTACTGCGTGGCTTTGAACACCCTGGTCGGCCCCCTTGTCTACTTCTTTCTCTTTTCCTTCCACCGTCTCTTCTCACTTATGCGGTGGTACCGAAATCTCTTTGCCCGGGTGGTCGAGCGGGCCCGGCACCGGGTGCAGAAAAAAGTAGATCGGTTCGGATATTGGGGGGTGATGTTCTTCGTGGCCATCCCCCTTCCTATAACCGGCGCCTACACCGGGACCCTGGGGGCGTGGATCTTGGGACTCGACGCCAAACGGACTTTCTTAGCGGTCCTCGCCGGGGTCATGATATCCGGCGTCATCGTGACCACGGTTACCTACTTCGGTATAGGGGCCTTTTCCTTTTTGATCAAGAGAAACATCTAATAGAAAACAATATGAATACGGAACAACTCGCGAAAGAGCTCAACAAAGAGCAGTTCAAGGCGGCTACTACCATCGAAGGGCCCCTCCTGATAATAGCCGGGGCGGGATCGGGAAAGACACGGACCATCATCTACCGCCTCGCTCACATGCTCGAGGAGGGAATACCTCAATCGCATATGCTCGCCCTCACATTTACCAACAAGGCCGCCCGGGAAATGTCCTTCCGGATCCACGAGCTCACCGGTAAGAAACTCAGCATGCTTACGGTCTCCACATTTCACAGCTTCGGCGTTAAAATCCTTAGGAATTCGATAAGACATCTCGGCTATCGGGAGAACTTCAGCATCTATGATCAAACCGATAAGGTGGCCCTCGTCAAGGAAGTATCGAGAGAACTCGGCCACGCCCGGGACGCCCACGATTTTTTCGCGACGGCCAATCTCTTCTCGGACATCAAGACCGGCAGAACCGGCTGGGAGCGGGGGAATGAAGGATACCGGGAGTTCTACGAAGAGTATCAGAGTCATCTGAAGGCCTACAACGCGGTGGACTTCGACGATCTGATCATCCTTCCCGTCAAGCTCTTCAAAGAGCACCCCGAAGTCTTAAAAGAGTATCGTGAAAAGTTCCGCTACATCACCGTCGACGAGTTCCAGGATACCTCCATCGCCCAATTCGAAATGGTGGACCTTCTCGCCTCGGAGCACCGGAACATCTGCGTGGTCGGGGACGATGATCAGTCGATCTACTCATGGAGGGGGGCCAACTACGAAAATATCGTCACCTTCGAAATGCGCTATCCCGAGCGAAAGGAGATCAAACTCGAACAGAATTACCGCTCCACGAGAACGATCCTCCTCGCCGCGAACGGACTTATCGCCAACAATACCAACCGGAAGATCAAAGAGCTGTGGACCGGAACGGACGGGGGAAGGCCCCTCGAAATTCATTATCCCCGGAGCGAGACCGAGGAGGCCGATTTTATCTCGAGGACTATCAAGAACCTCGCCGTCAAAGAGGGGCTCGGCTACGGAGAGGTCGGGGTCCTGGTGCGGACCAACTCCCTGACCCGCTCGATCGAGGAAAGCTTTCTAGCCGAGAACATCCCCTATCACGTCTCGGGGGGGACCAGTTTCTTCCAGCGGAAGGAGGTGAAAGACATAACCTCGTATCTGAGGGTGATGGCGAACCCCGAGGACGATGTGAATCTTCTTAGGATCATCAATACCCCCCGGCGGGGGATCGGAAAAAAGACCCTCCTGCAGATCCGTGATTTCGCCGATCGGCGGAAGATGAGCCTCTACTCGGCGGTCTCCGCCCTGTACCACGCCGAGGACAGTCCGGTGGGAGAAAAAACCAAGAAAAACATAGGGGAGTTCTTCTTCCTCATCGAGTTCTACCGCAACAAGTTCCTCTCGGAGAAAAGCCTGTCCGATACTCTCCGGGGGATGGTCGACGCCTTGGGCTACTGGGGGTGGCTCATCAGCGAATACCAGCACAACGATAAGATAGCCCGGTTCAAGTACCGGAATATCACCCTTTTCACCGAGATGCTCGAACGGTGGGAGAAGGACCCCGACACCGAGGAGGCCAATCTTTTCGGCTTCCTCAACCGTATTACCCTTATCACCCGGGACGATATCGACGAGGAATCCGAGAAGGGTAAGGTCAACCTCATGACCATCCACGCGGCGAAGGGGCTCGAATTCAAACTGGTATTCTTGGCCGGGGTGGAAGACACAATCATACCCCACGCCCGGGCCGTTGAAGAGGACCCGGCGAATATCGAGGAGGAACGGCGCCTCTTCTACGTCGCCATAACCCGGGCCAAGGAAAAGCTCTACATGACCTCCTGCGGAACGAGAAAGTACATGAACAATTACGTCGAGTGCTCCCCCTCCCCCTTCCTGGAAGAAATTCCTCCGGGTCTCATCGAAACCTGTAAAGAGGAGGAGCCGGTGGATGAGGAAGAGGCGGCACGCCTGTTCGCGGACCTGAAGGCGAGGTTTTCGTGATTCCCGCCCCGGGCCGGAAAATCCGTACGTGCTTGACCAAGGCCGCGGGTCTCGGTAGTATAACCTGATTTCCCCGCCGGAGTGGTGGAATTGGTAGACACAGAGGACTTAAAATCCTCCGGCTTTAACCAAGCTGTACCGGTTCAAGTCCGGTCTCCGGCATAGCGTTGGCTTTACTCACCCCGAAATACTCTCCAGTCTCCGGCAGGCACTACCCGGAAAAAAATTACAC